>JAGBTG010000037.1 GCA_017631435.1 Bacteroidales bacterium | reverse complement strand
GGGGCCTATAGCTCAGTTGGTTAGTAGCACCTGACTCATAATCAGGGGGTCACTGGTTCAAGCCCAGTTGGGCCCACTCAATTGAACAAAAAAAGCACTTGCAGCAATGCAGGTGCTTTTTTGTTTATTGTCATACAAGTCTTTCTGTTATCTGTTCTAGCGGTTGGAATCTGTTACAGTCATATTTGAACACAATTTTTCCAGTGTCTGCAAAAAACTGTGCAGTTCATCTTCTGGAATTCCGTCAAGCATTCTGTTGAGGATTGAAATCCCCTTTGTTTTGGCATCATCCCTAAGGCTGTACGCCAAGTCTGTAAGGATAATCGTATTTGACCTTCGGTCGTTCGGGTTCTGTTGTCTTACAACAAAGCCCTTGCGCTCAATTGCATCAACAAGCTTGGTAATGGAATTCTTGTCTTTCTGCATCTGGTCTGCAAGGTCCTGCTGGGAAAGCGGGCCCTGGTTCCAAAGAAGGTCTATCAGAAGAAACTGCTCCGGTGTAAGGTCAATGTTCTGCTGCTTGAGCATTGTAGCGGTGTACTGCTTGAGTTTGCAACCTGCAATATTGATGTCTACGGCGATTCGTTTAGATAGTAACATAGGTATACAGTATTGTCTTGATACAAAAATAGCAAAAAATACAATTCGCGCTACATATGTTGCAAACTATCTTTTGGTAAAGAACCAGTCAGCAGCAAATGAGCCCGGTCCAAGTATGTACATGACAATGAAGACAAAAAGGTACAGCAATGCAAGCTCCTTTGCAGAGAATGGGTCTTTGGCATGAATCACAAAAGCAGCCATGCACATTGTGAAAATCATAGGGATCATGGATAGCCTGTACAGGAAGCCGGTTATGAATCCCATGGTGCAGAATACTTCTGCAAAAATTGCCAGACATAATGATAATTTGCTGCCCATTCCCATTACACCTGGAAATGAATGCGAGAGGATGCTGAACCCTGCAAGTTTCTGCAATCCGTGGGTTATGAACATGGATCCGAATGCAATCCTGCAAAAAAGCAACAGGGTTGAAAACCACATGTTGTGATAAGTTGGGAAAAGGAAATTCTGTAACATAGTGTGAAATTTTTCCATATAACAAGATTGGATGCCCATTTGTTTTCTTCCCGACAGCCCTATCCAAGGCCATAACAGAGTAAATTCCAAAATTTACTCCACCTGTAAGGTGAGATTTTACTCTATTTATACAAAAAGTCATTGCCGTTTTATACTTTGGCAAGAAAAAGTTATGTGGAAAGTAAGGTTAATCTGTGTTTTGTTGAGTGGGATAATATCAGGCTGCAGTGACCAGAAGCCGTTGGATACTCCGCCAGTTCCGCCTCAAGAGGAGCAAGTGCAGCATGTCCCCGTAGAAAAGCTCGTTTTTGCACTGAATGGAGAACTTTATGTCAGTGGTGGGGCAAATCCTTCAGATACTCTAAAACTGCGCGAGGAGGGGCTGAGAACGCTTGAGATTGTGGGGTATGAACCGGCAGATGCATCTCCTCCAACAATAGAAGCGGTAAATTTTTACAGAGATGTATATTCTTTCAATTATTCAGGAGATTCAGTCTATATTCTTGGAGGCAGTTCCGCACTGCCCAGGAACCACTATATCTCACCGGTGGGGGATGGCTTTGAAGTGTTTGTCGGGAAGAAGATTCCCCCTGCCGTAAGGTTCTATAACTATGTGAACCGCAGTTATGATGAAACAACAATAGACCGGGGCAGTGGGCTGGAAACGGTGAGGTGGAGCTCAATTGGAAAGGACAGGTTGTATAGGATTGAGGTGACTGTGCAGGGGGTGAACCGGAGGGGAGAACCGGAGAGAAAGGTCTTTTCCCTGCCGTTTTACGAACTGGAGAACAGTGTCCAGATTATGAATTTGCAGGATGGGGTGATAGAGATCTCGCCCGGTGATACAATATTCCTTCAGAAACTTGTAAACGCACCTGAAGAATTCACACAGTACGAATGGGTAAAAGGGAATGCCACAATGAGGTTCAACCCCCTCAACGGAGATGCGGTGGAGCGGGCCTATAAGGATATGATGGAAAATCCTCTTCTGACGGAAAAAGGGATGCAGTACACTTATTCGATGATACATCTTGGCAGAGATGGTGAACTTGCCGTAGAGAGCCGGTGGAATCCCGAGGATGCCAGGGCCAACGGCGGAGCGGTATACACCACAATCCCTGTCTGTGTAATAATGATGCCCCACGGCAGCCGGCAGTCTGAATCTTTCCGGAGAGAATTCCTTTTTCCCGACAATGCTGTGTATGAAGTCTTCCCAACGCCATTTTTTTGCAATACCCAAGTGAAGATAGTCTATTGAATGCTAAATTTTCTAACTTTGAGAATATTTTAAAATGAAAGTTTATGAAAAAGGTAATTTTGGTTTTGATATGTATACTTGCAATAATATCTTGCTCAAAGAATAATGAAGTTGCGGCTCCGTATATTTCAGTGACTGAAAGTGTATTTGAAGTTTCAGCATACGGTGAAAAAGTTTCCGTATCAGTAATGTCCAATGTTGCCTGGACTGTTTTTGCAGACAGTTGGATGGAGTTGAAGTGTCAGAAGAAAGGTGATGAAACAACAGTCACAGTTACTGTGCAGGAAAATGAGTCAGACAAAGAGAGGTTGGGGTTTCTTTCATTTGAGGCATCCGGTATAACTGAAAAGGTTCAGATCCGTCAAGATGTAAAAGAGGTAGTTTATACGCCATATTCTGAATATTATGCACAGTGGGATGCTGTAGAACTGATAGTGCCTGTAAAGATTATTGGCGGTGGATCGTGTACAGTGCAGGTTCCAGAATCTGCTAGTGGCTGGATATCAATAGTGTCAGGTGAAAATACGAATGGAAAGGAGCTTTTGTTCAAGTTGGAGCCAAACAATTCAGAGGAAGTCCGTAGCGTAGAAGTGAAGCTTGTGGGCGATAATGGCATGAGTGAATCTTTTGTGAAGATAATCCAAGGTGCAAGTAAATACGTGTTAACCTATACTACAACAGATGGGGAAGAATTTTTGATGGAGTTGGAGCATCCGGAATTGAAGAATAGTTTCATGAGAGATAACCAGAAGATAAAGAGTGTGAAAATTCCTTATGGAGTTGTATCAATTGGCCGTAGAGCATTTGAAGGATGTGAAGCGCTGGAGGAGATTTTTATACCTTGCTCCGTTGAGAAAATTGGAGCAGATGCTTTTTATAAGGACAAATCCTTAAAGGTTGCAGTTCTTCCCGACAATATCACAGAAATGGAGGAGGGTGTGTTTGCATTATGTGAAAATTTGGAATCAGTGCGGATGCCAAAGGGGTTGGTGAAGGTGCCTAAAGATTTCTGTAATCAGTGTTCAATGTTAAAGAATGTAGAAATGCATCCGGATGTGATGGAGATAGGGGAAAGGGCCTTCTACAGATGTACGTCGTTAAAGAGCATAGATCTTCCATATGGCATGGAAAAAATTGGTGAGACAGCATTCCAAGGATGTGCTTTATTAATTGGTGTTGAGTTTCCGTCTACACTTAAAAGTCTTGGGTACAGTGCCTTTGCGGAATGTTCTTCAATAAAAGAGGTGTCTGTGCCATCTGGGATCGCAGATTTTGGGCGCTTGGTTTTTGGACGCTGTGTTTCATTGGAAAAAGCTGCATTGCAGAATGGAATAAAAGAAGTGCCGGATGTAATGTTCAGTGGATGTGAGTCTCTTAAGGAGCTTTATCTTCCGGAAAGTATTGAGGCATATGGTGCATCCGCTTTTGAGGGAACTGCTTTTGAAGAGTTTACAGTATCGGAGGGAGTAAAGATTATCAATGATTATGTATTTAACAGTTGTAAAAAACTGGAACGGATATATATGCCCAACACTGTGCAGAAGATATATAGTGGTGCATTCCAAGGGTGCGACGGACTGGTAAAAGTTGAAGTGCCGGAATCCGTAACTTTTTTGGGTGATTATGTGTTCAACGGGTGTGACAAACTTGAGGAGGTTATAATTAGAGCTCCGTTAACTCATATATGGGAAGGGGCGTTCAATGGTTGCGGTGCCCTTAAAGTGATTGAACTATATGCTGATGTTCCACCTGCACTTGAAAATGGCGCATTTGAAAAACAAGGGGATAAGATCCTTAAAGTGCCTGGAAAGAGTGTGGATGCATATAAAAGATCAAAGTTTGCAGATTATTTTTCAACTATAGAGTCTCTATAGACAGAATATGGCTGGTATATGAAGCAGTTGCTGGAAAGAGTAAAATATATAGCATTTGATGCAGATGATACCTTGTGGGTAAATGAACCTTACTTCCGTCAGGCGGAGGCGGAATATTGCCGCGTTTTGGAACGGTTTGCTGCTCCACGGGAGATAATAGACACTTTGTATCAGACAGAACTGAAAAACCTGGCACCGTACGGTTATGGTGCCAAGGCGTTCACCATTTCATTGATGGAAACGGCAATAGGTTTCAGCAACAGAGGGGAACAGGAAGGGATAAAGCCTCTTACACCTCCAGAAATGGCGGAGGTGATACGGATAGGAACTTCGCTTATAAATGTACCCATGGAGGTGCTTCCGGGGGTGAAGCATCTGCTGGAGAAACTCCACAAGAGCGGCAAGTATCAGCTTGTAGTGGCAACAAAAGGGGATCTTCTTGACCAGAACCGCAAACTTCAGCGTTCGGCACTGGCTGGGCATTTCAATAAGGTGGAGGTGATGTATGACAAGAACGAGGAGACCTACAGGGCTCTTCTTGGCAGGTTGGGATGCAAACCGGAGGAATTCCTTATGATAGGCAACTCAATGAAATCAGACATCTTGCCTGTGCTCAATATTGGTGGCTATGCAATCTATATCCCTTTCCATTCCACCTGGGAACATGAAAAGGTGGAGGGGGTGGTAGTCCATCCCAATCTCCGCTCGTGCGGCAGTTGTGAGGACCTTCTGGGTATGTTCTAGAATTTGAGTTCCACCCCAACGTTTATTACCCAAGCTGTGTTTTTCTCGCCAAGGTAATTCTCCTTGTGGTTCAGGCGCCAGAAAGCATCCACCCTGAATATTCTGAAGATATTTGTTATGCCCGCACCTGCCTCAAAATAAGGCTTTTTAACCCCGGTCATACCTGTTGGAAACAGCAAATAAGGGGAATCGGCTTCTGTAATGATTTTCCCTGTTGCAGTATCTGTAATTGAGGCGATATGTCCGGCACTTCCGTTGTTCTTGTCTGAAATGGTACCCACTACTCCTCTGAACGATATTACCTCCCTGAAGTTGAGCCTTTTGAGTAAAGGAATTTTTCCAAGAAAGAATCCCTTGAAATTGTGTTCATAGAAGAACTGTACCCAGGCATCGGACGCAAATTCGTAGAAATCAAGACAAGCAAAAGCCTGTGGAGAAAAAAAGTATGTTCCGTTGCCTTCGTGAAGCTTGAGCATAGGATAAGGTACTTTTCCCCATATCTTTCCGGCTTTTACCCTGAAGTATGAAGTTCCGAATGGAGGCATGGCCAAGTCATAGTCTATCCCCAGTTCGGCCCTGTAAAATTCCGGACTCTCACGCAGCGCATCCTTTATTCCCATCCTGAAATCTGCCGTTATGATCGGGTAGTCTGTAGAAAGATACAGTTTGTCAAAGTGATCTCGGTTTGTCATCTCATTCCAGCTCAGACGCATACCGAGTCCCACTGTGGCACTTCTTACGGCCCCAACCGGAATGCTGTCGGGAGTAAACATGGGAACATATTCATTGCTCCCTATGCGGTTGGTCTCTGCTGTGAGGATTGTGGTAAGGCCTTCCCTCCATTCATGTTCATATGAGACTGTTCCCCGGTTTACCATGCCCAGACGCTGGCTGTCTCCTTTGGAGAGAAGGGATCCCATGATATTGCCCTCTGTAAAGGCATCGTCGGAAGCACCCAACTGGAGGGCGTCACGCCTGTAGCCTGCAGAGAACTTTCTGGTAGGCTGTCTGTCAAACATGTATTCAACAGATCCTCCACCCTTCAAGGCCCGGTCTTTGGTGCCGTATGCGGCATATCCGCTGTAGCGCACGTTCTTGCTCCAACTTTCGGTTGTACGCATGCCAAACTGGAATCTTGCCCCCTCAAGGTTGTTGAAACTGAAAAGTTTGTAGTATGGACCAATTTCAATGTTCCCCGCATCATAATACCCCCCAAACAAAGTGGAGACAATATTGTACAATGTGTTGTATACAGGTACATTCTTTATTGAATCCACCATGTTGTAGATATTCTGCTCCTTTTGGGTGAGGGCATATGGGCGCTCGGCTTCCCAGTAGGTATTGCTGTTGTTAAGGATATTTTCATCAAACACCACGTTGGTGCTGTGTTTGAGGATTTCGTGTGGAATAGGTTCATTTAGTACCACATTGGTGTAGTTCACCTCCCTATGGGCCAAGAATGAAGCTGTCTTGAGGGCATCATTTGTGGTGATGGAAAAGTCAACATACAGCTTGTCCCTCTTTTTGAACCAGGTTGTATCGTTCACCAGCTGGTTGTCTGCCTCAATGGCCAAATCCTTTATCCAGTTCACATTCAGCCCTTTCACCATCTTTATGCGGGCATCTCTCAAAGCCATTGTGGTAGAGTCTATGGTAAACTCTCCATCGAGGACAGGGGTGGATTTCATCTTTGGGTGGAATCTGAGCTTGTAAGTTTTCCTTCCGTCAATATCCAGACTGTCTATAAGGTAATAGTTGTAGTATACAAAGCCGTGGTCATTGAGGGGAGAGACGAACTTTACGGCAAAAATATCTATGAAATTGTCGTAAAGGTTCACATTTGCATGCATGTGTCCTGTAAACTGGGCCAAAGAGTAGTCCTCCTCCACTCCCGATATCCTGCTTGCCTCCAGCACCTCCCTGGAAACAGGCGGATTTTTTCCCTTATAGAATTTTGCGGTTGACTCACTTATCATTATGGGAAGGTATGCTTCTCCTGAGAGGGCAGAAGTATCCATATACTGCTCCACAAAGCCAAAATTCTTTTTGATGAGCCTGTTTTTGAGGAATGGGTCGATGTTGGCAATATCCAGTTCCATCTTGCTGTATATATTGCCCTGGGCGGTCTCATGGTTGTCGGGATTATTGTATTTTTTTCTCTCATTGACCCTCTTTATGAATGCCCTTATCTTGCTGTTGTCTGCCTTTACTGTAATTCCCTCAAGTGAGATGGATTGAGGTTTGAGGGAAAAGTCTGCAGAGGTAAAACCTCCTGGGGTGATTTTCTGTTCCTGGGGTTCATAACCCAGAATCTCGGCTCTGAGGATGTCAGGAACACTCTGGCGGGTCTCTATGGAGTAATTGCCGTCAAAATCTGTGGTTACACCAATGGTGGTACCGGGGAACCAGATGTTTACAAAAGGGAGAGGCTCGCCGTTGTATGCGTCCTTTACAGTGCCCTTGACCTTGGTGGTCTGGGCAATTGCAGATGTGGCTGCAATGAGCATTGCAAAAATATAAATCAGATACCTTTTCATCCCTCTTTTCAAACAGGGTGCAAAAGTATCCCATTTTCTGCAATTTCAAATAGTCTTAAATTGAAAAAAACTAGTCCAATTATTTGATTGGAGAGAGTTCTGCTGCTATTTCAAAGAATTTTCTGCCGTCACCGCCCAATCTGGTGCACACAGCCTTCATCCTGTGCACAAGGCCGGTTCCCTCCTTTTCTGTAGGGGTAATATGGATCTCTATCATGATGGCGGGGATATTGTCGGGACTTAGCGGGTGGAAGAGCCTGAACTGGCGGATGGAGCTTATCAGGTATCTCTCATGCGACATGTGCTGGGCACACTCTTTAGTCATCTGCAGCAATGATGTCTCAGAAATGATTTGATGTGAGGCTGCAGATTCCTCCCCGTGATGCTGTGCAATGAGATTTATCTTGCACTTTCCATGGCGGGTGTTTGAATTGGGGTAGGAAATCTTCCTTACGGTGAATAGTGTATCCTGCAGTTTCATCATTATCTGAGAGTTATGTTTATCCGGCATATTGCAGCAACCTCCCCCTCTACATATACGGCTGCAACTGCAGTTGCCTTTCCCCCCTGCATGCTTGTTACCTTTACGGCCGATTCTATTGTCTCGTTTGTTTTGGGAAGGAAATTGAGACTGAATCTGCTTATTTCGCTCACTGTGGCCGATGTGTAGCCCTTGTCTTTCAGTAAAGCCTTCTGCTTTACTTTGGCAACGGCACACTGGACCATGTGCTCCATAAGTCCAATTTCGCAAATATGGTTATGGGAATGGTACGGATTCTCCTGCTTTACGAGCAAGCGTCCCTTGGCTCCGTTTGCAGATGTGCTCCGGAGCTCGTCTACCATAGGGTGCGACTGCAAGATGATGTCGTTGGCAATATGCTGTTTCATATTCACAAAAAAAGGCTTCCAAATTTGGAAGCCTTTGTACGGGATAGGAGAATCGAACTCCTATTTGAAGAATGAGAATCTTCCGTCCTAACCGTTAGACGAATCCCGCGTCTTATCTCGTTTGCGGTTGCAAAGGTACGCAAAATTTTTAAACTGCCAAATTTTTCTTTAAAATTTTTTCAAAAAATTTCAGTTTTTTTGAAAAAAGTGCCCTCCAGGCCCCTGGAATATGGAATAATCCTATTAATTTTGTACGGATAATACAGGAAAAAAGATGACAAACAGAACTAAAGGATACATTTTGGCGGCAATATCTGCAGCAACTTATGGCATGAACCCCCTTTTTGCCCTCCCGTTGTATGCAGACGGTATGGCTGTAGATTCTGTCCTTTTCTTCAGGTATCTTTTTGCCCTTCCTATGGTGGCTTTGCTGGTACGCAGCAGGAAGCAGTGTTTTGCAGTTGGGAAAAAGGAGATTCTTCCAATGATGATGGTGGGCATTTTCTTTGTACTTTCATCCATAACCCTGTTCAGAAGTTACCATTATATGGATTCAGGCATTGCCTCAACCATACTGTTCATATATCCGGTAATGGTTGCCCTCATAATGGCCCTCTTCTTTAAGGAGAAGATAAAGTTGGGTACATGGCTCTGCATAGCAATGGCAACTGCCGGAATAGGACTTCTTTACAAAGCACCAAGTGGAGCTACCCTAAGCGTGGTTGGGGTGCTGCTGGTATTGGGATCAGCACTTGCATATACGCTGTACATTATAACTATAAACAAGACAGTGCTTAAAGATGCACCTTCCGTAAAGGTTACCTTTTATGTCATACTTACCGGACTCCTGGTTTTTGCCGCAGCGGTTGTATGCCAAGGTGAGTTGCACACCCCTACAAAATGGTACCTGTGGGGAGATCTGCTGGCGTTTGCCCTTCTGCCTACTGTAATATCAATGTTGTGCGCAACAAAAGCCATTGTATACGTTGGATCAACGGCAACTGCAATATTGGGCGCTTTGGAGCCGCTTACTGCAGTTTTCTTTGGGGTGACACTGTTTGGGGAGAGCCTTACGGCAAGAAGTGTGGCCGGATTGTTGCTTATAGTAATTTCAGTTACGGCTGTAGTGACCAAAAAACAATAAAATACCATATTTCAGGTATTTGGGGCTTGCAAGGCGGTTGTTATCTTTGCATATGTAAAGATAGATGTAAAGCCATTTTTATTGTTTTTTAATAGCAGACCGTCACGCCAAGGCGGTCTGCGTTGCATTTGTAAAAAGTTAAGGACAAGCATATGGAATACAGGGATCAGAGAATATTTACAGCAAGGGACAAGATGGAGTCCCTCATTACCACCAACTACCGTCTGCTAAACATGCTCAGCAGGTTTGGAATCTCCTTGGGTGTAGGTGACAAAAGCATTGAGGAGGTCTGCCGCCTGAGTGGGGTAGACTGCAAAACCTTTCTGGCAGTGGTAAACCTTTTCAATAATCCCGACAGCAAGCAGGATGATGTGGAGTTCTCTGTAGAGGAACTTATCCTGTATCTCCAGAAATCCCACACTTACTACACAGATTACAGGCTCCCTGCATTGAGGGGAGCATTGGAGAAAGCCGTTGAGGGGGGAGGGAAGCAGATGCAGTATCTTATACTCAATTACTTTGATGACTATGCAGCTGAGGTGGAGCGCCACATGAACCAGGAGAATGAGGAGATCTTCCCTTATATGAGCAGGCTCATTGAGGCATACAAGAAAGGGGAGCCCCTTCCTGGAAAGAACCAGCATATCTTCAGTGAGCAGCACAACTCAATTGACGTGCGTCTGGGAGAGCTGATAGACATAATAGTAAAATATTATCCCGGGGGAGCAACCAATGAACTCAATACCGTATTGTACGATATTTTTGTCTGCCAGCAGGACCTTGAGAGCCATAACCTCATTGAGGATACACTGCTTGAGCCCAAGATCAGGCAGATGGAAGAGACCCTTGCTCAGACTTCCGTAAAGAAAGTGGAGGAGGAGTCCTTGAGTGAGAGGGAGATTGATGTGCTGGTGCATATTGTACGCGGCCTTACCAACAAGGAGATTGCAGCCAAGATGTTCCTTTCTGTGCACACTGTAAATACCCACAGGAAGAACATTATGAACAAGTTGAAGATACACAGCCCTGCCGGCCTCACAATCTATGCGATTGTAAACAAGCTGGTACAGCTGGAAGACTTGGATATCAAATAACTATCTGAGCAGGAGCCACAAGGCAATACAGATAAGGACAAGAGTAACAAGGGGGGCGAACCACACTCCCCTTATTCTGTTCTGACCCGGGCGGGTGTTGCAGATTCCAACCTTAAGGGCATCGTTGCCGCACTCCCTCACACACTCTCCGCAAAGGTTGCAGTCTATATCCACAACCCTCTTTACGGCTGTGATGTCTACTTTATACGGGCAGGCCCCCACGCACTTGCCGCACTCCTTGCATTTGTGGATATCCCTGTGTATGTGGAGTAGGGAGATGTTGAACTCAGCTTTCTTTGTATAGATTTCAAGGAAATATCCTGCAGCCGACATGGCTGCCACAACTCCCCATAACGGAACTTCAATGCCTCCCATGGCAAGTCCCCAATGTGCCATAAGTACAAGCATGAACATTACTGTGAGTCGGAAAATGTTGCTGGCAGCATTTACCGGACAGAGATATTTGCAGAAGGACATGTTTCCCAAAATCAGTACGGAGAGGAGTATTACTGCTGCAACTGCATTGGCCAGAAAGATGCCGTAATCTATAAACATCAGTACAAGGAGGATATACTTTATGCTGCGCAAGGATTTGTCGGGAAGAGACCACCTGCTGAAAATTTCATACTCCCTTTTGCGGCGGTCTGCAATCCATTCCTGAACAAGCCCCAAAGGGCAGAGGTTGCTGCAGAAAAGTTTCCCAAATAGAATGCCTCCCACCCCAATGAGCCATATTGCCAGAACCTTCAGTGTGCCGGCATTGTAAAGGGCTCCGCGGGTGAATGCAAGGTAGAGGAGTGCACAGAGGGAACACAGTTGCAGGGTGTCCCTCAATCTGTCGGGAATAGAACTTTTCATAAACATATGCTTCCTTACAAAATTACAAATTTTCTATATTTGCGCCATGAAATTTTTCGACAACCATAATCACAGCACTTTTTCTCCCGACAGCTCTGCATCTGTGCAGAGCCTCATTGCCAGCGCAATTGCAAAGGGGATGAGGGGAATAGCCATTACAGACCATTATGATATTGATGCTCCCTCGCGGGATCAGGAGTTTTTCTTTGATCCTGCAAAGCAGCAGGCAGAGATAGACAGGGTTACCCTTGAACTGGCTCCGCAGATACAGCAGAGCGGCTTTCAGGTGATGAAGGGAATTGAGGTGGGGCTGCAGCCTGCCAGTATGGAGAAGATAAAGACATTTACCTCGCAATACAGTTTTGATACTGTAATTGCATCAATTCATTTTGTAGACGGAGCAGACCCGTATATGGGTACCTATTATACAGATAAGGATTATAGGAAAGCGTTCAGCAATACTCTGGAGGTGATGTACAGCACGGCGCTGGAATACAGGGATTTTGATATTTTGGGACACTATGATTACGTGGCCCGATACTCCCCTTACGGGCCGGGTTGCAGGGATATTACCATGGCAGAGTTTGGCGACTGGCTGGAGCCTATCCTCCAGTTTCTGGCTCATGAGGGCAAGACAATGGAGATAAACACCAAGACCTACAAGAACCACAAGGGGTATGTGCCGGTGCTGGATACTGCTGTGCTGAAACGTTTCAGGGAGTTTGGAGGTGATGCGCTGAGCCTTGGTTCGGATGCCCATAACCCCGACCGCATAGGTGACGAATTTGCAAAATATGCCGCCGTGGCAAAAGAATGCGGCTTCCGTTACCTTGTATACTTCAAGGAGCGGAAACCGCAATACTATAAAATTGATCTTTAAGAAGTAAGGCAATCCCTTACTTCTTTTTCTTTTTAAGGTCTTCCTTAAGGTAGTACAGGCCGTCTTTCCCTTTCTTGTACTCTTTTCCTTTGCCCATCATCTTCAGGTAGCGGATATACTGCTGCTCGTCGAGAACCCCTTTAAGGGCATTGAATGTTTTCTGCATCCACTTCTCGCTCAGGGTTTTGTAGGTCTGCTGGTCCTGGCTGCCCCTTGCTCTGGCATTTTCAATGTCCTCATAGAGTCCGGTATAGTTCTGCCTAAGGATTGAATCAAGATAGAACAGCTGGGTGCTGTTGAGGTTGAGCTCTTTCTCCAGTTTATTGGCCTGCTCAATGGCCATCTCCTCCGGAGACTTCTGCTGGGGATCCTGTGCATTTGCCAAATTGCAACACAGCAGTGCCGCTGCAGTAAGGAAACATAAGATAGTGTATCTCATAAAATTCTTATATTTGTAATTCGGCGCTAAGATAGTAAAAACGGATAAAATATAGAATATGAAAAGATTGATTGGAACATTTGCCGCAATAGTAATGATGTTGGCAGCAGTTGTTGAATCGGACGCATGCAGCAACCTTATCATAACAAAAGGGGCCACTAAAGACGGCTCGGTGATGGTAACCTACTCTGCAGATTCACATGTCCTTTACGGAGAACTTTATTTCACCCCTGCCGGAGTATTCCCAAAAGGGAGCAAGCTCAAGGTTTTTGAGTGGGACGGCGGACATTTCTTGGGTGAGATAGCACAGGTGCCAAAAACATACTCCACTATGGGCAATATGAACGAGCACCAGCTCATCATAACCGAAACCACCTTTGGCGGAAGGGAAGAACTTGTAGATACCACCGGAATCATTGATTACGGCTCGCTCATCTACATCACCCTCCAGCGTGCAAAGAGTGCCCGTGAGGCAATACAGGTAATGACCTCTCTTGTGGCGGAATACGGCTACTGCTCCAGCGGAGAAAGTTTCTCCATTGCCGACAAGAACGAGGCTTGGATCCTTGAGATGATTGGCAAGGGAACCCGCCTCAACGCAAAAGGGGAAAACGAGAACAAAGGTGCAGTATGGGTAGCCATCCGTATTCCCGACGGATATATCTCAGCCCACGCAAACCAGTCGAGAATAGACAAGATACCTTTTTCAGACACAGAAAACTGCCTTTACTCAAAAGATGTTGTTTCATTTGCCCGTGAGGCCGGCCTGTATGAGGGAACTGATGAGGATTTCAGTTTCTGTGATACCTATGCCCCTGCAGATTTCAGCGCTTTGCGTGCCTGTGAGGCACGAGTGTGGGCTGCATTCAACATCCTTGGTGGAGGAATGATTGGCGAGAGGCCTGCAATGGACTACTTTGACTTTGCAAGCGGTGCAAACCCTGCAAACAAAATGCCCCTTTACATAAAACCTGCCCACAAGCTTACAGTAAAGGAGGTGGCAGATGTAATGCGCGACCACTACGAGAACACCCCGCTTGATATGAGAAAAGACATTGGTGCCGGTGGATTTGAACTCCCTTACCGCTGGAGACCTTCATCATTTGAGGTAGACAGCGTCCGTTACACCAACGAACGTGCCATTGCCACCCAGCAGACCGGTTTCTGGCTCCTTGGCCAGGCCCGCAACTGGCTGCCAGATGAAATTGGCGGTATCTTGTGGTTTGGCGTTGACGATGCGGCAACCTCTTGCCTTACCCCAATCTACTCAAGTGGCCTCAAGACTCCAAACTGCTTTGCAGTGGGCAATGGAAATATGACACAGTACTCCCCAACCTCTGCATTCTGGCTCTTCAACAGGGTAGCACAGTTTGCATACTTGAGGTACAACCTCCTTGCTCCCGAGATTCAGAAAGCTGCAGCGGAGCACGAACTCGGGGCTATGAAAATCATCCCTACAGTAGACGCAGAGGCATTGAGAATCTACAATACAAAGCCTAAAGAGGTGAAGAAATATCTTACAGAGTGGAGCAACAAGTTTGCAGACAGGATGTTCAAAAAGTGGACTGAACTTGACCAGTACCTCCTTGTAAAATACATAGACGGCAATGTGAAGCGCCAGAATCCCGACGGCTCCTTCCAGGACAACGGCGCCGGCAAAAATATCCCTGCCAACCCAATCCAGCCAGGCTACAGCGAGCACTGGAAACGCAAAGTGGCAGAAGATGCCGGTGAGAGGCTGAGGGTGTTGAGCACAGAGGAGATGCAGCAGAATGCCCTCAAGAAAGAGCAGCCCCAGCCTGAGCCTCAGATTGAGATGGTTACAATAACAGGAGTAGTGAGGGATTCAACTGAAGCAGTTCCACTGATTGGTGCCTTTGTATCTGTAAGAGGTGTTTCTGAAGAAGGGAAGGAGGTGATCCTGTATTCAGGGAAATCAGACGCTTCAGGCAAATATAATATTACCGTTCCCCAGAATTCAGTACTCAGTTTCAAGTATATTGGCTACTACGAAAAGAAAGTGACCGTAACAGAAACAACGGAGTTGGACATACTGCTTGTGCAGAACCCGGATGAACTCAATACGATAATAACAATAATTGACTAGCAATAAGGGCTGCCAAAGTTTGATGGCGGCCCTTATTGTATCTCCTGCCAAACTCTGCGCACCAAACGGCCTTTCTATGCGCAAACATCTTCGTTGGAATCAACTTTGTGCATGAAAGCACTCTCATGTGCACAAAGTTTCTGTCGGGAAGAATAATCAGAAAAGATTGATGTGCCTCATATTGGACTCCTCAAGTCCGAGGGAGTCCCTTTTCCAGGTGTATTGCTCCCAGGTTAGCAGACCGTATCTTTTCCATGGAACAGGGCGTGTGGTATCCGGCAAGATTTTGATGATATAATATCCTAATATGGAATCAGTCCGGTTCTCGCATCTTTTCGCCAGGATATACTCCTCATTCCAGTATACATCGGTAATGCGTTGCTCGGTAACACCTAGCCATCCACCGTTGGGGTCATTGTAGTTGATGGTTGTGAGTTCCGGCAGATTTATCCATCCCACGTTGAAGTTTGTCCCTTTCAAATTCTTATGGTAAGAGTCGCAGGAAGTAAGGAGGCTCAGTATGATAATCCCTATGATGAGTCTTTTCATAGTAATGGGTGGTTTCAGTTGCTGTTAAAGCAAATATAATGAATTTCAACCAATTTTATAGGCTTTTACTCCACATACGCCAGCGTGGCTCCGGTGGTAAGAACCTAACATTAGAGTGATATAAGTATATAAATCAAATAAACAGCCCTATCTGCATATGTTAATAATTGCTATCTTTGAAAATAATGCACTATTGAGTTATGAAAAGGTTGGAACTTCCGTTATATAGGGAACTTGAAAAGAAAGAAAAGACAATTTTGAAGAGTGTAGCCCGGCAGTATGGCTGGAGGCTGAGCAGTTATATTGGATGGAAAATTGAATCCGGATACTTTATTTGTCTGGATATTGACATAGTCGGTTATGTTCTGAGCGAAATAAGTCTTAGTATCAAACCTCTCTTTATTGATGACTTATGGTGGGATGTTTTTGATATGCCAAGCAATAAAAACGAACGAAAAAGTCTGCGTGGGTTGGGGGTTTTCGCAGTTAGCGCTCCGTTGATTGCAAAATATAGTGTTCTTGACAGTAATCATGCTCTTGACTATTCACCGGAGGAGATTGAGAGTACCCTTAACGACGTGTTTCAGAGAATAGATAAAGATATACAGACTTTTCTTGCAAAACATCCCAATCCCGATAATTTCTGTCCGGAAAATGGCGGGGAATATGGCCGAATAAGTCCCATATATACATTGACTATGGATCTGCATGCCGGCAAGTACACCCAGGTTGAAGAAAGAATAAAGGATTATAGGAGTAGAGGGGTGTCAAGCGGTTTTTGCAAATCCAGTTCCACAAAGGGGGAAAAGGATGCTTATGACTATTTTTTGGATTGGTGCCATAATCATTAAACCTCATTGAATATTATTGAAGTTGATAGACAAATTAAGTAGTGCCCTACTTCTTGCCATAGCGCACAGTAGGCTCAGAAAACATACCGTGCTTAGGCGAATCCATCTCTTGGATAATCTGAAGCATCTCTGCAGGTGTAACCACAAACGGCTTTTTGGAAGTGCTTTATATTACTCTCCCCTTC
Source organism: Bacteroidales bacterium (assembly GCA_017631435.1). GTDB lineage: Bacteria > Bacteroidota > Bacteroidia > Bacteroidales > UBA932 > Egerieousia. The sequence continues at coordinate 30,579 of JAGBTG010000037.1, read as the reverse complement.
TGGCCAATCTTATCTCCTCATTAATCTCATCAAGGCTCATGCCTGCAGTTCCATTTTCTGCAGCAATTCTGCGCATTTCATAGAATGCCCTTCTTCCTCTCTCCATCACGTCATCAATAGGATCAGCCTCTATTGCAAAAGGAATCCTTCTCTGACGTATAACTGTCTTAACATATATATTGAATGCTGTATTGGCACTCATGCCAAATTCTTCGCACAGTTTATCAAACTCTGCCTTCAATTTTGCATCCATTCTGATGGTTGTTGCTATTTGTCCCATAATTTTATTCTTTTTTACAAAGATATACAAAGTGATGTCATAATGCAATATATATGCCATCAAATATACTTAAACTATTAAGAAGAAGCATCTATTTCACTCCACATACGCCAACGTAGCAACACTAACCCTGCACCCCAATTCCTCCACTAGAATTGCCGCACTGGCCTCCAGCGTTGCGCCGGTGGTCAAGACATCATCCACAAGCAGAAGGTGGCTGTCGGGAGGAGGAATGACCTTGTTCTTTGTGTTGAGGCGGAAGGCGGAGGCAACGTTGTGCCAGCGCTCAAGGCGGTCTTTGGCGGTTTGGGTGTTGGTAAACTGGACCCTTTGGAGCAGATTGTCCAGGACGGGAGGGTTGCCGGCACCGGCGGATTTAAGCCCGGTAGCTATACCGCGGGCAATTGTTTCAGACTGGTTGAATCCCCTTTTGAGTTTCTTGCGCCAGTGGAGGGGGATGGGGACTATGTAGTCAAAAGCCGGCACATCGGGTGAGGAGGCAATCTTTTCCCCAAGCATCCTGGAGAGGTACATTCCTACAGGCACATTGCCATCGTATTTGAGCATGTGAACCGGCTTGCGGTAGTTGTTGGTGTAATAGAAAAGGGAGTAGACACGTTCTACAGGGCAGCGGCCCCAGAAGATCTTTTGGGCGGGGTTGTCCTCCACGCTCCAGAAGTGGGTGAGGGGGAGGTCGGCGTAACATTCAAGGCAAAGATGCCCCTCGTGATAATTCAGCTGAACACCACAAACCGCGCAACACTTGGGGAAGCAAAGGTCAAACAGCAATCTCCACCACTTCATCTTCATAGACCTGCATTTTCTACAAATCTAGCCAAAATTTGTGTAATATGCATTGGATATTAACAATTTATATTACCTTTGCAGCCGCTTAGGGCGATAGTGGAAGGATTTGACTGCTTGCAACCACATTAAAAAATGCTAAAACGATTCCAATCATTTCAGCACAAAGTCAAAATCTTGCACTAAATTTTGTTAATCGGTATACTTCTTGTGGTACAGGGAGTTATCGGGAGTATTAATTTAATTTAGTTTTTAGAATTATGTCTTATTTGTTTACTTCAGAGTCTGTTTCAGAGGGTCATCCAGATAAAGTGGCAGACCAGATTTCAGATGCAATCCTTGATGAGTTCCTTCGTCAGGACGCAGACAGTAAAGTTGCTTGCGAGACTTTTGTGAGCACAGGTCTTGTTGTAATTGGAGGTGAGGTTAGAAGCGAGGATGCTTATGTAGATATCCAGCAGGTGGCTCGCCGTGTGATCAACAAGATTGGCTATACCAAGGCAGAGTATATGTTCGACGGCAATTCTTGCGGTATCCTTTCTGCACTTCATGAGCAGTCTCCAGATATCAACCGTGGTGTTGTGGTAGAGGAGAAGGACGAGCAGGGCGCTGGTGACCAGGGTATGATGTTCGGTTATGCATGTACTGATACTGAGGAGTATATGCCACTTGCAATTTACCTTTCCCATCTTGCTCTTACAGAGTTGGCAGATATCAGAAAGAATACAACTCTAATGCCGTACTTGAGACCTGATGCAAAATCGCAGTTTACAATTGAGTACAACGACAATGATGAGCCTGTAAGAATCCATACCATTGTGCTCTCAACCCAGCACGACGAGTTTGATGAGGATTCAGCCATGCAGCAGCGCATCAAGAGCGATATCAAGAACATCCTTCTTCCAAGAATGCTTGAGAAACTTCCTGCTGAGACAGCAGCATTGTTCAAGGATGATTACATCCTTCACGTGAACCCTACCGGAAAGTTTGTGATTGGAGGTCCTCACGGTGATACAGGTCTTACCGGCCGTAAAATCATTGTAGATACATACGGCGGAAGAGGCGCTCACGGTGGTGGAGCATTCTCAGGTAAGGATTCAAGCAAGGTAGACCGCTCAGCAGCTTATGCAGCACGTTACATTGCAAAGAACCTTGTTGCAGCAGGAGTTGCCAAGGAGATTCTGGTACAGTTGGCTTACGCTATTGGTGTTGCACAGCCAGTAAGTATCTTTGTAAACACCCGCGGAACCTGCAACCTTAACGGTGTAACCGATGGTGAGATTGCACGCAAAATAGGAGAGATGTTTGACCTTCGTCCTGCAAAGATCATTGAGAAGTTCCAGCTTACCAACCCAATCTTTGAGGAGACCGCAGCTTACGGCCACTTTGGAAGAAAACCTTACACCAAGGAGGTTGAGGTAAAACAGAACGGCCAGTGGGTTAAGAAAGAGGTCCAGTTCTTCGGATGGGAGAAACTTGATTCAGTAGAGAAAGTTAAAGAGGTATTTGGTCTGTAAGAAACCGCTTTCCTCTTCCCGACAGAATATGAAAATGCCCTTTAGGACAACGTCCCAAAGGGCATTTTCTGTATAGACACTCTTTAGAATTTCAATCCAAGAGCCACACCGAATGAGCCGTTGAGGACAGAGTTCTCTCCGCCGCCCATAAGGTATGCTGCATCTATGTTGAATGCCTTGAAGTTTACTCCAAAACCAAAGCTGGCATATGAAGGAATAGCCTCTTCGTTGCCCATATGGTAACCGGCCCTTAAGTTAAAGGTGTTTTTCAACGAGTATTCAACGGCTGCGCTTCCCATGAATGCAGAATCGTTCATAAGGATATCACCCTCAAGGTTTACGCTTAGGTTCTGCTCATCTGCAATGTTGAACATATATGCACCTCCAAATTTAACCATTGACGGAAGGTCATATTTGGTTTTTGTGCCGTAGTCAATGCTGCCGCCAAGATTGGTTGCAGCTGCCGCCAAAGTGAAGTTCTCAGCTTTATATGTAAGCGAAATGTCTGCACCTATTGTTGAAGCAGATCCGTCTTTTGCCAGTTTTGAGCTGATGCTTCTTATGTTTGCACCAACAGCCAGTTTTTCTGAAATCCTGTATGCAACAGCGCCTTCAATTGCATTCTCTTTTGGTGTGAAGTCTCCTTTTGGTGCACCGTTGGCATCAGTTACCTCGTATGACTGGTAGCCGAACATCTTGCCTCCAATACCTACGGCCCATTTTTCACCAATTGTTGCAAAGCCTGCAAATCCTATGATGCTGTTGTCCATATAATCCGGCTGCCATGAGTTGTATGATCCTCCAACACGGAACTTGTTCTGTGAGAACGCCATTGCAGATGCATTGTTGGTTGCAGTAAATGCATTCTCTCCAATTGTGAGGGTATTTCCTCCCATCGCTGCTGCGTGCGGATCTGAATTTACGTTCAGAAACGGAACGCTTTGGGCTGATATCTGGGTTGCAGCAAACAGCAGTGCTGCAAATATTGACAATTTTTTCATCTTCTTATTGTTTACAGTTTAACAACAGTTTTCTTGCATTTTTTACCGTTGACGGTAACCTCAACAGAGTATACACCCGCACCCCATTCTGATGCGTTGATGGTATGAGGGTTGAAAGGTCCTGTAGCAACGGATGTTTTTGTGTATACTGCAGCTCCGGAAGCACCTGTGATGAGAATATCAGCGTTGCCGTCGGTAGCAGTTCGGATATTCAATGTGCTCTGTACACTGGTTGGGTATACATCTGCTGCCTCTTTGGTGTTTCTTACCAATATCTGGATGCTGCTTGTTGGAGATAGCGCATTTTTGCCGTCTTTAGCTGCAATGTCAACTTTTGTTGTTCCATACGATGTCGCATATATAGTCAGGGTATTGCCCTGTATGCTGCAGTCTGCAACTGAACTCTCTGTTGTTGAAAGCGCATATGAAAGCTTGTCGCCGTCTGCATCAGAGAAGTACTCTTCAAGGTTGAATGTAGTGCTTTCACCTTTGCCCAGAACAAGGTTGCCGAATTCTTTAGTTCTTTCAGGCTTGCTGTTTGGCAGGATGGTGTATTCAATATTCACACTTGCGGAATTGTATGCTATATCCCTTACATTAAGGGTTGTACTATATGTACCAGGCTTACCCTTGCTGGCATCAATTGTAATGGTGGCGGTGTTTCCGGCCCTTTTCAGGCTTACCACTTCAGATTCCTCTTCAAGCCATATTGTAAGGTCATCATTCTCAGGGTCTGAAATGTTGAATTCAAAACTCTGTTTCTGTGTTGCCTTCAGTGTAACAGCAATATTTTCATCCGGAGAAATTGCTGGAGGAAGGTTGGCAGGCGTAGTTATGCTTATCTGAGGGGAAACCTCGGAATATTTAAAAGTTACACTTTCCGACTGTACAGCAAGGTAGTATGTTGTGGAATGTTTCGTATTGTTGAAAGTGTAAGAAATCTTCTCTCCTGCTTTTTTACCGTCACCGTGTACTTTGTCGAATGATACTCCTTCAATGTAATCATTAGGATTCAGATCCATGCCGGACATGTCCTTCTCGCTAATGTACAGATTATATTCGAACGTAGGTTTGCCTGCAGTTTCTGTTGCCTCCCATGTAACAGTAATGGAATTTGGTGTGGCAGTTGCCTCAACTTTTGTTACAGGATCTGGAATAGCATCGGTAGGCTCATCGTCATCACCGTCATCTTCCACGTCTCCTAGGTAAGTCACAGCCTTGTATGCATCAAGGGCGCCAGCTCCAAGTTTGTCGGGAGTAGAAATAAGTGATGAAGTCTTGTTGCCTTTGAAATCCGGATTCACGTCATACAGTTTGTTGTAGTCTGCAGATTTGAGCAGACTCTCTTTCAAGTGTGTGTTTGTGAAGCCTTGCCCGCCGTATCTTGAAACTACAAGGGCTGCAACGCCGGATACATGAGGGCAAGCCATTGAGGTTCCTACCATTCCTCCAAATTTATTCTCTGTTACTGTGCTGTATATGTATCCAGCAGGAGCGACGCTGCCTTCTCCTCCAGGAGCTGATATGTCAACCCATTTACCATAGCATGAGTATGTTCCCCTTCTGCCTGTAGGTCCTGTTGCAGCCACTGCCAATACCTGGTCTATCATTGCAGGGGAACTGACTTCCCTATTGTCGTTTCCTGCAGCAAAAATGGTGATACCTCCAGCCATCGGTCCAACCTGGGTTTTTCCGCTTGGGTCCATTCCTGCGTATTTATTGAAGTATTCAATGGCAGCCACCAGATAGGCTGGGACATCAACAGGCTCAAGATAACCCCAGCTGTTCTGTGAGATTACAGCTCCGTTGTCTGCAGCATATACATATGCTGAAGCGTTATCTGAGTAGTCGCCAGCGGCATTTAACTTCTGACAGACCATTATGCGTACTCCCGGGTCGGTTCCGTCTCCACCTGCAACTCCACAACCCAAAATACCGTTGCCATTTACTGCTGCAATTGTACCTGCAACATGTGTACCGTGGTCTCCCGGCTGGATTGTTCCGATTAATGTCACACCGTCTGAAGAGCAGAAGTTGTAACCATGAATGTCATCTATGTATCCGTTGTTGTCATCGTCAACACCTTTGGCTCCATTCTTTTCAGCCTCGTTTACCCACATGTTTTTGGCAAGGTCCTGGTGATTGTACATCACACCTTCATCCATTATTGCAACAATTACGTCCTGATTGCCCTTTTCAACCTCCCATGCCTTGAAAAGGTTGATGTCCATACCTGCCACATATCCGTCCTGCTGGCCGGTGTTGTGGTAGTGCCATTGGTGCGAAAGGTATGGATCGTTGAACGGAACAGATTCAGAAGCTCTTTTTGTTACCGGCACAAAATCTACGGTTTCCACTATTTCCATGGATTTCAAGGCTCCGTAAGCTGAAGAAACTGAAACGTCAGGATTGAAGTTTATCTTGTACCAGCGGTCAAGACCATGTTCCTTATGTCTTGCGGCATATTTGGGATTCTCCGGAATGAGCCTTTCAATATGGGTAATTCCAATTTCAGGCAGCTTTGCCGCTACCGATTTGGTTTGCGGCACTTCCGAAAATTTTACAATAACACTTCCTTTTATAACCGGGCCCGCATTCATCACGGTTGTGGTGTTATTATCCTGTTGTGGGGAGTAATTTTCTTTCTCACAGCCTGCAAGGATAACAACTGCAGCCAGTAGTGAAAATAAAGCTCTTAATTTCATATGATGTACATTTAAGTTTTTTACAAATATAAGTTTTTTACACTAACGATGCTATTATTTTTTTAACTTTGGAACTCATTGTATTTGATTGATATGTTTGACATTATAAATATCCATATTATGGATGTCGTTGACATCCTTCTCGTAGGCCTTCTGGTGTATTATGTGTATAAACTCATAAGAGGTACAGCTGCAATCAGCATATTCTTGGGAATCATTATATTATACATAGTATGGGCTGTAGTGAAGGCTCTCAATATGAGTCTCCTTTCAGAGATTATGGGGCAAGTGCTCGGTGTGGGTGTCATAGCAATCATAGTGCTTTTCCAGCAGGAGATAAGGAAGTTTCTTCTCAGCCTTGGAAACAACTATATCCTTAACAACGAGAAGTTGAAGCTGTTCAGCAAGATGTTCGGAAACAAGGGTGGAGGTATGGAATTGCGTGCCCTCGACGAAATTACCCAGGCATGCAGGAAAATGAGTGAAACAAAAACCGGAGCCCTTATAGTGCTTGCCCATACATCCTCAATGGAGTTTGTAATTGAGACCGGCGATGTCATTGATGCAAGGATAAACAGGAGGCTGATTGAAAATCTCTTCTTCAAGAACTCCCCTTTGCACGATGGGGCAATGGTAATAGCCAATGACAGGATTGTGGCTGCCAGATGCACACTGCCAATTACTGAGAATCCAAATATTCCTGCCCATTACGGTATGAGGCACAGGGCTGCTACAGGTTTGTCTGAAGAGACTGATGCCAGTGTGATTGTAGTCTCTGAGGAGACGGGAAACATCTCTTTTGTAAAGGATGGGAAGATAAAGACAATGGGCTCAATAACAGAGTTGAGGCTTGCTATTGAGAATTCTTATAAGAGTTAGGACTCTTTTTTCTTGTCGGGAAGAGGACATGATTTTTCCCTTAGTGGTTTCTTTATTATGAACTTCTCCTCTTTTCCGTGGTAAAGCCTTTTGAGGTTGCTTATGTGGCAGAGCCAGATTGTACATCCTGCCACTATGCTGAATATCTTTATTACCAAAGTCTCCTGAGGATCGAGCCAAAGGGCAAAAAGTGTGTTTACAAGGAACGGAAAGCATGTTACCGCTGTAATCACACTCACTGATACATATCTGGTAATAAGCAGCATGATACAGAAGATTGTGGCACATATAAGTACTGCAAAAGGATGGATGGCCAACAGAACCCCGCACATTGTGGCAACCCCCTTGCCTCCCTTGAAATTGTGGAATACAGGAAACACATGTCCCATAATGGCCGCAAAGCCAAAGACTATCTGGGTCCCGACAAATCCGTTTGTCTCTTTAGGAAAAGGGAGAAAAAATACCAGAGAGGTAGCTGCAACCCCTTTGAGAATGTCAAATGCCAGCACAAGCAACCCTATCTTCCATCCAAGCACCCTTTGTGTGTTGTTGGCCCCCGGGTTCTTGCTGCCGTACTCCCTTACGTCAATTCCATAGAAATGCTTTCCCAGTATGATTGAACTGGAAATGGAACCCATAAGGTAGGCCAGTACTATGAACAGTACATATAATGTAATCCCAAGTGGTAGGGTCATAAAGTAAATTTAGAGTTTGCAAATATATAATATTATCTTTGCAAGGAAAAATAATTGCAAATGGAGAACTGGGTAAAGATAGAGCAGAAACTGGGTTTTGAAAAGATAAAGGAGCAGCTTGCAGGGCGTTGTTCAACCAATTACGCCAAGGAGAGGGTGTGCAGTGAAAAAGTGTCGCACAATCCCCGGACCATAGAGAAAAGGCTCTCCCTTACGGATGAGATGCGTGTGATCTGCATGTTTGAGAGCAGTTTTCCACAGAGTGGCTTCATAGACAGCATAGAGTTCCTCAAGCCTCTTGAGGTTGAGTACTCTTCCATTACCCTTGAGAACATGAACCGCCTGTATACTTTTGTGGAGAACCTCAAGGGTGTAATAAATTTTTTCCGCGGCTGTAAGGAGGGGGCGTATCCCAACCTTAAGGCCATGGCGGAACCCATAACGTTCTTTCCGGAGATTTCGCGCAGGATAGAATCCATTGTAGACCGGTTTGGAGAGGTGAGGGACAATGCCAGCATGGAGCTGTTCAATATCAGAAAATCACTGAGGGAAAAGGAAGGCTCAATTTCCCGAAAGATACAGGCAATCCTCCGCAAGGCGCAGGAGGAGGGGCTTGCCGATGAGGAGGCAAGTGTCTCAGTGAGGGACGGGCGTCTTCTTATCCCCGTAAGCGCCTCAAACAAGCGCAAGCTGCCTGGATTCGTTTATGATGAGTCTGCAACAGGCAAGACGGTATTCATTGAGCCTATGGAGGTGGTTGAACTGAACAATCAGGTGAGGGAACTCATGTTTGCACAGCAGAGGGAGATTCTCCGCATCCTGAGGGAGTTCTCGGATTTCTTGCGACCTTACCTTCCCGAACTTATAGATGGTGCAAGATTCATAGGGGAGATTGATTTCATAAGGGCCAAGGCGCAGGTGGCAATGCAGATGGAGGCCGGCAAGCCAATCATCTCGGAAGACGAAACCCTCAAGATAGTGAAGGGAAGGCACCCCATCCTTGAGGCAACCCTCAAGAAGGAGAAGAAACAGATTGTCCCACTTACCCTTACTCTTACTCCCGACAAACATATCCTGGTGATTTCCGGCCCCAATGCGGGTGGAAAATCGGTATGCCTGAAAACCGTGGGTATGCTGAAATATATGTTCCAGTGGGGTTTGCTGGTTCCGGCGAGCGAAGTGAGCGAGTTCAGGATTTTTGATGACATATTCATTGATATTGGAGACGAGCAGTCAATTGAGAATGACCTGAGTACATACAGTTCTCACCTTACCAACATGAAAGAGGTGCTCCAGAGGGCAACAGACAGCTCGCTGGTACTTATAGATGAGTTTGGAACAGGTACTGAGCCTACAGCAGGAGGTGCCATTGCATTGGCAATACTTGAGAATATAGAGCTGAAAGGGGTGTTTGGTGTAATTACCACCCACTATACCAACCTCAAGTTCTATGCAGAGAAGGTGAACGGGGCCATTAATGGAGCAATGCTGTTTGATGTGGCAAATATCCAGCCTCTATACAAGCTTGAGGTAGGACTTCCGGGCAATTCATTTGCATTTGAACTGGCCCGAAAGATAGGTTTGCCAGACCATATCATAAGGGTTGCTGAGGAGAATGCCGGAAGCGGCTATGTTGATATGGAGAAGCAGCTCAGGAAGATATCCCGCAACCGAAGAGCCCTTGATGAGAAGCTTGCCAGAATTAAGAACACAGACAGGACCCTTGAGAACATTGCGGAAAAATATGAGAAGGAGCTTACCGATATACAGGCTGTGAAGAAACAGCTTTTGGCTGAGGCCAAAAGGGAGGCTCAGGCTATCATTGAGCAGGCCAACAAGAAGGTGGAGGCTACAATCAAGGAAATTAAGGAGGCTCAGGCAGAGAAGGAGCGTACAAAGGCTGCCCGTAGGGAACTGGAGGAGTTCAACAGTACCCTTGAACAGGAGAACCTTTCTGAGAGCGACCGTAAGATTGAGGCCAAGATGAACAAGCTCCTTGAACGCAAGAAGAAAAAGGAGGAGAGGCAGCAGCGTGAAGCCCGCAAGGGGGGCGCAGTAGCAGATCCGGTTCAGGCAATTGCGGCTCAGGTGCAGTCTCCAAAGGAACTGAAGGTTGGAGACAAAGTTAAGATTAAGGGAGGAGATCTCATTGGAGAGGTGATGCAGGTTGGCGGCAATTGGGTAAATGTTGCGGTTGGAAGCATCATAAGCAAGGTGCAGAAAGCCAATGTGGAGCATATTTCAAACAAGGAGTTCAGCAATGCGGTGAAGAGCCTTCCAAAGACAATGAGTTCACATTCCGAGAGCCTTTCTGAGCGTAAGCTCAACTTTAAGCCAAATATAGATATCAGGGGAGAGAGGCTGATGGAGGCGCTGGAGATTGTGAGCCGTTTCATTGATGATGCCCTTATGGTTGGAATTGGTGAGGTTAAGATACTTCATGGTAAAGGGAACGGCATATTAAAGGAGGAGATAAGAAAATATCTCCGTACGGTTCCGGGAGTTGTCAGCTGCAAGGATGAGGATATACAGTTTGGAGGCTCCGGTATAACAGTAGTAAAATTAGATTAGAGAATATGAAAAAAGTGTTTTCAATTTTGGCTGTATGTCTACTTGCAGGTTGTGCAGACAAGGCCAGCCAGGCTCAGGGATGTGCAGACAAATTCCTTGATGCGTTTCTGAAAAATGATTTGGAGGGGGCAGCCCAGTTGTGCTCAGAGAGTTTCAAGCCTGAGTTCAGCCGTTCGGTAGAAGATTTCAGAAATCTGCCGCAGCAGGTAAAGGAGATGGTGCAGGAGCAGTGTTCTGCATTGGAATATGAGATATCGCTGGTAGAAAGAATCAACAAGAGCGACACCTTTATAGTGGAGTACAATATCAGAAGAGCGGAAGTTGATACTGCAGCTTTCAGACAGCAGGAACTGGTGGAGAGTGTGTTGAGGATTGTAGATGGCAAGGTTGATGCGCTGAACAGATAGTCCATCAGGCAGATGAAAAAACAGGTTGGCAAATTTGCCAACCTGTTTTTTTATTTATCCACGAGAACCGTGGGCTTCCATTACTGCATAACTGTGTATACAAGATGCAGTCTTGGGCCCCCTTTCTCAGATTTTGTGTTGTTGCCGTTGAGTTTACCTGTGAAATAAGTGGTATTCTCTATGCTGTGAGTCTCGGCACCATAGTATGAGTCTATCTCTGATTTGGTAGGCATAATCCATATATTGTGTTTCAACTCATCAAGCTCAGATGCATCCTTGCTTATAAAATCCTGGATAAGTGAAGGGATGTCCATCCTGTACTCGCAAAGCGACCTGTTCATGGTGCCAAGTTCCATTCCGTCTGCATTGATGTCGGGAGCTGTAAAGAACAGGTTTGCATTGAAGGTTGTGTCAAACTCCCTTATGCAAGGGTACAGATTGCCAGGATATGTTGACATATCAAGGTTTTCAGGTATTTCAAATGGAAATACCAGTGCTGCCTTGGCTACAAGAATCTCTTTGTTTTGCAGTCCCTGGCTTGCTTTCCAGTTCTCAATTGCCTGTTTAAGGTCATCTTTGTCTATATATGGCTTCAAGCCTGCGGCGCCCTCAAATGCCAGGTCTCCGTCGGGAGCAGTATCCTGTAGCTTATTGCTTTCATATGATGATATGTTGAGGCAATAGTCCCTGCCATAGTTCAAAGAGAAAATGGTATCTTTTCTGCTTAGACCCTCTTTCCAGGTAGGTTGGAAGTTGATGGTGATATAAAGGGCTCCCATGCCAAAATTCATAAGGTTCTCCCTTCCTCCATATGTACCCTCGTCGGGAGTGTTGGATTTTATAAGCAGACCTTTGAACCTCTGTGCAAACAATTTTGCAGTGTCCCTTTCTGCTTTTGTGGCACTAAGGAGTTCCTTGGCATAATCCAGGTTCAGATGGATTTTCAATGAATCGGTACCGAAATATACCACCTCGCCGGAATTGAGCGGTGTGGGATCGTAGTCTGCTGATGTAAACGAGTTGTTGTATACGGTAGTGGAATCTATGTTCCTGTATGTCCTGTGTACAAATACCTGCTGAGGGATTCCTTCCTGCTGGTCGTGGGTTGAATACACTGCAGAGATGTTTGCAAGCAGGTAGATTCCTTTTACAACAGCATCTTTTCCAAAGTCCCATCCCGAAACGGTAGGGTATATGTCTGCCGCTGTGGCAAACTCCACAAGTCCGTATTCACGGGTCCTTATTGCTCCGAATGTACCCTCTTCGGTAGAGAGTGTCTGGAGCGGCTGGGATGATTTCAACTGTACCGGTACCTCAATCTCAGCCATGCTTACAGCAAGCTCCTGGTTGCCGGGAACCATATTCTCACCCATTGTCTTGTCTACTGATACGCATGAAACAGCCATGAATATGGCTGCCAAAGCAAGGACAACTGTATGTCTAAACTGCATCTTCTCCTAAAATTTTGTCGTAAAACTGGTTATACTCTTTAATATATGCAGAATCAGACTGGTCTACATATGGTAGCACCGGCAATTTTGAAGCGGTAACGGCTTCTGTAACCTCATCGCACAATTTTGGGCTGCCAATGATGATGCCGTCTGAATTCTGGATTGCGAGTTTTGCAAGATTTATGCCATTTGCAGTCTTGAGGATATCCACATCCTTGCTCTTTATACCGGGAATGACCATTTTTGCTTTCATGTCCTCCGCAAAGCTTTCCTGTGCAATCTCGTCATATAGGGAAAGCACAACTTTGCAGTCTGTAAAGATAGGATCATCCTTGTAGGCTTTTTTGAGATATAGTGGGAGAATATGTGAAATCCAGCCCTGGCAATGGATTACATCCGGTTTCCATCTGAGCTTCTTCACTGTTTCAAGAACACCTCTGGCAAAGAAAATTGCACGCTCGTCATTGTCCTCAAAGAATTTGCCGTCCTCTCCCGAGAATACAAATTTTCTGTGGAAATAATCCTCATTGTCAATGAAGTATACCTGCATTCTGGCAGAAGATATAGAGGCTACCTTAATGATTAGCGGCCTGTCTATGTCATTTACTACCAGGTTCATACCCGAGAGCCTTATGACCTCGTGCAACTGGTTTCTCCTTTCATTGATATTGCCGTATCTTGGCATGAATGAACGGATTTCCCTACCGCTTTCCTGAATTCCCTGCGGCAAGTGGCGGCCGATATTGGAAATTGTGCTTTCAGGAAGATACGGAGTCATCTCTGAGTTAACGAACAGTATTTTTTTAGTCTCCTTCATAAAAATGGAATTTTAAGGCACAAAGATAATAAAAAATAATCAAACATTTTTAAATAAACATTTTGTGTTTATCTTTGAAGGTTAATTCATATGGGCAGGAAAGAGAAAAATATAATATACAGGAGGCTGGTGCACTCGTACCTTTCATCAATCATAAGCATAGCGCTTGTGCTTCTGCTTGTTGGAATGTTCGGCATGCTGGCTGTAAATGCGGGAGCTGTACAGAACTACTTCAGGGAGAATGTGAAGATTACCGCAATTCTCAAGGAGAATGTGCCGGATCTGCAGGCCAAGAAGCTCCAGCATACGCTTGACGTCCATCCGGCGGTGAAAAGGACAGCGTTCATCTCCAGGGAGCAGGGGACAGAGGAGATGAAGAAAATGTTGGGTGAGGATTTTCTGCAGGCGTTTGAGCATAATCCCATACCCGCATCAATAGAGATAAACCTCAAGGGGGAATATTTCAATCCCGACAGTCTCAGACTCTTCTCCAGTCAGCTGGAAAAGGATAAGGCTGTTGAGGAGGTGGCATATGAAAGGTCTCTGATGGAGATTCTTAACAGGAATCTGGAGAAGATTGCATTGGCTTTCATGGTATTGGTCTCACTTCTTATGTTTATCTCGTTTGTGCTGATAAACAATACGGTAAGACTCAATGTGTATTCAAAGAGATTCTCTATATATACCATGAAGCTTGTGGGGGCAAAGAAGAGTTTCATAAGGGGTCCGTTCCTGGTAAAGGCATTTTTCCAGGGGATATTGTCGGGATTGCTGGCAGCTTTGGCCCTGATTGGAATCCTTTATATGTTGAGGGACAGTTTTGCCCAGATGTTCTCAATTTTCCAGATGGAGCTTGTGGGTGCCGTTTTGGTTGGAGTGGTGCTGTTGGGGGCGTTCATTTGCTGGATATGCACGTTTTTTGTAGTGGGGAGGATTATTTCATTTACAAACAATGATTTGTATTATTAATAAGATATAGATATGAAAGAAAATGTTGAAGAAGGGGGCTTTGCGTTGCCAAAGAAAAATATCCTTTATATTATTGCAGGCTTTGCAATCATGGTTGTGGGTTATGTGCTTATGAGTGGAGGCGGCAGTGACGATCCCAACGTATTCAACCATGAGATGTTCAGTTTCAGGAGAATTACCTTGGCTCCTGTTGTGATTCTGTTAGGGATGGTTGTGGAGATATGGGCTATAATGCATATTGGAAAATCTAAAAAACAGTAAAATATGAATTGGTTTGAAGCAATAGTACTTGGTCTGGTACAGGGCCTTACTGAGTTCCTGCCGGTGAGCAGCAGCGGTCATCTTACAATTGCAAAGGAACTTTTTGGAATAGAGTCCAGCAACTTGAGTTTTGAGGTGATGGTGCATGCGGCAACAGTGTGCAGTACCATAGTGGCTTTCCGCAAGCAGATATGGGACCTTCTAAAGGGTTTTTTCAATCTTCAGATGAATCCGCAGAAGGAGTATATCTTTAAAATAGCGGTTTCAATGATCCCAATTTTCATTGTAGGAGTGTTCTTTAAAGAGCAGGTTGAGGCTGTATTCGGCAGCGGTCTCATGGTTGTGGGATGCATGCTCCTGATTACAGCAGTGCTTCTGACATTGAGCGAATATCTTTCAAAGAAACAGAATGGTGTGGGGCACCCTGTGGGCTGGAAAGATGCCATCATTATAGGAATAGCACAGGCTTGTGCCGTATTGCCGGGCCTTTCGCGTTCTGGTTCTACAATATCTACCGGTCTTCTTCTTGGTGTAAAGAAGGCGGATGTGGCACAGTTCTCGTTCCTTATGGTGCTTGTCCCAATTTTGGGAGAGGCGTTCCTGGAGCTAATAGGAGGTGAGTTGAGTGGTGCGGAGTCCGGAATTCCGGCCCTGTCGCTTGCGCTTGGCTTTGTTGCGGCATTCCTTTCAGGTCTGTTCGCCTGCAAGCTTATGATAAACATTGTAAATAAAGCCAAACTTTGGGTTTTTGCACTTTATTGTGTAATTGTAGGTGTGGCTTGCATTATAAGCGGTCTTGTTTAACGGGTTGTTTGTGTAATGGAGAAGAGTCTGTATTATTTTGTGTCGGATGTGCATCTGGGGCTGGATTATAAGGATCCTGTAGCCAGAGAGAGGAAATTTGCCTCTTTCCTTGCAGGTTTGCCTCAAAATACAAAGGCTCTATATCTGTTGGGGGATATCTTTGATTTCTGGTATGAGTACCGGAATGTCATTCCGCGAGGCTATACCCGAACCCTTGGGGCGCTTGCCTCACTGGTTGACAGGGGCGTTGAGGTGTATTTCTTCAATGGGAACCACGATATCTGGACATACAGTTATTTTGCGCAGGAATTGGGGCTGAAGATGCTTGCCCAACCGTATGTTGTGGAGATTGAGGGTAAGAAATTCTGTTTGGGACACGGAGACGGTTTGGGTAAGGGCGATTTTGGGTACAAACTTCTCAACTGGGGTTTCAAGAACAGGTTCCTGCAATGGATATTCAGTGGAATTCATCCCCGTTGGGCTTTCTGGATGGCACATAAGTGGAGCAGGCACAACAGGCTTGCCCATGAAGACAATCCATGGCAATGGAGAGGGGAAGATGAGAGGATTGTGAAGTTTGCCAATGAGTTCCAGAAGGAGCATGGCGGCAGCGTGGATTACTTCATTTTCGGCCACTTCCATTACAGGACGCAAATGGAACTGCGGGAAGGTGGACAGATGTATCTCCTTGGAGAGTGGGTGAACGGGAGCGATTACCTTATGTTTGACGGACAGGAGCTTCACTCTCTGAACATGGAGTAGTACAGGTACCAGAAGCTCCCTTCGTGGTACATTTGTACCAGGTCTTCCAGCATCCTGTCTTCGCCCTCCTTGTCGTACTTCTTCTTAAGGTCAGACCCGAACAGCCTTGCAACTCCCTGCCAGAAACCTGCAGCGGCGCCGCCCTTGTAGTTCCTTATGGCCTGGTAGGAAGACATACCGGCTTCTCGGTCTATAAGTTTGAGCAACATTTTCCCTTGGTTTATAGAGAGTTTTCTAAGCGGCTTTTCAAATTCCTTGAAGAGCCGCTTTTCATATGACTTTATGTATTTCTCCTTCTCCCTTCTGGTAAAATTGGAGTTGGCGATTGTGCTGTCTGCGTCTCTCATTATCTCGCATGCCTTGAGTGCATAAGGATATGTCTTTGCAAAGTTGTATACCGTGCGGTAGTATTTGCGCCATTCACGGCTCTGCTTCCAGCTTGCCGGACGGTTGAAAACGTATATTGGCTTTATTTTTTCCATATATACGGTGTCTCCATGCTCAATGGTGTAGCCCAAGTACAGTTTCTTCTTGTCCTGACCCTGCAAAAAGATGCTGCAGAAGACGGCAAGAAGGGAGAAAAAGAGATATTTTGGAAAATATTTGGCCATATGTCTTACAAAAATACTAACTTTACAAACATTGTTGAAACTAAAACTGATAAAATATGTTCAATACAGATGTATTCACTCCATGGGTGCTGCTTTCAGACCTTGGAATCATATCGGCCTTGCTTTTGGTGGGAAAATTCATCAGAGTAAAGGTGAAGCTTATCCAGAAACTGTTCATTCCACCTAGCCTTCTTGCCGGAGTGCTCGGCCTTGCGTTGGGCCCTAACGGACTTGGCTGGCTTCCGCTGTCGGGAAGCATGGGAACCTATGCGGCGGTGCTGATTGCGCTGGTATTTGGTGCCCTTCCGTTGTCTTCTCCTAAATTTACAGTAAAGGAGGTCGCAGGTAGGGTTGGCCCAATGTGGGTATATGCCCAGCTGGGAATGCTGCTTCAGTGGGCTTTGGCAGGCCTGTTCGGATTGTTTGTGATGAAACTTATATGGCCAGAACTCAATGATGCCTTTGGTGTGATGCTTTCAACCGGATTCTACGGCGGCCACGGTACTGCTGCTGCAATAGGTGAGGCATTCAATGGTCTTGGATGGGATGAGGCGGCATCACTTGGTATGACAACTGCAACAGTAGGCGTAATTTGCGCAATAATTGGTGGCCTTATCTGTATAAAATGGGCTGCAAAGAACAAACAGACAGCATTCATTTCAGATTTTGCAGATCTTCCCCAGGAGCTCCGCAGCGGACTTGTCCCTCAGGAGAAAAGGGATACCATGGGAAGTGCAACTACATCATCAATTTCAATAGAGCCCCTTACATTCCATCTTGCACTTGTACTGTTGGTGGCATTCTTGGGCTACTCAATGAGTGTTGGAGTCAAGCAGTGGCAACCGCAGCTTGAGCTTCCTGTATTCAGTTGCGCTTTTATTGTTGGTCTTATACTCAAGAAAATATTTGATGCTACAAATGTAACTGATTATATATGCCCCCAGACAACCCAGCGTATAGGCAGTATGGCTACAGACTTGCTTGTGGCATTTGGAGTTGCGTCAATCAAGCTTGGTGTAGTTGTAAAATACGCTGTTCCGCTTGTTGTACTCATAATTGTGGGTGCAGTTATGGTATATGCAATCACATTCTACTTTGGAAGAAGGCTTTCAAAGACCTACTGGTTTGAGCGTACAATTTTTGCATGGGGCTGGTGGACAGGTACCATGGCAATGGGCATTGCGCTTATACGAATTGTAGACCCTAAGCTTTCAAGCAAGGCTATGGATGATTATGCTCTTGCATATCTTCCAATTGCCCCTATTGAGATTCTGCTCATCACATTTGTTCCAATCATGTTCATGAACGGAATGGGATTGTGGCTTTCTCTTGGATGCCTGGTTTTGTCGGGATTACTTATATTGCTTGCCATAAAGATGGGCTGGTGGATAAAAAAGAAATAATAATTTTAAAATGAAAAAGATAGCGTTGATTTTGGCTGCGCAGTTCCTTTTTGTGGGAGCCTGGGCGCAGAATTCAGATGAAGCCTTGATGAAGAAGGCTGAAAAGATACACAGGAAGTATCTTACAATAGACACCCACAATGATACAGCAATGTATCTGAATCATCCCGACAGTGAGGATTGGAGTGTATCAAAGGGACAGGTGAGTTTTCCATTGATGAAGAAAGGTGGGCTGGATGCCGCTTTCTTTGCCATCTTCCTTGATCAGGGACCGTTAAGGGATTCTTCAAGGGATTCTGTTTACCAGTATGCGATGGAGGAGATAAGGCTGTTCAAGGAGTATGTGGCAAAGCACAGCGATGAGGCTGCAATTGCATATTCTCCAAAGGATTTGCGCAAACTGAAAAAGGAGGGAAAGAAGAGTATTGTGGTTTTTGCCCTTGAGAACGGTTACGGAGTTGGACAGGATTTGGCAAAAGTGGATTCTTTCTATAACGCCGGCTGCAGATATATCACTTTGTGCCACAACTATACAAATGACATCTGTGATGCCTCAAGATATGAGAACCCCAACGGGCATGGCGGACTTTCCGAATTTGGCGAGCAGGTTGTAAAGAGGATGAATGAATTGGGAATGCTCATTGATGTGTCCCATGCGAGCACTTCTACGCTTTATGACATCATTAAGCTCAGCAAGGCTCCTATTTTTGCATCACACTCTTCTGTAAGGGCTATCAAGGATCATCCAAGAAACCTTACAGACCAGGAGATCAAGGATATTGCAGCTACTGGTGGAGTGATTCAGATTGCCACAGGAAGATGGTGTCTTACAAACGTTCCTAAAAGTGAGACCAAAATAGTGCATCTTGCAGACCATATAGACCATATCAAGAACCTCGTAGGCCCTGAGCATATAGGTTTGGGTACAGATTTCGACGGTGGCGGCGGTATGGTGGATTTCCAGGATTGTTCCAAGATGAAGGACCTTACTGTGGAGCTTCTCAGAAGGGGTTATACAGAGAAGGAGCTTGAGATGTTCTGGGGCGGCAACTTCATGAGAGTTTGGGAGCAGACCATTAAAGTTGCACAGGAGATGGCAAAAGAGAAGAAATAATTTGTCGGGAAGACAATATTTGTACAGAGGATTCCGCACTTTCCAATTCTGACCAAATTGGGGGTGCGGAATTTTTTTTGATTCGTGTAACTGCGTGAGAATGCAGATGTTGGGTGTTGGAATTTTTTGACCAAAAGTGATGAAATTTTCAAAAAAAGATTTGCATATTAAAATAAATGTGTATCTTTGCAACCCGGTAATTCGGCTCCGTTACAGCCAAGTTGCTGAGAATCAATAATTTATATTAAGAGTTATGTTACAACCTAAGAAAACCAAATTTAGAAGACAGCAGAAAGGCCGTATGAAGGGCATCGCCCAGAGAGGTAATCAGTTGGCTTTTGGATCATTCGGTATCAAAACCTTGGAGAGCTGCTGGATGACCGGACAACAGATTGAGGCTGCACGTCAGGCCGTAGTTCGTTATATGAAACGTGAGGGTAAAATTTGGATCCGTATTTTCCCTGACAAACCATTCACCAAAAAACCTGCAGAGGTACGTATGGGTAAAGGTAAGGGTGCTCCAGAGGGATTCGTTGCACCTGTTACTCCAGGTAGAATGCTAATCGAGATTGAGGGCGTTCCAATGGAGGTTGCAAAAGAGGCTCTACGCCTTGGCGCACAGAAATTGCCTGTTACTACAAAATTCGTAGTTCGCAGAGATTATGTTGAATAATATTTAATGGAGATCAAGAAGATGAAAATAGCTGAAATACGTGAATTGTCTGCAAAAGATTTGCAAGAGCGCATTGACGCAGAGAGAGCAAATCTTGACACACTAAAGATGAATCATGCAATCTCTCCATTAGAGGATTCATCTAAAATTAAGAAAGCAAGAAAAAATATTGCCAGAATGCTTACAGTGTTGAGCCAGTTGGACAAATAATTGAGGATTCATGGAAAGAAAACTTCGTAAAGAAAGAATTGGTGTAGTGGTTAGCAACAAAATGGAGAAATCTATCGTAGTTGCAGTAAAAACAAAAGAGAAACACCCTATTTACGGAAAGTTCGTAAATAAAACCACTAAGTTTGTTGCTCATGATGAGAAGAATGAGTGCAGCGAGGGCGATACTGTAAGAATTATGGAGACTCGTCCATTGAGCAAGTCAAAATGCTGGAGATTAGTAGAAATCGTAGAAAAAGTTAAATAAGCCATGATACAACAAGAATCAAGATTATTGGTAGCAGATAACAGCGGTGCAAAGGAGGTTCTTTGTATTCGTGTGCTAGGCGGTACTCGCCGTCGCTACGCTAGCGTTGGTGACAAGATTGTAGTTGCTGTAAAAAGCGCTATCCCTGGTGCAGATGCAAAGAAGGGTTCAGTTTCCAAAGCTGTTGTAGTTCGTACAAAAAAAGAGATTCGTCGTGCAGATGGCTCTTATATCAGATTTGACGAGAACGCTTGCGTTCTTTTGAACAACCAGGGTGAGGTTCGCGGTACCCGTATTTTTGGACCAGTTGCCAGAGAGTTGCGTGACAATTATATGAAGATTGTTTCACTAGCTCCAGAGGTGCTATAATAATAACGACACTATTATGAATAAGAAGTTACATATTAAGAAAGGCGATATGGTTTATGTAAACGCAGGTAACGAGAAGGGTAAAACCGGTAAAGTTCTTAGCGTTGATAAAGATAACAATCGCGCCATTGTTGAGGGTCTCAACATGGTAAGCAAACATACTAAACCAAATGCTCAGAATCCACAGGGTGGAATCGTTAAGCAAGAGGCTGGTATTCATATTTCTAATTTGCAGGTTGTAGATCCAGTTAAAGGCGGTGCTACTAAAATTGGCCGTAGACTTAACGAGAACGGTAAGCTGGTTCGCTATGCTAAAAAATCTGGGGAGGAAATAAAATAATGGCAGAGATTAAGAATGTTACTGTAGAGGGTTATGTTCCTTCTCTACAGAAGAAATACAAAGAGGAGATCGTTGCAAAATTGATGAAGGACTTCGGTTACAAAACAGTTATGCAGGTTCCTGTTTTGGAGAAGATCACCATCAACCAGGGTATGGGCCAGGCTGTAGCTGATAAAAAACTTATCGAGGTTGCTCAGCAGGAGCTTACAATGATCACTGGTCAGAAAGCAGTGTTGACTTACTCTAAAAAAGATATCTCAAACTTCAAACTTCGTAAAGGTATGCCAATTGGTGTTAAAGTTACTTTGCGTGGTGCAAGAATGTATGAGTTCCTTGAGAGACTTATTGCTGTATCTCTTCCACGAATCAGAGATTTCAAAGGTATCAACCAGAAACTTGACGGTAGAGGTAACTATACTCTAGGTATCAAAGAGCAGATCATCTTCCCTGAGATTGACATTGACAAGATTACCAAAGTTCTAGGTATGGAGATCACTTTCACTACTTCTACCGAGAAAGACGAGGAGGCTTTTGCACTTCTACGCGAGTTTGGTTTGCCTTTTAAAAAATAGTACGAATAACTAAAGAGGAAAGATAATGGCAAAAGAATCAATGAAGGCACGTGAGGTAAAACGTGCAAAACTATGTGCCAAATATGCTGAGAAACGCAAACAGTTGAAAGAGGCTGGCGATTACGCTGCTCTTGACAAACTTCCTAAAAACTCTAGCCCAGTTCGTCAGCACAACCGTTGCTCACTTACTGGTAGACCAAAAGGATACATGCGTATTTTCGGTATCAGCCGTATTCAGTTCCGTGAGATGGCCAGCAAAGGACTTATCCCTGGCGTTCACAAGGCTAGCTGGTAAGAACATACAGGTGAGCATTGCATTATAAATGCGATGCCACCTTCTGTTATATAAAATAAAAAAAGTATTAACGTTGGATATCGGGCTCCCACGGGAGTCGATTTCTAAAAAAACCATTTAAAAATGACTGATCCAATAGCAGACTTTTTGACAAGAATCCGTAATGCAGCGCTTGCTGGCCACAAGGTGGTTGAGATTCCTGCGTCAAAAATGAAAGTAGAGATGACCCGCGTTCTACATGAGAAGGGTTACATCCTAAGTTACAAAGTAGTTGAGGGTACTCCTTTCAACACTATCAAAATCGCTCTTAAATATCATCCTGAGAGCAAAAAATCAGCAATCAAAAAAATCATCCGTATCAGTAAACCTGGTTTGAGACAGTACGCTGGCGTAGCTACTATGCCTAGAGTATTGAACGGTTTGGGTATTGCAATTCTTTCAACTAACAAAGGTATCATCACTGATAAAGAGGCTAGAACTCTTAATGTAGGTGGCGAGGTACTATGTTATGTTTACTAATCTTTATTAATTAACACCATTTTTTACTATGTCAAGAATAGGAAAATTACCTGTAAGCCTTCCACAAGGAGTAACAGTTACTGTAGGTAACGATAACGTGGTTAAGGTCAAAGGCCCGCTAGGCGAGTTGTCACAGAAAGTTGACGCTGACATCAAAGTCGCTGTAGAGGGAGGCGTAGTGACTGTAACAAGACCTACAGATCAGCCGCGCCATCGTTCATTGCATGGTTTGTACCGTGCTCTAATCAACAACATGGTTGTTGGAGTTTCAACCGGTTTCCAGACAAGACAGGAGCTTGTTGGTGTTGGTTTCCGTGTTGAGGTTAAAGGCCAGATCCTAGAGTTCAACCTTGGTTTCTCTCATGACATCCACTTTGAGTTGCCTGCAGAGATCAAAGGTGAGGCAGAGCCAGTTAAGAAGGGTGCTAACCCTATCCTAGTACTTAAGAGCTGCGACAAACAGCTATTGGGTATGGTTGCTGCTAAAATTCGCTCATTGCGCAAACCTGAGCCATACAAAGGTAAAGGTATTAAGTTTGTTGGTGAACAACTACGTCGTAAGGCTGGTAAATCAGCTGGCGCTAAATAATAAGGAGAAGGTTTTATGGCTATTAATAAAATTGAAAGAAAGAAAAGAATACATTATCGCATTCGTAAAGTGGTTAATGGTACAGCTCAGAAACCAAGAATGTGTGTATTTAGAAGCAACTGCCAGATTTACGTGCAGTTGATCGATGATGTAAACGGCGTTACACTTGCTGCTGCTTCATCAAGAGATAAAGCAATCGCTGAGCAGGCAAACGGTAAAACTAAAGTAGAGGTTGCTGCTTTGGTTGGTAAAGCTGCTGCAGAGCGCGCTCTTGCTAAAGGTATTACTGAGGTTGCATTTGACCGTGGAGGTAACCTTTATCATGGTAGAGTTAAAAGTTTGGCTGATGCCGCTCGCGAGGGTGGTCTTAAATTCTAAGAAACTATGGCAAATATGAATGTAAAAAAGGTAAAAACTACCGAGCTAGAGCTTAAAGATAGACTAGTTGCAGTAAGAAGAGTTACAAAAGTAACAAAAGGTGGTCGTCACTTCAGTTTTGCAGCAATAGTTGTTGTAGGTGATGAGAATGGAGTAGTAGGATACGGTTTGGGTAAAGCTAACGAGGTAACTACAGCTATCTCAAAAGGTATTGAGGATGCTAAAAAGAACCTTGTTAAAGTTCCAGTATTCAAAGGTACTATTCCTCACGAGCAGACCGCTAAATTTGGTGGCGCAAGCGTATTCATGAAACCAGCTGCTGCCGGTACAGGAGTTAAAGCGGGTGGTGCGATGCGTGCAGTATTTGAGTCAGTAGGCGTTCACGACGTTTTGGCTAAATCTAAAGGTTCTTCAAACCCTCATAACCTTGTAAAAGCTACAGTTGCTGCTCTTGCAGAGTTGAGAGATGCTTATACTGTTGCTGGTTTGAGAGGTATCCACATGAACAAAGTATTTAATGGTTAAGGAGGTAATGATTATGGCAAAAGTTAAAGTTACTCAGGTTAAAAGTAAGAACGGAGCTTCACAGAAACAGATTGCTTGTTTGCAGTCTCTAGGACTCCGCCGTATCAGACACTCTGTAGAATTGGAGATGACTCCTGTTTATAAAGGAATGATCGAGAAAGTTCTACACCTTGTAAAAGTAGAAGAAATCAACTAATTAAGAGGATTTAGCAATGAAATTACATACATTAAAACCTTCAGAGGGTTCTATTGGAAGAGAGAAAAGAATTGGTCGTGGTGAGGGTTCAGGTCACGGTGGAACATCAACTCGTGGTCACAAAGGTGCTCAGTCACGTTCAGGTTACTCTCGTAAACTTGGTTTTGAGGGTGGTCAGATGCCTATCCAGAGACGTCTGCCTAAATTTGGATTCAACAATCCAAACAAAGTAGAATACAAAGCTGTAAATCTTGCAACATTGCAGGCATTGAGCGAGAAGACTGGTCTAACAGTAATCACTGTTGATACTATGATTGAGAACGGTCTTGTAGCAAGAAAGGATTTGGTTAAAGTATTGGGTAACGGTGAGCTTACCGTTAAGTTGGATGTAACTGCTCATGCTTTCTCTAAATCAGCTGTAGCTAAGATTGAGGCTGCACAGGGTTCTACAACACTAATCTAATTAACTGATGAAAAGATTAATTGAAACTATTAAGAATATTTTCAAGATTGAAGAGCTGCGCAACAGAATAGTTTACACTGTGTTGCTACTCTTGGTCTATAGATTGGGAAGCTTTGTTGTTGTCCCAGGTATCGACCCTACGCAGCTTGCAAATCTGGAGGCACAGACTGCTGACGGCCTAATGGGCTTGTTGGATATGTTCTCAGGTGGTGCATTCGGAAATGCTTCGATCTTTGCCCTTGGTGTAATGCCTTACATCTCGGCATCTATCGTAATTCAGCTCTTGGGAATTATGATTCCATACTTCCAGAGATTGCAGCGCGAGGGCGAGAGCGGTCGCAGGAAGATGAATCAGTGGACACGTTATCTGACAATCGTGATTTTGGCTTTGCAGGGTCCAGCTTACCTTACAAACTTGCACACACAGTTGCCAGAGACAGCATTTTTGATTAAAGGATTTTCTTTTAACCTATTTGCTACTATAGTTCTTATTGGCGGTACCATGTTCATCATGTGGCTTGGTGAGAGAATTACTGACCGCGGCTTAGGAAACGGTATTTCTCTAATCATCATGGTGGGTATCATTGCAAGACTACCTTATGCTCTTACAGCTGAGATCGGTACAAGACTCAGCCAGACTACAGGCGGTTTGCTAATGCTTATCGTTGAGATTCTTATCCTGTTCTTTGTGTTTGTTGCAACTATTGCACTTGTTCAGGGAACCAGAAGAATTCCGGTACAGTATGCAAAGAGAATTGTAGGCAACAAACAGTATGGTGGAGTACGTCAGTACATTCCTTTGAAAGTTAATGCGGCAGGAGTTATGCCTATTATCTTTGCTCAGGCTTTGATGCTATTCCCAATTATGCTTTCAAGCTTTGATGCTACCCGTGGATTAGCCGCCACTCTTGGTAACTATACAGGCTTCTGGTATAACTTCATATTCGGTTTGTTGGTTGTGGCGTTTACTTACTTCTACACCGCAGTAACTGTAAACCCTACAATGATGGCTGAGGAGATGAAGAAAAACGGCGGTTTTATCCCTGGTGTAAAACCTGGCAAGAAAACTGCTGAGTATCTTGATGCAGTTATGTCGCGCATCACATTGCCTGGATCAATTTTCTTGGCTTTGGTTGCAATCATGCCTGTATTCGCTATGAAACTTGGTATCAACAACCAGTTTGCACAGTTCTACGGTGGAACAAGCTTGTTGATCCTTGTAGGAGTAGTTCTTGATACTCTACAACAGATAGAGAGTTATCTGTTAATGCGCCACTACGACGGTTTAATGAAGACAGGACGTCTTAAAGGCCGTTCGGGAATGTAATTTTTTGATAGTTCTTTTGAAATGATAAGACTGAAAAGCGACGAGGAGATAGAGATCCTTAGAGAAAATGCCATTCTTGTTTCAAAGACTTTGGCTGAGGTTGGAAAGGCAATAGCTCCGGGAGTTAAGACAATAACTCTCGACAAATTGGCAGAGACCTTCATCAGAGACAATGGAGCAATCCCAGGATTTCTCGGGTATGGCGGATTCCCTTACACTCTGTGTATCTCAGTAAATGATTTTGTAGTCCATGGTTTTCCAAGTGACTATGAACTTAAGGAAGGAGATATCGTGTCAGTGGATTGTGGAACCATCTACAAAGGATTTTATGGAGACTCGGCCTATACATTCCCTGTTGGAGAAATAAGCGCCGAAGCTGCAAATCTTTTAAAAGTTACAAAAGAATCCCTATATTTGGGGGCTGAAAAGGCAATAGCCGGTAACAGATTGGGAGACATAGGCAGTACGGTACAACAATATGCCGAAAAGCATGGTTTTTCAGTAGTGAGGGAGATGGTTGGACATGGTATTGGAAAGAATATGCATGAATCACCAGAAGTTCCTAACTACGGAAAAGCCGGCAACGGCAAAAAATTGCAAGAAGGTATGGTTCTTTGCGTTGAACCTATGATCAACGCAGGCAAGAAAGATATCTATCTTCACAGGAATGGCTGGGAGGTCAGCACTGTAGATAAAAAACTGTCGGCTCATTTTGAGTTCATGGTTGCGGTGAGGGCCGGTAAAGCTGATGTCTTGACAACATTTGATTATATCGAAAATAAAATTTAATAACGTTAATTTGTAAGGAAACAATATGGCAAAACAATCTGCTATAGAAAAGGATGGAACAATTGTTGAAGCGTTGTCCAACGCAATGTTCAGAGTAGAATTGGACAATGGACACGTAATTATCGCTCATATATCAGGAAAGATGAGAATGCACTACATCAGAATCTTGCCTGGCGATAAAGTAAGAGTTGAAATGTCCCCTTACGATTTGACAAAGGGAAGGATTTCTTTCAGATACAAATAAAAAATACAATACAATGAAAGTAAAAGCATCCATTAAAAAGCGTAGTGAAGACTGCAAGATCGTAAAACGCAAAGGTCGTTTGTATGTAATTTGCAAAAAGAACCCTAAGTTCAAAATGCGCCAAGGATAATTCCAATTGTAAACAATAAAGAATAAAATAAATAATTATGGCACGTATAGCCGGAGTAGATTTACCAAAAAACAAACGTGGAGAGATAGGTTTGACCTATATCTTTGGAATTGGTCACAGTTCTGCCAAAAAAATCCTTAGTAAGAACGGTATTGATTTCAATATTAAGGTGCAAGATTGGACAGACGACCAAATCGCTGCAATTCGCGCAACAATTGCAGAAGAGTATAAAATTGAGGGCGAGCTTCGTTCTGCTATTCAATTGAACATCAAACGTCTTATGGATATCGGATGTTACAGAGGTATCCGTCACAGACTTGGTCTTCCTGTAAGAGGTCAGAGCACTAAGAACAATGCTCGTACCAGAAAGGGTAGAAAGAAAACAGTAGCAAACAAGAAGAAAGCAACTAAATAATAGAACCTAAGAATATGGCAAAGAAAACAGTATCTAGTAAGAAGAGAGTTGTTAAGGTTGACGCTTATGGCGAGGCTCATATTTCTTCAACATTTAACAACGTTATTGTGACTCTAACTAATAGCTTGGGTCAGGTTATCAGTTGGTCATCTGCTGGTAAGATGGGTTTCAGAGGTTCTAAAAAGAACACTCCGTATGCAGCTCAGGTAGCGGCAGCAGATTGTGCTAAAGTGGCTTTCGATTTGGGATTGCGTAAAGTTAAGGCTTATGTTAAAGGTCCTGGTGCTGGTCGTGAGTCTGCAATCCGTACTATTCACGGTGCAGGTATTGAGGTAACTGAGATCATTGACGTTACTCCACTTCCACACAACGGTTGTAGACCAAAAGGTCGCCGTAGAGTTTAATTCATAACAGTTTAAATTAGATTTAATATGGCAAGATATACTGGGCCTTCTACAAAAATTGCCCGCAAATTTGGAGAGCCAATCTTTGGTCCTGATAGAAGTTTTGAGAAGAAAAATTACCCTCCAGGACAGCATGGTTTGGCTAAGAAGAGAAAAAAATCTTCTGAGTACGGAATCCAGCTAAAAGAGAAACAGAAAGTAAAATATACTTACGGTTTGTTGGAGAGACAGTTCCGTAACCTATACGAGAAAGCAGCTAAGATGAAAGGTAAAACTGGTGAGAACCTTATCATTTTGTTGGAGTCTCGTTTGGATAACTTGGTTTACAGATTGGGTATTGCACCTACACGTGCTGCTGCAAGACAGTTGGTTTCACACTGCCACATTGTGTTGAACGGTGAGACTATGAACATCCCTTCAACTCTAGTAAAACCAGGTGACGTTATCGGCGTTAGAGAGAGATCTAAGAGCTTGGAGGTTGTTCAGAACAGCTTGGCTGGTGCTGCTAACAAATACTCTTGGTTGGAGTGGGATTCAGCTTCAATGTCAGGTAAATTCTTGAATGCACCTGAGAGAACTGAGGTTCCTGAGACCATTAACGAGCAGCTTATCGTTGAGTTGTACTCTAAGTAATAGCTTGCTTATAGCGTAACACTAATAAAAATTAAAGAAAATGGCAATTTTAGCATTTCAAAAACCGGATAAAGTAATAATGCTCGACTCAACCGAGACCTTTGGTAAATTCGAGTTCAGACCACTAGAGCCTGGATATGGTATTACAATTGGTAACGCGTTGCGTAGAATATTGTTATCTTCACTTGAGGGTTTTGCTATCACTTCAATTAAGATCCACGGTGTAGACCACGAGTTTGCAACCATCCCTGGTGTAATTGAGAGTGTTATCGACATCGTCCTTAATCTAAAACAGGTTCGTTTTAAGAGAATGATTGAGGGTGAGGATAGCGAAGTGATAACTGTAACTGTTAGTGGTAAGCAAGATTTTACTGCTGAGGATATTTCTAAGCATCTATCTTCATTTAAAGTTCTAAACCCAGAGCTACACATCTGTTCTATGGAGCCTTCTGTGAAGCTTTCTATAGATATGAGAATTGGCAAGGGTAGAGGATTTGTTCCTGCAGACGAGAACAAAGTAGAGGGAGCACCTTTCGGAACTATTCCAGTTGACTCTATCTACACACCTATCAAGAACGTAATGTTCAATGTTGAGAACTGGCGTGTAGAGCAGAAAACAGATTATGAGAAATTGAATCTTGAGATTACAACAGACGGTTCAATTCATCCAAAAGATGCATTGAAAGAGGCTGCGAAGATCCTGATTCACCACTTCATGCTGTTCTCTGACGAGAAGATCAGCCTGGAGGCAGCTCCAGAGGTTGTAAGCAATGAGCTTGACGAGGAGTCATTGCGCATGCGTCACCTTCTTCTAACAAAATTGTCGGACATGGAGCTTTCGGTAAGAGCATTGAACTGCTTGAAGGCTGCTGAGATTGAAACTTTCGCAGACTTGGTTTCACACCAGAGATCAGAGCTAATGAAGTTCAGAAACTTTGGAAAGAAATCTCTAACCGAAATTGATATGTTGATTGATAGACTTAAGTTATCATTCGGCATGGACGTTACCAAGTATAATATTGAAAAAAAGTAATAAAAAATGAGACACAATAAGGCAATCAACCATTTGGGTAGAAAAAGTGGCCATCGTAAAGCTATGCTTGCAAATATGGCATCGTCTCTATTGCTACACAAACGCATTGAGACTACTGTTGCTAAGGCTAAAGCTTTGCGTATGTACGTTGAGCCGCTTATCACCAAGTCTAAAGATGACAGCACTCACTCTAGACGTACAGTATTCAGCTACTTGAAACAGAAAGAGGCTGTTACTGAGCTTTTCAGAGTAATTGCTCCTAAAATTGCAGAGCGTCCAGGCGGATACACCAGAATCCTTAAAACTGGTTTCCGTGTAGGTGATGCTGCAGATATGGCAATTATCGAGTTGGTAGACTTCAACGAGGCAGCTCTAGCTTCAGCTCCTAAGAAAGAGGCTAAAAAAGCTACTACCCGTAGAAGCCGTGCTAAGAAAGCTGCTGCTGTTGAGGCTCCAGCTGCTGAGGAGAAAGCTGAGTAATTTCATCACTCACATAAATGAAAGAGAGGTACCTGAGGTATCTCTCTTTTATATTGTAATAAAACAATATATAAAAATAACAAAATGAAAGCATACGAATATTATACACAAGGAGTGTGCTCCCGACAGATTCATGTTGAGATTGATGATCAAGGAAGAATTTCTGAGGCATATTTCGTGGGAGGATGCCATGGAAACACTCAGGGGGTGTGTTCTTTGGTAAAAGGAATGAAAATGGAAGATGTGATTTCCAGGCTGAAAGGAATCACATGCGGTAATAAAACTACCTCGTGTCCAGACCAACTTGCGCAGATGTTGGAGAAGATATTGGAAAGTGCTTAAAAATTGTAACTAATTTTTGGTAGTGTAAAATATTGAAAATTAGCCATATAAATTCTAGCCACAAAAAGATTCTAAAAAATACTCCTAAAAAAGTTTGGATTTGAAGAAATAATGTCTACCTTTGCAGCCCGCAAATGAGAGAGGCGTAGGGGACAAGTTCTTCGAAATTTTGAAACGAAAAATTTTTTCAAAAAAATTGCGAAAAAATTTGGAGATAACGAAAAAGTCCGTATCTTTGCGGTCCCAAAACGGAAGGGCGGTCAGCCCGGAAGGATGAAAGGGAAAAAGTTCATTGAAAATATTGAAAAGACAAGCAGTATAATAAATATTCACATTT
>JAGBTG010000036.1 GCA_017631435.1 Bacteroidales bacterium | reverse complement strand
CAAAACGTGGAGGAAATCTCTCCCAGCAGCAAAACATCCTCATTTCACCCCCGAAATGTGGAGGAAATCACCGCGCAAAGAAAAACGTCCTGAAAATCGCCACAAAACGTGGAGGAAATCTCTCCCAGCAGCAAAACATCCTCATTTTACCCCCGAAATGTGGAGGAAATGACCACGCAAAGAAAAATGTCCTGAAAACCGTCACAAAACGTGGAGGAAATCTCTCCCAGCAGCAAAACATCCTCATTTCACCCCCGAAATGTGGAGGAAATGACCGCGCAAAGAAAAATGTCCTGAAAATCGCCACAAAACGTGGAGGAACCGCCACCGCAGAAAGAAAATGTCCTGAAAATAGCCACAATTCCGGGAGAAAATGTGGTGGCGGTGGGGAAACATCCTTGTTTTGGTGGTAAAACCGGGAGAAAATGCCGCCGAGAAGGGAAAATGTCCCGGAAAACGCCACAAAACGTGGAGGAACCATCTCCGCGGAGGAAAAATGTCCCGGTAATCGCCACAAAACGTGGAGAAACCATCACCACAGAGGAAAAATGTCCCGGAAACCGCCACAAAACCGGGGAAAGGATGTAAGATTTCGCCGTTTAAGTGGTACATTTGTAAACGTTAAAACAGATTAATGAGCATGGAATTATTTTTTGTGATTGGCCTGGTTGCCGTTGTTGCAGCGGGCGTGTTGGGATTCATTTTGGGAAAGAAAAGTGTGCAGATTCCAGATGTGCAGGCAAGGCTAATGGAACAGAAACTTATGTTTGAGCAGCAGTTGGCAACAGTAAAGGAGTCGAACGAGAAACAGATAGAAGCCCTCAAACTCATGAACAGGGAGCAGGTGGAAAGCCAGATGAAGCTCATAAGGGAGCAGATGCAGACAACATCTGAAAAAGTACTGAGAATGAGGGAAGAGCAGCTTGGACAGACAAACCGTGAGCAGGTTTCCAAAATCATGGATCCGCTCAATGAAACCTTCAGGCAGATGAAGGAGCAGATGCAGAAGATGGAGGAGAGCGTGCAGAAAGTGAATACAGATTCGGCAGAAAGGAAGGCCTCAATCACACAAACTATAGAGGCCCTGGCCAAAGAGACCATGAAGGTTGGAGAGCAGGCCGGCGACCTTGCAAAGGCGCTGAAGAACAAGAGCAAAGTGCAGGGAGACTGGGGTGAGCAGGTACTTGAGAACATCCTTGAGGGGAGCGGTCTGCGCAAGGATGAAGACTATTATACACAATATAATGTAAAGGGGGAAGGGAATGCCAATTTCCGTCCGGATGTGGTGGTGAAATGTCCGGGAGACAAATCAATTGTCATAGACTCAAAGGTATCCCTCACAGCATACTTGGATTATGTTGCGGCTGATGATCCCGACAGCCAGAAAAAGGCTGCCCGTGAGAATCTGGCCTCCATCAGGAAACATATTGATGAACTGTCGGCGAAGAATTATGAAAAACTTGTGGGGAATACCATTTCCCATGTGCTGATGTTTATCCCCAATGAGGGGAGCTATATCCTTGCGCTGCAGACAGATCCAAAAATTGCACAGTACGCGTTCTCAAAGAATGTGCTGCTGATAAATCCAACCAACCTCATGATGAGCCTCAAGCTCATCTACAACATCTGGCAGAGCGAGCGTCAGACCAGGAACGTTGAAAATATTGTTGCGGAGAGCACCGGCCTTTATGAAAAATTTGCAGGCTTTCTGGAGACATTTACCGATGTGGGGACAAAAATCCAGTCGCTGCAGAAAGCATTTGACACCGCAGAGAATCAGTTGTGTACGGGCAACGGCAACCTTGTGCGCAGAGTTGAGAAACTGAAGGAGAAAGGTATCCTTCCCAAAAAATCTCTTCCCGACAAATATCTCAACAAGGCCCGCGAATAGTGCAGCATTCCGGGAAATGTCTTATCTTTGTAGTTTAGAAATTAAAACTTGAAACAAATATGGCTAAAAAGATTCTTTTATTGGGCTCCGGAGAACTAGGAAAGGAGTTTGTTATTTCAGCACAGCGTAAAGGACAGTATGTTGTTGCATGCGATTCATATGCGGGCGCACCTGCAATGCAGGTTGCCGATGAGTTTGAGGTATTCAGCATGCTTGATGGCGATGCCCTTGCAGCAGCAGTAGCAAAACACAATCCCGACATCATTGTACCTGAAATTGAGGCAATCCGTACTGAGAAACTGTACGATTTTGAGGCTCAGGGCATTCAGGTTGTCCCTAGTGCTAAGGCAGTTAACTACACAATGAACCGTCAGGCAATCAGGGATCTTGCAGCCAAGGAGCTTGGTCTTAAGACAGCAAAATATTTCTACGCAAAATCTTTGGAGGAACTTAAGGAGGCGGCTGAAAAAGTTGGATTCCCTTGTGTTGTGAAACCTTTGATGAGTTCGTCGGGAAAAGGACAGTCTGTTGTAAAGAGTGCAGATGATTTGGAGCATGCATGGACATACGGTTGTGAAGGAAGCCGCGGAGACATAAAGGAACTTATCATTGAGGAGTTCATCAAGTTCGACAGCGAGATTACCCTGCTTACCGTTACCCAGAAAAACGGCCCTACCCTGTTCTGCCCTCCTATCGGACATGTTCAGATCAGTGGTGACTACAGGGAGAGTTTCCAGCCGGCACCTGTAAAACCTGAGCACCTGCTTGAGGCACAGGAGATGGCAGCAAAAGTTACCGAGGCGCTTACCGGCGCAGGTATCTGGGGTGTTGAGTTCTTCTTGAGCAATGAGAACGGCGTTTATTTCTCTGAGCTTTCACCAAGACCTCATGACACCGGTATGGTTACCCTTGCCGGCACACAGAACTTGAGCGAGTTTGAGCTTCACTGCCGTGCCGTACTTGGCCTTCCAATCCCTGAGATCACACAGGAGAGATTTGGTGCCAGTGCAGTTATCCTTTCAGATATTGCCAGCAACGAGGCTCCACGCTACAGTGGCGTAGAGGAGGTTTGCAAAGAGACCAACACATACTTGAGAATATTCGGCAAACCAACCACAAGAAAGAACCGCAGGATGGGTGTTGTAGTTTCATACGCCCCTAACGGCAGTGATTTGGATGCTTTGCGCGACAAATGCAAGGCTGCTGCAGCAAAAGTTAAAGTTTACTAACAATATCAGGCGCAGAGACTTCTGCGCCTTTTTACTACATTACCAATAGAATAAAAAGAAACAAAATAAATGGAAGCAATTGTAAAGACCAATTTCAATTTCCCGGGTCAGACATCACACTATGTTGGCAAGGTTCGCGACGTATATGGCATTGATGACAAATACCTTGTAATGGTTGTATCGGACCGCATATCTGCCTTTGACGTTGTACTGCCAAAAGGAATTCCCTTTAAAGGCCAGGTATTGAACCAGATAGCGGCAAAATTCCTTGACGCTACCGCAGATATTCTCCCAAACTGGAAAATTGCAGTACCGGATCCTATGGTAACTGTAGGTCACAAATGCGAACCGTTCAAAGTTGAGATGGTAATCCGCGGTTACCTTTCGGGCCACGCATGGCGCGAGTACAAAGCAGGCAAACGTACAATTTGCGGCGTTGAAATGCCTGACGGAATGGTGGAGAACCAGAAGTTCCCTCACCCTATCATCACCCCTACCACCAAAGCGGCAGAGGGACATGATGAAGACATCTCAAAAGAGGAGATTATAGCACAAGGCATTGTAAGCAAGGAGGATTACGAGAAACTTGAGGCATACACCCATGCAATTTTCCAGAGAGGAACAGAGATTGCCCAGAAAATGGGGCTTATCCTTGTTGACACCAAATATGAGTTTGGAAAGAAAGACGGCCAGATCTACCTTATGGATGAGATCCACACCCCAGATTCATCACGCTACTTCTATGCAGAGGGTTACATGGAGCGTCTTGAGAAAGGTGAAAAACAGAAACAGCTCTCTAAAGAGTTTGTACGTGAGTGGCTTATGGCAAATGGTTTCCAGGGTCAGGACGGACAGCAGGTGCCTGAGATGACTGAGGAGATTGTAAACGGCATTACTGAGCGTTACATTGAATTGTATGAGAATATCATAGGTGAGAAATTTGAGAAAGCTCAAGGAACCGATGTTGCTGCCCGTATTGAAAAAAATGTGACTGATTTTATCAATACACTTTAAATCATAACAGAAACACCACATGAAAACAGATATTGAAATAGCAAGAGGCGTAAAGATGCGCAGGATCACAGAGATTGCCGAAAGTATCGGAATCCCTGAGGAGCAAGTTGCCCAATACGGCCATTATATGGCAAAAGTTCCAAGATGCCTGATCAATGAGGAGAAAATTGCAAAAAGCAAACTGATCCTTGTTACAGCAATTTCTGCCACCAAGGCAGGAATTGGAAAAACAACCGTTTCTGTAGGTCTTGCATTGGGATTGAACAAGATAGGAAAGAAAGCCATTGTTGCATTGCGTGAGCCATCTCTTGGTCCATGCTTTGGAATGAAAGGCGGTGCTGCAGGTGGCGGATACGCACAGGTGCTCCCTATGGAGAAGATCAATCTCCACTTCACAGGTGACTTCCACGCCATCACATCTGCCCACAATATGATTTCTGCTCTTCTCGACAACTATATCTATCAGCACCAGTCGGAAGGATTTGCACTCAAGGAGATCATCTGGAAACGTGTCCTTGACGTAAATGACCGCTCATTGAGGAATATTGTTACCGGATTGGGCCCACGCACAAACGGCCTCACTACAGAATCCGGCTTTGACATCACCCCTGCATCTGAACTGATGGCCATCCTGTGCCTTTCTACAGATTTGGAGGACATGAGAAGACGTATTGACAACATTCTTCTCGGATACACATTCGACGACAAACCTTTCATGGTAAAGGATCTTGGAATTACAGGATCAATAGTTGTACTTCTCAAGACCGCCCTTAAAGCAAACCTTGTACAGACAACAGAGGGAACAGCAGCATTCATACACGGAGGCCCATTTGCAAACATTGCACACGGCTGCAACTCAATCATAGCAACCAAAACTGCAATGAGCCTTGGAGACTATGTAGTAACCGAGGCCGGATTCGGTGCCGATCTTGGAGCTGAGAAATTCCTCAACATAAAATGCCGCAAAAGCGGTCTCAAACCAGACCTTACAGTTCTTGTAGCTACATTGAACGGATTGAAGATGCATGGAGGAACAGCAATAGAGGATATCCAGAAACCGGATGCAGAGGGTGTGAAGAGAGGTTTTGCAAACCTTGACAGACACATCAGGAACCTGCAGAGTTTTGGACAGACCGTTGTAGTAAGTTTCAACAAATATGCCTCAGACACTGAGGAGGAGATCAATCTTGTAAAAGAGCACTGTGCACAGATGGGCGTTTCATTTGCACTCAACAATGCATGGGCCGAGGGTGGAGAAGGTGCTGCAGATTTGGCAAGACTTGTTGTTGAGACTATAGAGAAGAACCCGTCGGGACCTATACAGTTCACTTACAGCGACAACCAGAGCATCAGGGAGAAGATTGAGGCAGTGGCCAAGAACATTTACCGTGCTGCCAGTGTGTCATATTCTGCAACTGCTAAGAAAAAGATAGCTGCAGCAGAAAAAATGGGATTCTCACATTTCCCTATCTGTATTGCAAAGACCCAATACTCATTCTCGCAGGACCAGAAAGCATACGGTGCTCCGGAGGGATTCAATTTTGACATTAAGGACATAGTAATCAATACAGGATCTGAGATGATTGTGGCAATTGCCGGAGACATCATCAGAATGCCAGGCCTGCCTAAAGTTCCACAGGCTACAAAAATTGATTTGATTGACGGTCAAATTGAAGGTCTAAGCTAATCAACAAGACTCCAAAAAGAACATTTATCAATAAAGGAGGCCCTATTGGACCTCCTTTATTGATTTTGTACCCTTCCCTTAACACCCTATTTCCCATCAAACAACCTTACAGCATAAACCTCCTGAGCACAAGGCAACATCCCCTCCACAACAACCCTGAACTCACCGCCATACAACGGCAGCACGCAATCAAACTCATAAGCCTCCCCTGCTGGAATATCCACAACCGGGTTCCAGTAGATTGTAGAAAGGAAATTAGGATAATACTCTGCTGAGGCTGCATGCCCGCCGGTGAATGCTAGCGGCCAACTTGCACCGTCAAATGTAACAATGCTCACATTCTTAGGAAGACGGATGCCGCCCATGTTCCCCTTATAGGTTACAAAATTCACCACTCCCTCATAAACAAAATGGTTGAGCTGGTATCTCCTTGGATAAACTGCAATCTGTTTGACCAATTGCTGGTCAAGCCCAAGGATGGTTGCATGATCGCTAACAGGCACGCCGTCAACCAATGTAAGGCACGCTCCCTGAGCTCCCCAAATCACCTTTATCTGAGGCTTGCCATCCACCTCCCTCACCCTTGCAAACTGAACATACTCCCTCAGTGTCTCCTCCAGATTAGGGAACCTGGTATACTCATCCAAATTATACACCAACGGAGGGGTATTCCCCACAAACGAGTGGTCCTTCTTCATCCATGAATCCATTATGGTATCAGATACAAAGCGTCTTGAGATCTGCATTCTCCTTCCCCTCTCACGCAACGCCTTGTCCATTTCCTTGGAAATTGTCAGTTTGGGAATCTCCTTAACCATACGCTTATACATTGGCTCCAGCACCTCCACATTATATGCACTGGCAGTATCATTGGCAGAAGCTCCTTCCAAAACACTCATACTGCTCTCCCTCACATCAAAAACAAGATCCCTCCTGCCCATTACATTTCCGGTATTGAACCTCACAACACCATCCTCCCCAATCTGGTTTACAAACACTTCGCCATCACCGCCCATCGCACTCATATACAAGAATTTTCCGGAGCAGCTGCTACCATCCTTCCCAACAACCTTCACATCCATCACCTCTCCCGCATAATCAACCTCATCAACCTTCTCAAAATCGCCCTTCCTCTCCAACAATGAAGTATTATTGTAGCTTCCCGACAATTTCACCAACTTATCAGCATGATAAACCGAAACATTCAGTCTCATCAGTTCCCCGCTCTTGTTCTCAATCCTAACCCTGGCCTTACCGTCCTTCACCTCTCCAACCTTCACAGACACATCCCCGCTCTGCTCCAAATGACCGCTCCCCGGCACAACTGCACCAACTGTAACGCCATCCTTCACCCTCCTGGCAGTAACGGTATTGAACACCGAGATGATCTTTCCATCAAACTCCGTAACGGCATCACCACCGTCACACTTGGTATAAGAGACAATGGAATAATTGCCCGTTCCAAACTCCAGCGGCACCTGAAAAACACCACAGCCTCTGCCACCAATAAGGGCAACCTTCTGCGTTGCAGCCACACCTTCCCTTGAGACAAACTGCAGATATGCCATATCACTTCCATTGGAAAACTTTCCGGTGGATTCATCAATACAATACACCGAAAACCACAAATCCTCACCCGCCACATACACATCCTTGTCTGTAGAGACATAAACTCGCTCCTGTGCCCACACAGAAAAGGTTGACACCAAAGCAACACCTATAAAAATCAAATATTTTCTCATGATTTCAACATTTAATCATTACCTCGGCCAGAAATCCGGTCTTGAACTGTTCGAATACACACTGCAATCTGTACATTTTTCCATTGCCCAATAAACCTCATCGGTACTATCCCCGTTAAACCTGATTGGCCTGTATCCTTCAGAATAATAAGCAGGCCAAAGGGGTGTAGGTTCCCCATCCGGCTTAGCCGGAGGAAGGAACTGAGGGATAAGTTGTTCTTTACAATCGGTAAAAAATATCCTCTCCTTTTCCCAATCCACAAACAGCATCTTGTGAGTAACTGTAGTAACATTTACATATCCCAACACAACTTCCCTCTCATTTGTAGTGCAGGTTATATTTCCTCTCACATTACTCGGCTGCGGAGCAAAAATTCCACCTGTACCATTTGAATTGTTTTTCACATTATCCCAATAAATGTATGCCTCCCTATCCAGAGCCTTCTGCGTCACGTTAATGGCATACAGTCCTGTAAGTCTGGTATCAGTATTGGTTATTTCTTTTACAACTGACTTATAAATCAGATTTTCCTTGAGCTTTTCAGTATTGGCAATATATGTACCGCTAGACTCAGCCTTGCTGAAACAAATGCTTCTCTTTTTCATCTCTTCAGAATCCAACTTCACCATACTGCGCGTTTTGGCCACATAATCCAATTCAGCATGAAAACGTGAATTGCTTTCCCAATCCTCAGAATAAATCCACTTACAATAAAGATTTTCATCTGTATTGCTGTCATGGGTTGTAACTTCTATTCTCACATAACTGCTATCCCTGGCAACTGACCACGATACACTGTCTATTGCCGGTGCAACCAGAACACCCTTAAAAGCAGAAATATACTCACCTTTACCCGGCACAGAGACTCCAAGCCTGTATCTTCCATAAATATCAAGCATCTCTGTGTTTATCTCAAACTCATTCACTTTATCTTCCAGCATTACTCCCGACAGCAATTCTCCATCCTCACTTTCCACCCAAACAGCGGCGCCTAAAGGAGCAAGATCCTCTTCATCACCTGACAACGGCTGGGTAAGTCCTATCGAAACTCTTGTAATTCCACCAACTATAATATCGCCGTCAATTACCACAAGCGGATTTTCCAGCCCCTGAATATTATCATCTTTTGGATCATAATCATATACACAACTGCTGCCTATACCAAGCAGCAAGAAGGTCAACATCACATATACCAATCTGTTCATATCCTACCTCTCTAAAATTTAAAGTTGAAGTTAACATACGGGATAGGAGCACCAAAAATGCACAGCTTATGTCCTTTTATCTCACCATTGTCATCCGTATCAAAGTATATTGAATAGACATTCTTCCTGCCGGTAATATTGTATACACCCACTGTAAACGAGAAATGGGTGAAGGCCTTAAGCTTGTGGGTAGGCTCAAAGTTCATGGCAGCATCTACTCTGAAATAATCTGGTGTACGGTGTCCGTTCCTGTCTGAGTAGTGCAGCTTATAGCCTCCGTCATACATATACTTGGCAACCGGAATAGTGATAGGTCTTCCAGATGCATAGTCTCCATTAATGGACAGGCTTATCCTTTGGGTAAACTTATAGTTGGCCACCAGCTTTACATCATGCGGTTTGTCGTATGAGGCATCATACCAATCACCGCCGTTGATTGCCATATCACCCCTGTCGCCATCTTCCCTCAAGCGGGTTTTTGAGTAGGTGTATGCAAACCAGCCGTTAAGCTTGCCCAACGGTTTCTTTAGCATAAGCTCTATTCCGTATGCCTCACCCTGGGTGGTAACCACATCTTCCGCTATGTTCTTGTTCATGATGAGGAT
>JAGBTG010000035.1 GCA_017631435.1 Bacteroidales bacterium | reverse complement strand
TCACGAGCAGTATATTTGCCTTTTTCGTGCTGTGAGTCAATTCTTTTTTGACCACCGCCAATGCGTGCTTTCTCACGTAGAGAAATCAACGCTTTTACTTGTTCGAGTTGATGGCTCATTTTATAATTCTTATGTTAAGTTTAATTGAAATTACATTTTAGATGGATCCTCGCAAAGCTCAGTAAGAACGCCGCAAGTTGATTTTGGATGAAGGAATGCAATGTTCAAGCCCTCAGCACCTTTTCTAGGAGCTTTGTCAATAAGCTGAACCTCTTTTGCAGCCATCTCGTCAAGAGCAGCCTGAACGCCGTTAGTTGCAAAAGCAATGTGGTGTACACCCTCGCCTTTTTTCTCAATGAATTTTGCAATAGTACCCTCTGGAGAAGTGCTCTCTAGAAGCTCAATTTTAGTCTGGCCAATTTTAAAGAAAGCAGTTTTTACTTTCTGGTCTGCCACTTCCTCAATAGCGTAGCATTTTAGACCAAGTTTCTCCTCATAGTAAGGAATAGCAGTCTCCAATGATTTAACTGCAATACCAATGTGCTCAATATGTGTTAGTTCCATATCAATATGTATTAAAATGTTAGATTATTTGCATGAATAGTGCATACTATCTTGCAAATGTAGCATTTTTAATTTTTCCCGACAAAAAAAATACCGCAAAGGAATGCTCCCTTTGCGGTATTTTTAATTCTACGAATTAAGGCTTACTCAGCCATATCCATTGTATGGTATACGTTCTGGACGTCATCATCCTCCTCAAGTTTGGCAAGCAGTTTCTCAACATCTGCCTTCTGCTCTGCAGTAAGTTTTTTAGGCTCTGAGGTAGGTATTCTCTCAAATTGACCTGATTTGATCTCAAATGAGTTTGCCTCAAGATATTTCTGGATATCGCCAAATGACTCAAATGCGCCGTAGATAGTGATTACGTTCTCCTCCTCGTCGCGGAAGATCTCATCTACACCGTAATCAATCATCTCAAGCTCAAGCTCCTCCATATCCAAGCCCTCCTTGTTCACTACATTGAAAACACATTTGCGCTCAAACATGAAATCAACGCTGCCTGAAGTACCAAGTGAACCGCCAAATTTGTTGAAGTAGCTTCTTACATTTGCTACAGTACGGTTGTTGTTGTCGGTAGCAGTCTCAACAAGTACTGCAATACCGTGAGGTGCATAACCCTCGTATACAATCTCCTTATAATCTGCTGTATCTTTCTCTACTGCACGTTTGATAGCCCTGTCAATGTTGTCTTTAGGCATATTCTCACTCTTTGCAGTCTGGATAAGGGTACGCAATCTTGGGTTTGTATCCGGATCCGGACCACCTGCCTTTGCGCAGATTGTAATCTCTTTACCCAATCTTGTAAAAACGCGGGCCATGTTGCCCCAACGTTTCATTTTTCTCTCTTTTCTAAACTCAAACGCTCTTCCCATGATTCAAAATTATTTTGCGTTGTTAATTCTTGAGATGTATTTGTTGATCTCGTTACCCTCTGGAGTTGCAGGATATTTGGTTTTGATCTCCTCGTACATTTTCAATGCCTCATCAGCTTTACCTGTCTCCTCAAGAAGGATACCTGCTTTAAGCATGTAGTTTGCTGCCAATACGTTGTCTGCTTTTGCAGCAGCAGCCTTATAACTTGAGATTGCAGCAGCAAGGTCATTAAGTGAAGCCTGTGCATCACCTATACATGCAAGAGCTCTTGCAGCAAGGATCTCATCTTTGCCGTTGTATTTCTTAAGGTTGCTGATTGCCTCCTGGAAGTTGCCCAACTGAAGGTTGCATACACCTGCATAGAAATATACAGCCTCACCTGATTTTGTGCCGTACTCGTCAATTATCTGGTTGAATCCAAGGGCATTTCCGTCACCGTTAAGGGCTTTCTCAAACTCACCGCTGCGGAAGTACTGCTCAGCTGTAAAAGTCTGGCCCATAGCCTCCTGCTGTGCAGGTAGAGTTACAAAGTTGTGGTATAGCAAGAATGCTGCAACAACTGCAACTACTGCTGCTGTACCGTAAACGATGTGGTTCTTGTAAGTAGTGAAAAATTTCTCAGTCTTTGATAGAGCCTCTTCTACATTTACCTCAGGCTCAAGGTTTGTGTTCTTAGTTGACATATTTATATAGCTTTTTCTTATTTTCAAAACGAGGTGCAAATTTACAATAATTTGGCAAATGGCAAAGGATTAATTGTAAAAACCATAAACTTATTTGAGAATAAGCTTTGTAACAATTGTACCATTGAGCATTTTGTTGATGTGCGCAATGATATCTTCCTTTCGGTAATACATTTGGGTCCTCAGTATG
Source organism: Bacteroidales bacterium (assembly GCA_017631435.1). Classification (GTDB taxonomy): domain Bacteria; phylum Bacteroidota; class Bacteroidia; order Bacteroidales; family UBA932; genus Egerieousia. The sequence goes on along the minus strand of JAGBTG010000035.1, from coordinate 150,907 downwards.
GATGAATTTATTGTACAGTAAAGGGCTCCGTCCTTAAAATACTTTCCTGTAGTGGCCCTTGCACCTGTTTCACCTACAACAATATCCCAGGCCTTGAACAGTCTGGCACGGTTCAATCCCTCCTCAAGACGCTCTTCCTTAATGAATTCCTCTATTATTGCCTTTATCAGCTGTGTGTTTTCCCTTTTCATAAAACATCATTAAAGCTGTCTGTATTCTCCCTGTGAAACTTCAAATGAAACGCACTCGTCAGTAAACCTCTCTACAATTGATGCCATTCGCACCTTGTTGCTGTCGGAGATGAAAATCTGTCCGAAATGGTCTCCCGAAACCAGGCTGAGAAGATATTCCACCCTCTGCATGTCAAGTTTGTCAAATACATCGTCGAGAAGAAGGATAGGAGTGATGCCATGCAGCTGCTTCATGATGTCGAACTGTGCAAGTTTCAATGCCACAAGGAAACTCTTCTGCTGTCCCTGCGAACCGCATTTTTTCAGTGGCATTCCATTGAGTGTGAACTCAATGTCATCTTTATGGATTCCCCTTGAAGTGAACTTGAGAAGGGCATCTTTAGCTCTCTCCTTAAGAAGAATTTCATCAAGAGACCCCTCATGAAGATCTGAAATGTATTCAAGTTTCACAGTTTCCTTGCCGGAAGACAATGCTGCGTAATAACTGTATACTTTCTCCTCAAGAAGTGAACAGAGTTCACACCTTTTCTTATATATATAATCAGCACATATCGACATTCTGAAATCAATGGTCTCCACCAGTTCCCAGCATACAGAATCCATCTTCAGAAGCTTGTTTCTCTGCAAGAGCAGCTGGTTGTACTGCTGCATCATCTTCAGATATTCCTTATCTATTTGTGAAAGGATGAGAGTAAGGAATTTCCTCCTTTCCTCACCCGAACCGTTCACAAGTGCTGTGTCTGCCGGAGAAACCATTACAATAGGGTAACGCCCAATATGCTCTGAAATCCTCTTGTATACCTTTGAGTTTTTCTTCACAATCTTTTCTCCCTCCCTTTTCATCCCCACAGATATCACATCTTCAGTATTGTCGTCGAGAAGATATGCACCGTTGAGCGCAGCAGACTCCTCCCCAAAAGTAAATGTATAGGCATCGGTACTTGAGAAAAAACTCTTTGTCATTGACAAATACCAGATTGCATCCAGCAGGTTGGTCTTTCCCTCCCCGTTGTTTCCCGATATACAGTTAACTTTTCTGGAAAACTCCAGCTGGGCCTCCCTTATATTCTTGAAATTATTTACAGAAATCCTCTTCAAATGCATAATGGTGCAAAGATAATTCTATTCCCGACAACTTAAAACCCAATTCCACTATGACCAGGCATCATATCTTCCGTCATCCTCATCATAATCCTCCTCGTCATCTTCTTCTCCACCCAATAATGTGTATACCGGAATGTAGTATTCTTCAATTTCCGATGCGAATCCCTGCAGCCTTCCGTCATAATATGCCTCAACTGTTGCCCTGAGCATCATTCTTGAACCGCATCTTGCACCTTTTATGGCACACAGGTCAGCAATTTTTCTCCCTTCCTGAGGGGAATGCAGCAGACCCTGCACTGCCATTGCGTACATGGCCTCATAACACTCGCCAGACCTGAATTGGGCACCGTCCTCGTACCATGCCCAAGCCTGTTCAAGGTCAGTTTCCAAATCATAAAGTCCCTCTTTATAGATGTGTCCAAGCCAAAGTGAAGCCTCTGCAAGGCCAAGGGTGGCTGCTGACTCAAGATTGTCGAGAATATCATCAAGAAGTTCGTCTTTCTCCTCTTCATTTTCAGGGGGAAGTTCATACCATTTGGCTCCCTGAAGTCTTGCCTTGAGGTATTTGCACATAGGGTTGTTGAGTTTGCATCCCTCATCCAGAATTTTCTCATAAGCATCCTGGTCTTCCAGTTCGTATTCGTCATCAAATCCCACTGCTGTGGCGTAGTCTGCAATTGCTTCAGCAACACCCCATTCAAGGGCTTTGTCGTACCACTCCTTGGCGGCAGAAAGGCAATCTGTCCTCTCAATGGCCAGACCTTTATAATAGTACCACATTGGGTTATCGCTTTGTGCTAGCAAATTGTCTATGAATTCCAGTGCCGCTTCGGGGTCTTCCACTGTGCCGCACAATCCGAACAAAAGATTTTCAATATGGTATTTGGCTGCAAATTCACTCCCTTTTGCCAATGATTTGTCCAGCAGTTTTTTTGCCCTTGCAAAATCAGATTTCTCAAGTTCTCCGTATCGGATCATATCTGCAATTACAGCTTCTGCGTCTATAACACCACCGGCTTTTGCCTTTAAGAGCATTTTGTGTGCGCTTTTTTCCCAGTCATCCTCATCTCTCCAAGCCATCAGCACCAGTGCCTTTTGAAAGCATGCCTGAGGGTTACCTTCATCTGCTTTGTCATATATCTCATCCACCTGTTCAAAGGTAAGATTCCTTACGTATGTGTTTGATAAAAAATTTCTCATATCTTCCGTTTGATGAATATTTTAAGTAATGGGCTACTCTATTGCAAATGTACATAAATTAAGTTAAATTTGGCCTATCTTAAAACTTACCCTAATGAAAAAGCATGTTTTCCTCGTTGCAGCGTTTATACTGTTGTGTTTCCAATTTTTTGCACAGACGCCTGTATATCTTACCAAGGCCTATAAGCCGGTGGAGAGTGAATTATATGATGCATATTCTTCTCATGAAATCCAAGGTGGTGATACCTGGAACAACTGCTTTGTCCTGAGTGTGATAAACAATTATTGTGGCCGTGCGGCATTCAATCTTGGAGGCAAATATGAAACCATCTCGTTCATAATGGGTCCGGATAAAGGTCATGGAAAATGTGATCCTAATATTGTGCAGATTCATGCAGACGGCAAGAGAATCTTTGAACATGTGGTACGGGATTCAGATCTTGCAGAGCATTTCACATTGAACATCAGTGGAGTTGACAAACTGGAGTTCAGTCTGTTTAGACCTCAATGTGAAGTCGCTTTCTGTGAGGTTGCGCTTTGGACAAAAGGGCAGACACCGCACGACCTTCGCGGAAAACACGATCCTGAGGTAAAGTCAAGGATGCTTTTCAGGGATATTGCCCCTTATCGTATAAACTATTCCTCAGTTTATGCGGATGGTAACAGCGGTCGTCATACTTTGGTTGGCCCTGACAAAAAACACAAATCCATAAAGATCGGCAATAAGGAGTATGACTACGGACTGTGGCTTGGAATGTCGATGCAACTGATCGGCGGCTGGGAAAGTGAGACGGACTTTAACTTAAGAGGGCAATATGAGACTTTGCGCTTTGTTGTAGGACCATTGGCGACTGATGATGGAAATGATACTTCCAGAGGATGGGTCAGCGTATTGGGTGATGGTAAGATCCTGTATGAATATGAAATCAATGAGGAAAGTATAGCCCAGCAGATAACGCTTGATGTCAAAGGGGTCCATAAACTCGCCTTCACAAGCGAACAGGCGAGCGGCAGTCTGGATGGCGCCATTGTTGATGCTTGGGTTTATCCGAAAGGGGAGGCTCCTGAAGTGGAAACAGGGACAGGTGTTGCTGTTACGGTGGATGCACCTGACCCTCGCCTGAAGGAACTTCCGGATGTGTGCAAACTTATCAGCAATATTCCTCCGTATTCTCTTAGAAGCAAGGTGGAATACCAACTCTATGAGGGTACTTCTGATTATTTGACCTTCTCGATGGGTGGCACCAAGTTCAATGAAGGATTCATCCTCTATATGAAGGCTGGATTTTTGAATAGCGATCTTCGTTCACATGCTATATTCGATCTCGGAAATGAGTTTGATTATGTGAGTTTCACTGCCGGATATGTCAGCAAGAGCTGGGTGATGGGCAATGATGTACTTAGCGTTTATGCTGATGAAGAACTGATTCTTCAGGTCCCTCTCCACTCCACTTATCCTAACCAGAAAATTGTTCTCCCGATAAACAAGTGCAGGAAACTGAAATTCGAAAGCAGCGGACAGAGTACGATGGATGTTGCGGCATTCGGAGTTGCCGATCTTGTGGTATATCGTGGAGAGCCTGTTGAGAACGACCTGTTCGTTCATCCTGTACCGGAATGTCCGGATGAAATTGATCTGATTGATCTTGGCGCTCCTTATATCCATTATGTAAGTTCATCCAGGGAGGGTGCCTTTGTAGATGGAACGTCTAAGAAGAACTATTTCACCAGATACGATGGCAGCAGGATATACAAAGGTTTCGTCCTTCAGACCAGCACCCATTTCTCGCTTGACTTCGGTCCACTTTCCGGTTCTGATGCAGTGGGTGCAGGTGCAATTGGTGCCGCCGCAGTAGGTGCTTCATTTGTGGCCTCTGGTGTTGCAGTGGGTGGTGTTACAGTGGGTGCAACTCTAGCCCCTATAGCTCCGCTCCTTATGTTGGCTGCAGGTGGTGAAGCCGTTGAAAATTCGTGCGCAGCTTTCAATACTTATGGCCAATACAACAGTGTAACGTTTACTGTAGAGTGCTTGAGAAAGGAGGGTGATACCCAACTTCTGGGCCCGGATACCATGCAGCCCGATATAAGTGAACGCAAGGAGAAGCTTCTTATAGGTTCAAACCTGAATGTTGTAGCAGAACTTGATGTGTTTGAAGGTATGCAGCCGCAGACCGTTACAGTGCCCATTGAGGGATGTGAGCAGTTGATGTTCTGGCTTTCAAATACCAACGGAACTTCAGCAGCCTACGTTTTCCATGATATTAAACTGTCAAAGAAAAAAAGCGGACTTGTTGTTCCTGAAGATATGCGTCCTGCCCTTACAGTGGTTACTGAACCGGTCTGGACAACCCTAACCGTTCCTGAAGGGTGGGAACATCCTGGAAAAACTGGAGTTAAGGTAATTGATGACTTCATCTGGGATTTCACAGATCTATATAGTGCGGTACAGGAGGCCATTACAAAAAGGGCTCCCGGTTATAATGTATATACCTACTATCTCGAAACTGAAGCAGGTCAGATATGCAAGGCAGTGAAGCTGTTCACCAAAGGTGAGGAAGTGGCAAGCGGCTCTGATGGATGGAGGATTCCATATACTCTGGGTGAATACAAATATGATTTTGATGAGCTTGAATCTTTGAGGGAGGATGTTGCAGAGCTTTTGCTGCAACTGCCGTCAGCCAATGTGGGTCTGGTGGAATTGGGTCTTGGAGCCATTTCCTTTGGTAAAGTGATGAAGAAGGCAAACAAAATGCTTCTAGAATTGAGAAAGGTCATTAATGACATGTACAAATGTACACGCGCAAATGAAGCTTACCTTGTTACTCTATTGAATTCGGCAATAGATATAGATGGCCGTGTATCCTCAGAAAGGACCATCTTTGCCCCACTGTTGCCGGGTGAAATTCCTCCTGAGGGAGAGACTGCAAAGGTGCGTAACTTTTCTGAATGATAATTTATCTTGGATACAGGAAATATAATGAAACAACACTTCAATATAGTTAAGATAGAGACATCCGTAGATTCGGGAGTGGGCAACAGGGTCAAGTCTTGGGAACATTTTGATTCTGATCTTCTTGTGCCGGGACATACTTTTACTGTATATGGCCGGGAATTGACTATTGTATCAATTGATGAAGATGTGATGGTCTTTGACTATAGAGACCGCACATTCAAACTTAACCGCCATTGGCAGGTACTCGGCACACCAGAATTTGACACTTCAAATGAACGGCTTTCAAAGCAGGCCAGAAACGTATTCTTCTTCAGCATTGACCGTGATACGGAATTGGAATGGTCAGATAAATATGCAGCAGAGCTGGTTGGCCAAATGACCAGGAATAATGAGGATGGAAAAATATGGATGAATATTCCGCTCGTCCGCGAGTTCATCCACGAATTGAAGGATGTTGCTCCTTTCAGATCTGAAATCATCAATCCTGCCTATAAGGCACATTTCATCGCATCCCTGATAGAAAATGACTATATAGACAAAAGGGAGACACCACGTCTATTCCAGTCATTGTGCGAATTATACAGGCTCTACAGAGACTTTGAAAATCCATCAGACTATGATGACTACCTTGAGGAACATTTTGACAAGAATTATTTCAGACAGGTAGACAAGTGGATATACAGCTTGGCAATGATTGTCAGTGATCCGCAGTGGAAGCATGCAATTCAATGTTGGAATGGATTGGGTGGAATGCTTAAGGTGGACCCTATCCAGGCAACAGAAAGGTGGGAGGAGATTATTTATGATGTAGAAAAGGAACTGGACGTGCAGTTGAAGGATGAGCCTCACGGGATGGGATTCTGCCACAGCTATTGGAGTGCAAAGAGAGCGGCATTGGCCCGTAAAGGCATTCAGTGGCGGAGCCCGTCAATGATGAATCCTAAAGTAATGTTTGACTAGATCAGAGACTATATGGCAATTAAAATCAATCTACATACTACAACAGAAGATCTTGCCGGTAAAAGCCACTGGTGGGGTTTCCCTGATTTGCCTGAGGATTTTGAATGGCCTTGCAATAATGATGGCGACCTGCTTACATTCATCTGTCAGATTAGGCTGGAGGAGATAGCTGAATTTGATCATGATTGCAGACTGCCTCACAAAGGTATGATCTGGTTCTTCGCTGACCTGGACTACTTCCTTGGCGACCTTGATGCACCATGTGGAGGAACAGGTGAATGGGATCCAGGTACATTCAAGGTTCTCTACTGCAAAGACACTACGGACCTGTTTACTCATGAATATTACTGGGAGGATGGTGAGCCCGCTGTTCTCACAGGAGAAAAGATGACCTTTGACCCAACTGATGACAATAATTTTGGTTTCAAACTTCTTGGCATGCCAGCCATGACAGAAGGTTATGAGAATGAAAACGAAGGCTTTATCTCATTGCTTCAACTTGATGAAGAAGAAAGATGGGGGCTCCGTTTCTTTGACAGTGGCACAGTCAACTTTATGCTACCTACAGATTGCGCAAATGATGATTTTTCCAATGTTTCATTTGTCCTGCACTCCTTGTAAACTCCAAACAGAATCATTTAAATTTATAAATATATGAGTTTTCACAATTACAAGTTTCTCCTCAAAACATGTGCGTCATCCGAGAACGAGGTGACAGGAGAAGATATTGACCTTGTAGACAGCTTTGAATGTGACCTTAATGGAGTAATCCTTAAGGAAGGTGTCACCTTATTTTCTCCAAGAAAAGAAGAATGGAAGCTGTATGGAATTGAAAAATTGATTTTTCCCGATTTCAATTTCAAGGTTCTTGAAGTCCTAAAAGACGGTTTGGTATTGGAAACATCTTTCCAATACTCACAGTACAGTTCAAAATTCAAGATTACGTTTGCCGAACCACAACATCGTGAGAGTTTCTGCTCTGGAAGATATTGCTATTCCTTCACACTTACTCTTGTAAAAAAGTGAACAAATTTCTGTCTGTCAACGTCTGAGCAGGCCACCAGTGAGATTTGATATCTCATTGAGAACATTATCAAGGTCCTCCTTGAAATGGAACGGATGGGTGTCGTACTTGTTGTCTTCAAGGGCAATGATTACGGCACCTCTTATTTCTGCACCGGTTCCATAAAGCATAGTACCGATTGCGTTGTCAGGCAAGTCTTTTGCGTAACTGTTCCTGTCTGCATACATGGCAACATTATAGCCTCTGAATGCACAATTCTTGGAGATCTTATTCAATGATTGGGAAATATGAACTGCGTCTAGACCCTCTGCATCTATAAGTTGACACATCTCCCTATATGACATGGCAAATACATCAGCTTCTACTATGGAAGCAATTCCCGATGGTTTAATGACAATTACAGAAGGGGAGACCTGAGTCTTTTCATCGGGATGATTCTTCTTCCATAAAGGGATCCATACCTTTTCAATATCATCACCGTATCCCATTTCAATATAGGTATCCTTATTCCCGATAACATAATCCAGCTGATCTTCAATGCCATAGCGCAATGCATCATACCTTAGTCTGAGAAGCTCATCATCCGATATGAAATCAGGATCATCAAAAGTTTCTGCTGCCTCAATCACAAGATTTGCAGCCGGATTGAAGCCATAAGTCAATGCAATGTGGGCATATTCCTTTCCCATTCGCAGATCCATATCAAATCCTAATTTGCCGTTCAGCAATGAATCCGCCAAAATATATGCGCAGACACCACTGCCAAATGCTATGCCTTGGGTGAGATTTCTTTTCATTTTGCGGTAAATGTCAAGCCTTTCGTCACCGCTTAAAGAATCCCATCTGTGTTCATTCTCAAATCCCAGTATCAGGCAGTCGGGCACTCCCAGTTCAATACCCAATTTCATCAGGGTCTTATAGTATTCCTCATCTCCATTATTGAGATATATCATTGCAATGTCGTATATTGGGGCATAATGACCATTGATGATACATTTAGAGTATGCTTTGATAGCTCTATCTTTATCTCCATTATAATTGTAAAAGTCTCCAAGTTGCTCTATCCACATTATGGATTCGCTGTAGGCTGTAGCTTCCTGCTCTGCCTGGGCAATGGCGGCTTGCGGGTCAGCTGTCATCTCTGTTGTGCCATAGAACAAATCTCTGTTATTCCTTAATTTAGCCAGAATGCTCCCTTTTTCAATTGCCTGTGCTGTCAGCTCCACGGACAATTTGCGGTCCATTACGAACATCTCTTTTTCATCATCATAAGCCTCTCCAAGCCAGTACATTCTGGATATCATCTGAATGGCATCAACTATCCCTTTGCCAGCTGTTTCCTTAAAAATACTGAAGGCTTTTTTAAGTGAATCACTGTCATTGTTACATGCCCAAAGCCATAAGCCGTATGCATATTTAGCGTGCGGCTTGTCAATGGTCATGAGTTGATAAGCCATCTGTTCAGGCAACATCCTCACTGCATTGAAATCAAGCAAACTGCCCAAAATCTTTTCATTTTCAAAAAGGTCAATCTGCCAGTTTGTGTACTTCTTGTGTTTTAGGCTGTGGGCAGCATCATCATTAATCCACCATCCTCTGAATTTCTCATCCCAACAATTGACTACCTCCTTACGTGGACCGGGTTTGGTATTTGGACGGATCAATCTTCCTGCACTGTCATAATCTCCCATCTGTGCCCATTCCCATGGCTCATATTCTCGGATAAACTGGATTGATTCATGCCATATTCCATATCCGGAACGCACTCCGTGCTCAAAATGTCCCTCGTATTTGTATTTCTTTCCGGAACTGGTTGAGTATTCCATTATACCATGTCCATGAGGGCAACCGTTGTCATCCTTCTGGCCTGTGTATGATTTCCTGATAATTTTGGAGATGTTTTGTGGTAGTTTCATAGCCTGCTATATGGGTTGTTACAAATATAATGATATTATGCAGTTTTTGACTAATTTTGCAATTAAATTTATATCCGTATTATGGAAAGGGAAGAGTTGCTTAAACTGATTGAAACAAAAAGGATTATAGGAGTTGACCTGTCGGGAGAAAAACTTGAGAAAATTGATTTTTCAGGTTGTACTCTGGAGAGGGTGAATTTTAAGGGTTGTGAGATGGTCCATTGCCGATTCAGGAATGCCAGGATTTCCTGGAGTGATTTCAGATATGCAGAGATTCAGCATGGTACTTTTGAGGGGGCCCAGATAGATTTTTGCGATTTTTACAGGGCATTCATTGATGGTGTTGTAATTTTCAACGGCAGTTCATTTTCAAATTGCAGCCTTAACAAGACATATCTTGGCGATTGTGCAATAATCCGTAAAGAGAATCTTAAGGAGAGCCGAATTCTTCAGCAAAACAAGGATGAATACAGGAAATTCCTTGTTGACTGGCATATGTACGGAACTGGTGAAAGGACAAATGACCTTAATGTTAAATCAGACTGGAGTCCTCAGGCCGCTGTAGATGCAAGATGGGCTGATGCTGAGGTAATCTATAAGAATTTCAATGCATTATGGACAGGTAAAGGGTATATTGCAGACGGCAACTGGGCTTATGTTCAGGGTAAGAGGATGGAGCGAATGCGAATGATAAGTGAACTGTCAGATGATAAAATTCCATTTGGTAAAAAGTTGTCCAATATTTTGCATATCTCCACAAACTTCTTGTCAGACCTGTTCTTCGGTTATGGAGAAAGTATGACTAAGATGATTCTTACATACATTCTAACTGTATTTTTCTTTGCCTGGGCATTTACAGAGAACGTTTCATTGCTTGAATATAGCCAGGCATTTGGAATCAGCCTGAAGAATATGGTAGGAATGGATTCTGATATACTCCAGGATGTATCTCCACTCGTAGATATGCTCAATGTTATTCAAACAACAATAGGAATTCTCCTTACCGGTATTTTTGGATTCATATTGGGAAACAAAATCAGAAACCAGTAAAAAAGGAAAAAGCTGTCTACCAAGACAGCTTTATTCCTGCATATACGCTACGGGGTATCATTGGTCCGTACATATAACCTGAATCACGGTCAACCCCTTTGTCAAAGTCATCCTGGAAGGAGTTGAAAATGTTCATTATACCGCAATTTGCCTGAAGAGTTACCCCCTGGAGAAGGGAAAAATCCTTTGCAAGTTTAAGGTTCATATCAAAGAAAGACGGTGTTGTTACAGCAATATCTGTTTCTGTGCCTGAACTTTCCATGTGCTGAACAAGCATTTTTCCGGAATATGTTCCTGTCAGTGATGCTGTAAATTTTTTGTCGGGAGTATATTGCATTGTAAAATATCCATAAATGTCGGGAGTACGGAACATTTTTTTCTCCGGTGCTACTTCTGGGTTTTCACTCCATTGCTCAGGTTCTTTATATCTGCTTTTTTGCCATGTAAGGCCTCCTTGCAGCATTAATGATTGTGAAAAGAGAGCTTTTCCCTCAATGTTTGCACCATAAACAGTGGCTCCACTGCCATTGTAGCGTTCCTGTACCTGATTGCCTTTATTGTCAAATTCTTCCAGCATCCTTATAGTAAATACATCTTTCAGTTGTGTACTGAACAGTTCAAGCATAATGTTTGCTTTTGTCTTCCCGATAGTTGGATACCAGTCTGCTGAGAAACTGAAACTGTGGGAACTCTCTTCCTTAAGATCATCTGCCAAAACAGTCACAACCCTTTCACCGCCCACAATAGCAATATGGAAATCTTCATCAAAGGCCTGTGGAGCACGGACACCGGTAGAGTAGGAGAGCCTGAAATTGAGCTTGTCTGAAGGATTGTACCTGATGTTTGATCTTGGTGATACAATTGCCTTGTCAACCAATGAATGCTTGTCTATTCTTGCACCCAACAAAAATCCCCATTTTTCACTTCTCCATTCATTCTGCAAAAATGCTGAATATATGTTAACCCTTTGTGTTGCATTGTGGTCATAGCCCACTGTAATATCATTGAGGTAATTGTAGTTGTATTCAATTCCAGCTATCAATTCAGAAGGCATGAACCACAGTCTGGTAAACGAATGTATGAACTGGCTTCCTGCAACAAATACTTTGTCATGGGTAGAGCCGTATGCATTGGGATCCATGTTTGATCCATAGTAGCTGTCCCTTTTTGTATCCCTTAAAGCCGAATAAACATTGAATTTGTTTTTATAGTCATCGCTCCACATGTCAAATGATATGCTTGCTGCATTTATCTGATGGTCTGTCTGCTCAGCTATCATTGCCTGGTGGGCAGGAACTTCAAACTGGTCTCCTCCTCTTCTGAATTCATCTGTAGTGCTGTATTCTGCCTTCAATTTGGAGTTGACGGAAAGGTTATAGAATGTGTTGATGCCTATTGTTTTTGAATTGATTGTACCAGCCTCGCTGAACCCGTCATCATTGTGGTCATACCAGTCCCTTATACGGTTTTGTCCGTAAATGAAGATTCCGCTTCTTCCATTTGGATTTACAGTAGAGGCATTTATTGTTGTATTGTTGTCCAAACTGCTGCTCATTCCAATTGAGGTTATTGAATGGCTGACCTCGGCAGAATTCTGCACCGGATCTTTAGTGATGATATTGATTGTACCGCCTATAGCAGAAGATCCGAATAGTGCTGAGCCACCGCCTCTCATCACTTCAACCCTGTCTATCATAGTGGCAGGAATATGCTCCAGTCCATAAACACCGGCAAGTGCCGAAAAGACAGGTTTTGAATTCATCAGTATTTGTGAGTAATGGCCATCAAGACCGTTTATCCTTACTTGTGTAAATCCGCAGTTCTGACAGTCATTCTCAACCCTTACTCCCGGCTGGAAATTGAGGCCGTCTGCAAGAGATGATGCATTTGCCATATTGAACACTGCATTGTTGACTACATTTACAAGTGTTGCACTATGGCGTTTCTTGGTCTCATTCCTGTTGCCGGTTACAACAAGCTGGTCGAGCATGAGGTTGTCTTCTTCTATTTCAAAATTGATGGTGGCAGTGGTATTGTTTCTTGCTTCCACTTTGCAGGTTTTTGTTACATAACCAATTGCAGATGCCTCCAAAGTGTAGGTTCCAGCAGGAAATGAGCTTAATTTGTAATGACCTGTAGCATCTGTATATGTAGCTATATTGGCCTCTATGATTCTTATGGTTACAAATGGGATATGTTCATGGGTTTTGCTGTCGGTTACATGTCCAATGATATGAGGATCGTTACCCTGAGCCTTAAGGGTAAACGCAAGGACAGTAAACAACAGCAACATAGTAATATGTTGTTTCATTGTTCAGTTGTATTTATATCAGGTTATTATTCAATGTTCTCTCTATAGGTTATAAAGAGATGGTGGGCCACGGAACGGCTTGAAATAAGAATAATTGTATCTGTATAAATTTACATACTCACTCTTGTACGGCGTATATGCTTTAAATTCCAGTTCAGGTACCTGAGTCTGGTTTTGGGCAATGCCTAATGAGTTGTTGAAAGTCTTTATTATAGAGGCTTCACCTGCAGTATGCTGGTTAGCAGTAAAAGGGTGTGAGTGGGTTACAAGTTCTCCATCAATCAGATGTGTATGCACAAATACAGAATTGAGCAGCAGATACATGATTATGTAAACTGCTGTAAATTTTCCCGTATATGTTAACCAGTGCTTCATCCAATGAATTTCTGTACAAAAGTATATAAAAAATTTGTTGGGCCCGTAACCAATTTAAGGTATCTTTGCTTGACGAATTTCAGTTAAAATGAATAAAACCTACACAGAAAACAGAATAGTCTCATGTTATGAGGCAAATGCAAACCACCTGTTCCGTCCTGCTGCGATGCTGGACATTATGCAGGAGGCTGCCGGAAGGGATGCCGAGACACTGGGCTTTGGCTATGACAAGATGATTTCAGGCAATACAGCCTGGGTGCTTTCAAGGGTGAAACTGATATTTCACCAGTACCCAAAATGGAGGGATAATGTAGTTTTCAAAACCTGGCATAAAGGAGCCAACAGGATTTTCTATCTGAGGGATTTTCTTATGGAGGACCCTCAGGGCAACAAGCTTATAAGTGCAACCACATCATGGCTTATAATTGATCTTGCTTCCCGACGGATGGTAAGAGACCGTGAGCTTGCAGAAAACTTTGACAACTCAAAGGCTGGTTTTGCCATTGAGGAGCAGGCAGAAAAAGTTACTATGCCAAAGGATATTGAGCCTGAACTTGCCGGTACACATAAGGTTGTATGGAGTGACATTGACACTAACGGCCATGTGAACAATGTGAAATATGTAGTTTGGGCATTGGATGTGCTTGATTATGATCTTGTAAGCAAAAATCCAATAAAGGAACTTCTTGTAAATTTTGATTCCGAGGTTCTTCCTGGTGAGAGTGTGGACCTGTACAAGGTAGAGGAGACAGTTGACGGTTCCACTGTATGCTACATTCAGGGCAAGGTTGAAGGCAAGCCAAGTTTCAGTGTAAAAATCAATTTCTAGATGAAGATTCTTGTAGATAGGGACATACCGTTCATTAACGGTGTTTTTGAGCCTTATGCAGAGGTTGTTTATTTGCCTGGGAAAGAGTTTGCTCCGGCAAATGTGAAGGATGCGGATGCCCTTGTAATCCGTACCCGCACAAAGTGCAATGCAGCCCTTCTTGATGGAAGTGCAGTGAAGTTCATTGCTACAGCAACCATTGGAATGGACCACATAGATCTTGACTACTGCGCTTCAGCCGGCATTGCTGTTGCAAATGCTGCCGGATGCAATGCAGGTGGGGTTATGCAGTATGTCTTCACATCTCTATATGCCATAGCATGCCAAAAAGGGATTCTTCTTCCCGACGGCATTTCTTCTTCACCATCGGGAAAAAAATTGACATTGGGAGTCATTGGAGTGGGGAATGTGGGGAGCCGTATTGCCAATATGGGTGAGTATATGGGGTTTGAAGTACTCAGATGTGATCCTGCAAAGGAGCGTGCCCAGACACTTGCTTTCAATAACGGCTATATGAAACTCAATGAGTTCAAGGACTATTATTCACTGGATTATCTGCTGGAGAATTCGGATATTGTTACAATGCATACAGATCTGAATCCAACTTCACGCGGCATGGCAGGGGAGGAGTTCTTCTCAAAGATGAAGGATGGTGCCATTTTCATTAACTCTTCAAGGGGAGAGGTGGTTGTGGATGAGGCCTTGCTTATATTTGTCGGGAAGATGAACGGTGTAATTCTGGATGTCTGGAATGGTGAACCTGCCTTGAATCTTCAGTTGATGGAAGCTGCAGATATTGCCACCCCACATATTGCAGGGTATTCTTATGAGGGAAAGGTTAATGGTACTGCAATGGCTGTTAAGTCTGTTGCCGAACATTTTGCAATTGAAGTGCTGAAGGATTTCAAGATTGTGCCAGAAGAGAAAAACAACAATTTCTTCTGCAAGAATGAACTTTCTCAGAATCAAATTAGTGAATATTTCCAGAATATTTTTCCTATCTTTGAACATTGTGCAGATTTGAAGACAAATCCGCAGAATTTTGAATTATTAAGATCAAATTTTAAATACAGGAGAGAATTTTATGTTATCTGAAAATTTGAAAGCGCAGATTGATGCACGTGGTATCTCTGCAGAGACTTTTGAGACTCAGTTGAAAAACTTTGAGACCGGTTTCCCTTATCTTACAATTGAGGCAGCTGCCACTCCGGCAAAGGGAATTAAGGTCCTTTCAGAGGATGAGCAGGCAAAATATATTGCAGTTGCTGATTCCTATGCTGGAAATGTATGCAAGTTTGTTCCTGCTTCAGGTGCTGCAACCAGAATGTTCAAAGACCTTTTTGAGGCTTCTGATGCTTTGAAGGCTGGTGAGAAACTTAAAGAGGGTTCTCCTGCTGCAAAATTTGTTGAGAACATTACTTTGTTCCCTTTCTTTGATGCACAGAACATCCTTAACCTTACACTTTATCCAAAGGCTTGGAATTACGGCTCAATGCCTAAAGGACTCATCCAGTTCCACAAATATGAGGACGGTAACCGCACTCCGTTTGAGGAGCATCTAGTAGAGGGTGCACTATATGCAAAAGACAAGAATGGTGATGTGAGAATGGTAGTTACCGTTTCTGTTGAGCATCAGAAAGGTTTTGAGGAACTTTATGCACAGGTAAAAGAAAAATACGAGAAGAGATTCGGTTGCAAGTATCATGTGACTTTCACTAACCAGCAGCCTTCAACTGACATTGTTGCCGTTGATATGGAGAACAAACCGTTCACTAAAGATGACGGTTCACTTCTTTTCCGTCCGGGCGGACATGGTGCTTTGCTTGCAAATCTTAATGAGATTGATGCAGATGTGCTTGTAATCAAAAACATTGACAATGTTGTTAAGGAGTCTTTGCTTGATGAGACTATCCGCTGGAAGAAAATTCTTGTAGGCAAGGCTGTAGAATTGCAGGAGAAAGTTTTTGCATACTTCAAGCAGTTGGAAGAGAAAGGTGCAGATGCTCCTTTGGCTGAAATCAAGACTTTCATGGAGGAGGAATTCTGTGTGGCTGTACCTCAGATGCCAGATGCAGAACTTGTTGCTGTACTTAAGGCTAAACTCGACCGTCCTGTAAGAATATGCGGTATGGTTAAGAATGAGGGTGAGCCTGGTGGCGGTCCTTACGTTATCCTTGGCGAGGACGGCACAACATCATTGCAGATTCTTGAGGCTGCACAGATTGACAAGAACAATGCAAAAGCAATGGAAGCAATGAAGGGTGCTACACACTTCAATCCTGTAGATCTTGTTTGTGCAGTGAAAAACTGCAAAGGTGAGAAATACGACCTTTCTAAACATACAGACCCTAAAACAGGTTTCATTTCAGAGAAGAGTTTCCAGGGTAGGGCACTTAAGGCTCAGGAGCTTCCAGGTTTGTGGAACGGTGCAATGAGCGACTGGAACACCCAGTTTGTTGAGACTCCGCTAATCACTTTCAACCCTGTTAAGACTGTACTTGATTTGTTGAGAGAGCAGCACTGTAACAGATAATTTTAAAACATAGATAAAAAGGGGCCTATGATGGTCCCTTTTTTTATATACTTATACATAAAGTTTGAGTAAATTTTCTTAATTTTGCATATTAAACTAGAATTTTTAATCGTTAAATATAAAACTCTATGATTACAGCTTCAGCTATTTCAGCTTTCCAGAGCATTGAGACTCCTTTCTACTACTATGATATGGAGCTTTTGAAAAAGACTTTGGACATTTACACTTCACAAATTAAAAAATACGGTTACCATGCACACTTTGCCCTTAAGGCAAACGCTGAGCCAAGAATTCTTGAGATGATCAAGAACGCAGGTCTTGGTGCAGACTGTGTAAGCGGTAATGAGGTTGCTTTGGCTATCAAATCAGGCTTTGGTGCTGAGAATGTTGTTTACGCTGGTGTAGGTAAATCTGATAAAGAGATCAAGACTGCCCTTAAAGCCGGTATCTTCAGCTTCAACTGTGAGTCAGTTCCAGAGGTTAAAGTTATCAACGACCTTGCTGCAGGTATGGGTAAAGTTGCAAAGATTGCTTTGCGTATCAACCCTGATATTGACGCTCATACACACAAATACATCTCAACTGGTCTTAAAGAGAACAAATTTGGTGTAAGCCCTTGGATGTTTGAGGATTTTGCAAACTTGTTCAAAGAGTGCAAGAATGTTGAGCTTATTGGCCTTCACTTCCATGTTGGTTCACAGATTTTGGATCTAGGCGTATTCAAGACACTTTGCGAGAGAATTGCAGAGCTTCAGAAATGGTTCACCGACAGAGGCATGTTTATCCCTAACTTGAATCTTGGTGGTGGTCTTGGTGTTGATTATGTAAACCCTAATGAGAATCCAATTGCTACATTTGAGGAGTACTTCAAACTTATCAACGAGAACCTTATCGTTGCTCCTGGCCAGCAGGTACACTTTGAGCCAGGCCGTGCAATTGTAGCACAGTGCGGTCACCTTATCTCAAGAGTACTTTATGTAAAATTGGGTCAGAGAAAGAAATTTGCTATCCTTGATGCAGGTATGAATGACCTTATCCGTCCTGCTTTGTACCAGGCTCACCATGCTATTGAGAACCTTACTTCAACTTCTAAACGTAAAATGAGATATGATGTTGTAGGTCCTGTTTGCGAGAGCTCAGACCAGTGGGGTAAAAATATCATTCTTCCTCAGACAAGCAGGGGTGATCTTGTTGCATTGCATACTGCTGGTGCTTATGGTCAGGTTATGGCTATGAAATACAACCAGAGAGACATTGCAAAAGCTTACTATTCAGACGAACTATAATAATTTATGCCTAGAGTAAGTTCTAAAGACAAATATACTGTACAAGTATTTGAGTTGTTCAAGCGCTATGGGTTATCGCTCAATATGGAGCAGATAGCCCAGGAGCTTGGGCTTACAAAAAAAACTCTTTACAATAATTTTACTAGCAAACAGGAACTTATTGGTACTGTAGTAAGTTATTTCTACTCTACTCTTGAGCGGGAAATGACATCAGCTATAGATGACAGTGAAAATGCAATTCACGCAATGTTCAATGTCTCCAGAGTAATTGCCGATGAAATATCAAAACTCGGCGAGACACTTCTGAAAGACATGTCCTTATATCATGCTTGTGATGAGATATTTGCATTTACAAGCAGAAGTAATTTCTATTCCAAATTTATGGTGGATAATCTGAAAAGGGGAATTGCCGAGGGATTGTTCCGTCCAACTTTGGATATGGAATATACATCAATATTCTACAACTCGGCCATTGAGCTATTTTATAGATGGGACGGGGAATTCAAGTATTTTTCCAAAGCTGTAAAATTTCATAATGAACTTGTGAAACATCACTTGTATTCAGTAGTGAATGACAAGGGGAGAATTTTACTTGAAAATTACATGTAACAGATAAAGAGAGATTTTTGAGATGTTTGAAAATTTAATTGACAGACTGGAAAGTTCCTTCAAAATCCTTAAAGGTGAGGGAAAAATTACAGAAATCAACGTTGCTGAAACGCTGAAAGATGTGAGAAAGGCCCTGTTGGATGCCGATGTGAGCTATAAGATTGCAAAGACCTTCTGCGATGATGTGAAGAAGATTGCAATGGGTCAGGACGTGCTCAAGGCTGTGAAGCCTAGCCAGATGATGGTTAAGATCGTGCATGACGAACTTACCAGGCTTATGGGTTCTGAGGCAACCGATATCAATATAAAAGGTGAACCGGGTATTGTTCTTGTTGCAGGTCTACAGGGATCAGGTAAAACTACATTCTCCGGCAAACTAGCCCTTAACTGCAAAACAAAGAGGGGCAAGAAAGTACTTTTGGTTGCCGGTGACGTATACAGACCTGCTGCTATTGACCAGTTGAAAGTTCTCGGTACACAGATTGGGGTAGAGGTTTATACTGAGGATGGTTCTAAAGATCCTGTATCAATTGCCAAAAATGCAGTTGCAAAAGCTAAAGCAGAAGGCTACTCACTCGTTATTGTGGATACTGCCGGACGTCTTGCAGTTGATGAGGAGATGATGATAGAGATTGCTGCCATTAAAGAGGCAATCAATCCTACAGAGACATTGTTTGTTGTTGACTCAATGACTGGTCAGGATGCTGTTGAGACTGCAAGGGCTTTCAATGAAAGACTTGATTTTGACGGTGTTGTCCTTACAAAATTGGACGGTGATACCAGAGGTGGAGCAGCACTTTCAATCAGGGCAGTTGTAAACAAGCCAATCAAATTCATAAGTGCAGGCGAAAAGATGGAGGCGCTTGACGTTTTCCATCCAAAACGTATTGCAGACCGTATCCTTGGAATGGGTGACGTTGTCACCTTGGTTGAGAAAGCCCAGGAGCAGTTTGATGAGGAGGAGGCAAAGAAACTCCAGAAAAAACTGATCAAGGACCAGTTTACACTTTCTGATTTCTATGACCAGATTCAGCAGATAAAGAAAATGGGTAATATCAAGGATTTGGCATCTATGCTTCCTGGCTTGGGCAAAGCCTTGAGAGATGTTGATATTGACAACTCGGCATTCAAGAGTGTAGAGGCTATAATTCTTTCAATGACCCCATTTGAAAGGGAGAATCCTCATGTTATCAACGGCAGCAGAAGAAAACGCATTGCAGACGGTAGCGGTACAACCATTGTAGAGGTAAACAGACTTCTGAAACAGTTTGAGGATACCAGAAAAGTAATGAAGATGATGGCTGGCGGCGGCATTAAAGGTAAAGCCATGAATGCCATGAGAGCCATGAACGGAATGAAAAGAAGATAATTTAACAACATAAAGTCAAATATGGTAATACTAGACGGTAAGGCAACCTCCGACAAGATTAAGCAGGAGATAGCACAAATGGTTAAGGAAAAGGTTGCCAATGGCGGCAAACGTCCACATTTGGTTGCAATTCTTGTTGGTAATGATGGAGCAAGCCAGACATATGTGTCAAATAAGGAAAGAGCTTGTGCACAGGTTGGATTCAATTCAACGCTTCACAGGTTTCCTGCTGAAATAACACAGGAGGAGCTGATAAATAAAATTGTTGAGATCAATCACAACAATGATGTTGATGGTCTTATTGTACAACTTCCTCTTCCCGACCATATTGATGAGGATGCAGTAATCAATGCCATTCACCCTTCAAAGGATGTTGACGGATTCCATCCTGAGAATGTTGGTAAAATGACCCTTGGTCTTCCAACTTTTGTTCCTGCTACACCATATGGTATTCTAAGACTTCTTGAGGAGTATGGCGTAGAGACTTCCGGAAAACATTGTGTAATCATTGGCAGAAGCAATATTGTAGGCCGTCCATTGGCTAACCTCATGTCATTGAAGGATAATCCGGGCAACTGTACAGTTACAATCTGTCACAGCAATACCAAGAATATTGACAATTACACCAAACAGGCTGATATAATCATTGCAGCTTTGGGTTCTCCAAGATTCCTTAAAGGTGACATGATCAGTGAGGGTACCGTAATTGTAGATGTAGGAATTACACGTGTTGCAGATGCTACAAAGAAAACCGGTTACAGACTTGAGGGAGACGTTGACTTTGACTCAGTTGCACCTAAAGCATCATACATTACACCTGTTCCGGGTGGTGTAGGGCCAATGACAATTGTATCATTGATGGTTAACACACTTAAGGCAGCAGAAGGAAAATAATTCTTTAAATTATAAATAAAAAACAATGGTCCGCATAAGTCATGCGGACCATTTGTTTATATGTGGTCTATATATATCAGATCTCTGTCTGAACAGCTTTACCTTTTACAACAATTGCTTTAGGCATTCCCGGACAAGCGTATTCACAGGCTCCGCATCCAATACATTTCAAAGGATCCACTTTTGGGAGAAGCTGTCCTGGAACTACAGGGTTTTCAACCATTTGAATTGCTCCAACAGGACAATTCCCGGCACATGCCCCGCAATGGATACCATCTGATACCACAACACACTTGCTTGCATCGTAGACAGCCAGTCCAATCTGAGTTTTTCTCTTCTGCTCAAGAGTTAGAGGTGCTATTGCATCATTTGGACATACCTCAGAACATTTGTTGCACCCAAAGGAACAATATTTCTTGTCGTATCTGATTGTTGGAAGCATTATTCCGTCAAATCCATATTCAAAAGTTGCAGGTCTGAGAATATTGTTTGGACATGCTGCTATACATGCATGGCAAGCTGTACAGGCATTTTTGAATGCCTCCATATTTCCGGCTCCTGGAGGAAGAATTGGTGCATTTCCGTTCTCTGATGTCTGTTTTGCAGGGATAATTTTTTTCGCTGCAACTGCAGCTGCCAAACCTCCCATTGCTATAAGGGCATTTCTGCGGTCACTGTCGGGAGTATTGTCTGACTGTTTTGAAGAAGTTTTCTTGAACCATGTTGGTACAAGTTTTACACCGCCTCTTTTACAAGATATCATACAATCATAACATGCTACGCATCTGGTTGTGTCTATCTCTTTAGTTTCCAAATTGATACAGTTGCTTTTGCATTTTCCTGCACAAAGGCCGCATTTTACACACATCTCTTTGTTTATCTGAGGCTTGAACAATGACACGCCACTCAAAAGTCCTAGGAATGATCCCACGGGGCAAACTGTATTGCAGTAGAGACGTCCTTTTGCTGCGCTGAAAACAATGATTACAAAAAGGAAAACCAATGCAAATATGAAGGAGTACAATCCAACTGTCACATATGCCTGAGTATAAAACATTGATGGGAATATTCCCGACAGCATATTGGTAATTCCATTTTCTACAGAAGAAAATACCTGTACTGCTATCCTGCCATAGTTAGAGTATGGATCCAACAGGGCAAGGGGATATGTAAGTCCGGCAACAAGACACAGTGCTGTTATGCCAAGAATGGTGTATCTTAAAATATTGTGTGGCTTTGAATATTTGTTTAGGGGGAGTTTGCCCTTGTTCGCCTTTTTTCTGGCAATGTTTGTTATTCTGATTATAATGTCCTGGAAAATTCCAAGTGGGCACAAGAATGAGCAGTAAACCCTTCCAAAAAGAAGTGTGATTGCCAAAAGGAAAACAAAGGCGCCAAAAGTTCCGCCAAGCATAGACATAAGGGCAGGGGTGAATTGTATTTTGAGCAATGCTTCTGAGACAATGTTGCCTCCACTCATTTTGAGGAATCCACAAGTGGCAATTATAAATACAAATGTGGCAATGATTATTCTTGTTGTTCTAAGTAATTTTCCCATAGTTTTGAATTTTGGCACAAAATTACTATTTTTAAGAATTATATGGGATTGGGAGTAAAAAAAATAATTGACTTTTATGTGAGCGGTTTCCGGAGCATGACTGTAGGAAAATATTTGTGGCTTATAGTGCTGGTAAAACTTTTCATTATGTTTGCCATATTGAAACTTTTCTTCTTTAAAAGTGAACTGTCACAATATGATACACAACAGGAAAAGAGTAATCATGTAAAGGAACAGCTTATAGAGAAAGCCTCTCCAACTGAACAATTAAAATAAACAAATATGTTTGCTAAACTCAAAAAGATGCCTTTATTGGCAAAAGTGCTGATTGCAATTGTATTGGGAATAGGATGTTCTTTCTTTTTCCCTGATTTCCTCAACAGGGCCTTTGTTACAATCAACGGAATTTTTGGAAACTTCCTTGGTTTTACAATTCCGCTTATAATATTGGGCCTTGTGGCACCTGGTATTGCTGAACTTGGAAACGGAGCAGGAAAACTGCTTGCCATTACTGCTGCAATTGCATATGGATCAACACTTTTTGCAGGTTTTTTCTCATATTTTGCATGTAGTTTTTCATTCCCTGTAATCCTGGATTCATCGGCATCCCTTGCCGACAATATTGCCCAGGCAAACAAAGTACTGCCATATTTTACTGTTGATATGCCACCCGTTTTGAGCGTCACTACAGCTTTGGTGCTTGCATTTGTAGTTGGTCTTGGACTTTGCTATGTTAAAGGTGGCAAACTGCTTGGCGGTCTTCTTGAGTTCAGGGAACTTATAAATAAGGTGATATCGGGAGTAATAATTCCTTTGCTGCCTCTTTATATCTTTGGCATTTTCCTTCAGATTGGTGCAGAGGGGCAGGCTGGTGCAATTATGAAACTGTTCATTAAAGTTATAGCAGTGATATTTGTACTGCATGTTACTTTGTTGCTCATACAATTCATTGTTGCTGGTGCAATTTCAAAGAAGAATCCTTTGAAAGCTCTGATTACAATGCTGCCTGCCTATGTTACAGCGCTTGGTACTCAGTCATCTGCAGCAACAATTCCTGTTACTCTAAAACAGACCATAAAAAATGGCGTTGATGAGAAACTTGCAGGATTTACAGTTCCTTTGTGCGCTACAATCCATCTTGCCGGAAGTACTCTAAAGATTGTGGCATGTGCACTTGCCATCCTATGGATGCAGGGAATGCCTCATGGCTTGGAGATTTTTGCAGGATTCATCTGTATGCTGGGAATTACAATGGTTGCTGCTCCGGGTGTACCGGGAGGTGCGATTATGGCTGCGCTTGGACTTTTGTCTTCTATGCTGGGTTTCAATGAAGACCTTCAGGGACTTATGATTGCCCTTTATATTGCTATGGATACATTCGGTACAGCCTGCAACGTAACAGGTGACGGTGCCATTGCTTTGGTTGTAAATAAAATTTATAAGAAATAATGAAAATAACTGTTTGCTCATTGGATATTGCTTGGGAAGACAAGCAGCTTAATTTCCAGAAAGTTGAGTCTTTGCTTTCACAGATGGAACAGCCAGGAGACCTTTTCGTCTTACCGGAGATGTTCTCTACTGGATTTACAATGAATACATCACTGGCGGAGGATGCAGCCGGTGAAACCTTAAAATGGATGATTGAGACTGCAAAAAAATACGATATTGCACTTTTGGGCTCAATCCCATATTCACAAAATGGAAGGGAAATATTCAATAGAGCATATTTTGTTTATTCCGACGGAACCTGGAGCCACTACGACAAAAGACACCTTTTCAGAATGGGAGAGGAGAATAACCACTATACCAGAGGTGAGGACAAATGTATAGTTGAGTATAAAGGGGTGAATATCTGCCTAAATATATGTTATGATATCCGTTTTCCTGTTTGGAGCAGAAACATAGGAAACAGATACGATGTGCTTGTCAATATTGCAAATTTCCCTGAGGTAAGGATAAATGCAATTGAGCCGCTTATCAGAGCCCGTGCAATTGAGAATATGGCATACGGTATCTTCGTGAACAGAGACGGTAAAGACCCTATGTGCGTCTATTGTCCAAGTTCGCAGATGTATGATTTCAAAGGTACTCCAATTGCAGAAGAATTTTATCTCAAAGACTGCTCAGGATTTAATACACAGATGCTTTCATGTGAGATCAATAAAGAGGAACTGGATGAATTCCGTTTCAAGTTCCCGGCATGGATGGATGCGGATACCTTTAATGTAATCAGATAAAAGATAGGAGGCTAGGGCCAAAATTTGTCCCAGCCTCCTTGTTATTAATGCCGTTTAGTATAAACTAGTATTTCGTTCCGTTAAATAATTGCTCCATTTTTTTAATCTTACGTTCTACTTTTTTCTTGTTATTTAGCATACTCTGCCCAATATTAATATATATTGTTGTTATGGCTCCATGTTTGCGAATAATAGCTTGTTTATTACGATATAAAATAAGTTTTTGGGGATAAGGGTCAAACATAAATAATAGAGAATCTCTGTCATACTTTACCATTTTATCAACACTATAACCTTCTAATGTTGGATATAACAACAACGTATCTAAACGAGTATTCCATACACCTACAGAAGCATGTGTCCGCGAATCAGTTTCAATGTACGTACTATCTGAACATAAAAATAAATACATATCGCCATTATATATTGTGGCTGGAGAATAATACACTTCTATAAAAGTATCAATTATCTTATCAAGATAAATAAGCTTAGGTTGTGAAAGTAACATGGTCCTAATTATCACTAACAAGAACGCAAATAAATATTTCCTCATGTATAGAGACTTTTACCTTTTAATTGTATTTTTAGTGTATCTTTTTAATTCAAACATCTTTGCTCCCATAAAGGACTGTCCCCTTGGCACGACAGAATTCCATAGTAACCCTTGAACCTGGATTTCTCAAGCAAATCGGTATCCCCTATATCACCCGCTACATACCCCCTAGAACGCATGTTTTAGGGATACAGGGGCAAAAGTAATTTTGATCCAACTAAAAATTATTTAAATAATTTTGCAATACGATGAAGGCTGAAATTATCAACCGAGTATTTGAGGTCGTTTTTATTAGGATTACAAGGAAGATACATTATTGTTACAGTATCCCCTATATGAGTTGTGTCCCTTTCAAAATCAGAAGTCTTACCAATGTAAATTTTATTATTTAAAGTGAATTTATAGCAATACCAGTCAACATGTCCAATTTTACGTCTGTATTGATTATAAGTTTTATAAATCACAGCATCAGTTACGATGCCGTTTAAATATAAATTAAACCGTAAAACACATGGCTTAATACTTAAAATAAAATTTACCAGTAGCACAATTGTAACTATTATAAAATCTTTCTTTTTACTTGGTATTTTCCTTTGTCTCTTTATTTTCTTCATCAACTAATTCTCCTATTATGTTATTTATGAATATACTTAACATTTCATTAAATTTATCAGAATATTGCTGGTTTGCCTTACGAGCATATTCTTTATATATAGCAATAAACTTTCTTGCGTCCTGAGCTCTTTTCTTTTTAAATGATATATTTAATGAATGAAATAAGGATCTGATTTCTTCAATGTGCTTTGTATTACTCTGAATATTATAGACTTTAATTTTTTTATTAGTTTTAACTAAACCACTTCCAATACCAATACAACTACCGGTTATAACCTCATCCCACTCATTAAGTTCAATATCTTCCAAGCCCCCATCTTTGTATTGCATATCAAAAGAATTTCGAGCAATCTCAGCTAAAACTGTGATACCAATTTTTTTTAAATTCCTAGAGGATGAAGCACCTCCTGTTAACATACCCTCTATAGTGGATATGTATATATCTGCCATGTCAATTTCCACAAACGCCTTTTTAAAATCGCCGGTTGTAATTATTTTGGTAATTACTTGACCTGCATATTCCGATGCAGCACCCAAAACAGCTCCACGTACTAAGTACGCAAAAATATGTAATGGCGTTTCCCCATTCGGATCCACAAACATCACCGGATTATTAACACAATAGTTGTAAGCGCTGAATGAGTAATACTTCTCTGCCAACGGGTCCTGTACCAGCCAACGGGCAATCTTAGGGTCATACATCCTGGCTCCATAATCTAACAAGTCAAGATTACCAATTGTTTGCTCCTCTTTGCCGTTAAACTTGTAGCGGTTGTTAGCGGCTGGTGTATTTGATATACCAAAATTGTGTCTTCCACCAAACGGGTAATAAGAGTTTTGTTCTATTACCGTGCCGCCGCCATTGGTTATGGCTCTTACACTGCCCAAATGGTCTCTGTGGTGGTAGTGGATTGTCTGTGTGGTGCCACTCAATGCAATCCTTCCTTGTGAGAAGTCTGTGCTCTCTAGTGTTGCGGTTGCATTTGCACTTGTGTTGTATATCAAAGAACCTATGTAACAATATCCATTGCCTGCGTTGTCCAAGGCGGTGTACTTGCTCCCATCTGCAAACCAGGTGTAAGTGGCCTTTGTTGTACCACTTTGGGATACTTTCTGTGGCAAGTTAAGGATATTGTATGTTGTTTGCAAGTTTTTCAGGCCATTGTTTGTGGCGTTACCGTTACTGTCATAGCTGTAGGTGGCTGATGCAATTGCTGTGCCGTTGTCTGTGCCGGTTATGGAGGTTATCTTATTACCGGAGTAGTTGTACGAGTAGTTGTCCTGTAGAGCAGATGCATAGCGTTGCAGTGTTTTTATATTTCCGTTCTTATCATAAGTTATTCCCCTCTCAGTGTAGCTGGTCTGGGCAGTGGTAGAGGTGCCGGAATACAGAGATGAGGAAGTTAGCCTTCCTTGCTTGTCATAGCTCAGGCCGTAGGTCTGCTGGGTGTTTGCAGCCTGTTGGGTTGCCCATTCGCTTATGTTGCCGCTGTAGAGCGGGGTGGCACCCTTGCTGTTGCTGTAGTAGCTCAAGGTCTGGCTGTAGATGTTTGATGATCCTTTCTTTGCCTCTTGAGTTGTTGTCCATCCCTGAATGTTGTACTTTAAGGTCTCGGTTACACCGTTTCCGTATGTGCGTTTGGCAATGCGCTCCATATCGTCATAGGTGTAGTTTACAGTTGCTGCGGTGGAGCCGTTCAGCTTTGTGCTTTCACTTATAAGTTTTCCTCTGTTGTCATAAGTGTATGTTGTAAGCTTGGAGACAGAGCCTGCAGTTTCCTCCTTGGTTACAATATTCCCAAGGAAATCATATTTGAAGCTTGTGCGCAGGATATTGCCGTCGGGATACTTTGTTACCGTCTGTAGCAGCTGCGCCAGGTTGTTGTAGTGGTATGCTGTCTCTTTGTATTGCTGGGCATTTCCCTCCTGTAACAGCAGATGCCGCTCATATTTCAGTTCGGCATGATTGAGACTAGACATGTCTGCTTGGGATACTGTAGCAGTAGCGGCAAATGCCAGCTCTGATGGTAAGGTATTCAGATTATTATATGTGTATCCGTAGTACCTTCCGCTATAAAGGACCTTTACAATGGTGATATCCTGCGCATTTGCGGGGATATTGGGATTGGAAAGGTTTTCATATTTATTGTGGAATGATGCAGCCTTGTACATCTCCTGCAGTGAAGAGCGGTTACGGGTTGTGGAGACAAGAGTCTTCTCCACTATGCGATTGATGTTATCGTAGGTAGTGTATATCCACTGGCCTTTCTCTTTTAAGTTGCCATCCTGGTACATCACCTGGCGTTTTCCTTTGTCGTACACATAGTGCTCCTCATTCCTCCCGGGCTGACGTTTCTCTATCAGGTTCCCCAATCCGTCATATGCGTAGATGTAGGAATACTCCTTGGCCAATTCGTCTGAATAGGAGTATGTTCTTCCACTGGCAAGTAGTGTTCTACCTTCTGGAGATACAACCCAGAGCAGGCGTCCTAGGGGATCGTAGCTGTAGTAGGTGTCGGCATAGGTGGAGCCGCTGATGAGGGACCGTTGCAGGACTACATTCCCTTTGTGGTTCTTGTACTCTATGGTCACTCCACCATCCTCATCAGTGGCGGTGGTCTTGTACAATGATGCTGCAGGGTAGTATGATACGGAGAGGGATGCCGTTGATACTGTTCCTGGAGTTGAGTAAGAGACTTTCAGTCTCAATACTTCATTCTCTGCATTGGCAGAGTAGGTGTAGGTTATCTTCTTTGATGAGTATGCGCTTCCACTCTTTTGTTGGGCGTTTACCCTTCCAAGAGGGGATGGTTCGTAGATATTGCTGTTAAAGGCACGGGCTCCGTCTGCTGCTGAGTACAGTGAGGTATAGTATGCCTGCTGGGCAGAGAGAGCAGACTGGTCTTTGACCAATGTAGAGCTGCTGCTCTCATACGGCAGATATGCTGTTGCATCTGCTCTCATGTGGGCATCGTAGACTATAGGGGTAACCATGTTCTTCCCTTTTGATGATGCCCCTATCTTTATCACCTGGTCCGGATATCCAAGGCCGTTGTAGAAGGTGATGTCATCATACCAGGTTGTGCCGGCAGCATTGGTGTAGATGCGTTTGATTATCCAGTTGCCACTGATGTTGAACTTTACATCTGTTGGGGTATCTCCGCCTGGATCAGGTTCCGGTTCCGGCTCTTCTGCCCCTTTCTGCTCAATGATGAGGGATTTGGAAGAGTTGCCGCGGATAATGAAAGTGCGCCCTTGAGTGAGGGTATTTTCTGGTATGACAAACGTTATGGCAGTAGGGGTAATTTGCTGTACATATATTTGGGCGTCATATTCATTTTTAATTTCATTATTGATTAGCTCAATATAGTATTCTGCGTTGTTAGGGATGACGGGCGGGGTATATGTAACCTCGGCGCTTACTGTTGATTCACCACTGCCAATTGTAACGGTCTGCTCATCGGTGAAGGTGATTTGCTCAATGATGATGACTTTCTCTTCTGCCCTGAGAGGATGCACTATAAATGCAGACAGCAGAATGATGAATAGTATTTTGTGAATTATAGTTTTCATTGTTGCAGGAGTTAAGTTGGGTTAGTTGACTATTGTCTGTTGTCGGGAGAATAGTAGTTGCTTCCCTGCTTGCTGGAAATATGGTTGAGTATATCCATCAGCTTTCCTGTGCTGTTGTAGGTATAGGTCTCTGTGGAGCCGTTGGGGTATCTTACCTTTGTGAGCCCTATGAGAGGGTTGTAGTGGTAGGTGGTGAGCACCTTGTTGCCGTTGCTGTTGATGCTTTGGGCAATGGCATCGGTGATGGCCCCGGGCAGCGGAGCTGTTGTTACATACTGGGCAATGCTGCTGCGCGGAGTGTTGCCGGCAGATCCCACCAGGTATGAGCCTCCGTATCCCCAGATGTAGGATGTTGGTACATCGTTGGAATCATAGCTCTCCAGCAGGTTGCCGTATGTATCATACTGGGTATAGGTTCGCTCAGGCTCCCAGCTTTGGGAGGAGGCATTGTAGCTGTATACGGCCTGGGGTTTTACAAGGTTGTTTACCAGGGCGTATGAGTACCTCTTTCCTGCGGTCTGTATCTCTGTGCCGTTTTCCAGAGTGTATGTATTCTGGGTTACAGGGTAAGCGTGGAGGTTCCTGCTGGCCATAGTGGCGTATATGCTCTCCTCTGAGGCATGGTCTGACGGGTATGTATAGCGGGTTATCTCCACGGTGCCGTCGCTGGCTGTTGTGGTGATGGAGCTGGTCTGCCCCATGCTGTTGTAGGCATAGCTTTCGCTGCGGGTTATGGATATGCCGTTGTTGGTCTCCTTCTCAGTCTTGGATACAAGGCGGTAATTGTCTGTAAGGACTATGCTTTGTCCGAACTTGCGGATAAGGTAGACCGGGTGGTAAGTGAGAGACAAGGCTCTTGTGGTATCATAGGTGTACGTGGTCTCCTTTATAGGGGTGGAGTTGCCTGCAGCATAAATCTCATGCTTGAGAAGTTTGCCTCGTTCTGCTTTACGGGAGACTAGAGGAGCCACGATGTTTCGGATGGCAGTATTGGTTGTGATTCCCCACTCGCCTTGTTCTGGAGTACGCTCGTTTACCACATCACTTATCTCTATTGCATCCCTATATTTGTATGACATGGCGCTGTTGGAGAAGTGGAATGTCTCTTTGCTGCCATCTGAGTTGGTTTGTGTTACAGTAGCATATTCTATATGGGAGCCGCTGTGGGAGAGAAGACTGTTTGACCAGTAGTTGATGTTTTCCTCTATGTGGTTACCTGCGCGGGCTGAGTAGGTAAGCCAGTATTTGGGGAAGTGGAGGAGTATTCCACTGCTGGAACCGTCGGGAGCAGTATATGAATATGTCTTCTTGTTTACCTGTGAACCGTCTTCCAGATGGTTGGAGACAGATTTGATGCGCAGGCCTCCGCAGGTGCCAGTTTCAGTGGCAAGGGTGGGTACAAAGTGATTGGCGGCAGTGCGTTTGAAGGCTTTGCCGTATGAGTGTGATTCATATTCCATTTGCGAGTAGCCACCTGTAGGATAGGTAACCTTTTGGAGCATACCTTTTATTGCGTGTGAGGTATTGTGGTCTCGGCTGGCTGATGAGAGGCTCTCCTCCAATGTGCTGGAGTTGGTGTTTACAATCTTGAGGAAGCTGCTTACGCTTTTGCCGTTGTAGTACCCCCAATGGTCTACAGAGAAGGTCCCCAGAGGTGGAAAGTTGCCGTTATTGAGATTGTAGTAGGTAAAAGAGTATGTTCCCTCACCGCTCATCTCTACGGAACTGAGGTAGTTTGTTCTGGATCCGTGGGTATATGCATAAGCTAAGTCTGCTGTCTTTATTGTAGGGTGTTCTGATGAGAACGGATTCTTTATTTGTATCTTTGATAGCCTGTAGCATTCTGTGAATTCCTTGGCAGATGTCTGCAATGGGTATACATACTGGTCTCTGGTTCCGGCGGGAAGATTGGTGTAGGTGAACTGTATTATTGGGTCTCCGCATACAGAGATGCCGGTGAGATACTGAGGCTCGGTTACTGATTCCAACAAACGGTAGTCTGAGTAGTTGTTCTGGCATTTGGCTACCATATTGTCATCATCAAAGTCAAATACACCTCCGCTGTTGGCGTAGGTTGAAGGGCGGTAGGATACTGTTCTGTGCTCCTGGTATGAGAATTCAACGTACCTGCCGTTTGGGGCGGTTATTTTGGTGAGGTTGTATGATGTCTCCTGTTTCATCTCACCGCTGCGGTCCTGCCCTTTATCTGCATAGGTATGCAGGAACTCATAGATGTAGCCATACTTGTCGGTGATACGGATAGTTACATTGCTGGAACCGGTAACTGGGAGGAACTCAATCTTGTGGAGCTGGTTGTCACCATTGGTGTTGTATACGTGTACTGTGTTGTTTGTGCCAAGATGGAAAGATCCGGAGTAGCCCATGAAGTTGAAATGGAAGATATCGGGTTCAGCATCATACTTTACAGTGGAGCTATTGTTTATGATGGTACTGTTTCCTGGGGTAAAGATTATCTCTGGGGAAGGGGCTCCAAGTTCAATGTTGGCATCTGCAAAGCTGGAGTAGCGCCAGTAGTTGCCCTCTGTAGGAGGATTCTCCAGCTGGTGGTACTGGTAGTAGTTATCGGCATTGATGGTGTTGTATGATTCAAAGTCAAACATGCCGTTTATTTCAACGGAGATCTTTCCGCCGGCATCCAGTACCCAGTCAGGACCAAGGATTCCAGCACGCATGTTGGCTACTAGTCCATTGCTGGAGTAGTTGAGTGAGATGGGGATGGAGAAGTCATTGTCCTGGTAAGTGTAGACAGGGATGGAAAGGTTTACTGTGCCGGTGTGAAGGCTGGCGCCCACCTCTCCGTATTTGATGAAGTTCCAGGCATCCGTAGAAGGGGCTTTGATTTCTTCACCAACTTTGAGGTTGCGTTGGGAGTAGGAAGGAAAAGTAAGGAAGAGGGCTGCTATGGCAAGCAGTGTTGCCCTGAAGTGAAATTGTTTGATAAAAGTGTGTTGCATACGCGCTTAGGTTTAAAGGATTAATAAATCTAGTGATATGCTACGTCTCAAGTTTTTGGGCTTGAGGGATAGAACTTTATGGACCTAGTAGGTAGGCTGCTATAAAGATACGGAAAATTATCGGGAAGAACAATAAGAGGCCGGATTAAAAATCACTTTGCCCCTATCTCTTATTTGTGAAAAAATACATTACCGTATGGGATAGGCAATATGGATGACGGATAGGGTAAATATGAAAAAAGAGTGACCTTTGGGTCACCCTTCAATTACTTTTAATAACGCATCTATTGCCTCTTCCTGCGGAACACTGCGCATGACAGGTTCTTTTCCTTTATAGATGCATACCTTCCCTTTACCTTCTCCTACATATCCGAAATCTGCATCTGCCATCTCACCGGGGCCGTTTACTATACAGCCCATGATTGCAATTCTTACACCTTTCAAGTGGGCAGTACGGCGTTTTACCTCATTGAATGTCTCCTCAAGATTGTAAAGGGTTCTTCCGCATCCGGGGCATGCAATATATTCAGGTTTTGTAAATTTTCTTCTTGCTGCCTGCTGCAGGTTATCCTTAAAGTCATCAATCTGTTCCACTGTTGCAGCAATTCCATTAATGTTGGCTGTAACGGAAAAGTCATCTATCTGTTTGTCAAGAAGAAGAGGACCGAAGTCACACGATGCCTTAATGATGAATTCATCCCAACTCTCACACTCATAATGTACTACAGGGTTATTGTTCTGAAGAATCCAGTTCCCTTTAAATTCCCCTTTATAGAAGTAGTCGGCAATGGTACGTGCAACAGGCAACTCATTTACAGGATTCTCTGTCAATGAAACCCTTATTGTATCTCCAATGCCGTCTTTGAGCAAAGCGGCAATTCCAACAGCTGACTTTATTCTGCCTGTATCTCCGTTGCCAGCTTCAGTCACTCCCAAATGCACCGGATACACAATTCCTTCTTCCTTCATTGCCTCCCAAAGAAGTCTGTATGCAGTTGACATTACAATTGTATTGCTCGCCTTCAGAGACACTACAACGTTGCTGTAGTCATTCTCCTTGCACATTCTTAACCACTCCATTGCAGCCTCTTTCATTCCAAGAGGTGTATCGCCGTACAGGTTGATTATACGCTCGCCAAGAGATCCGTGGTTTACACCAATTCGCACAGCGGTACCGTACTCCTTGCATACGTCAATGAATTTCTTGAACTGGCTTTGGGCAACGGAGTGCTCTTTTGCAAAATTACCGGGATTGATCCTTACTTTTTCAGCAATTTTGGCAACCTCAATGGCAACATCTGAATTGAAATGTACATCTGCTACAAGAGGTACGTCAATACCCTGTGAACGGAGTTCAGCCTTAATTTTTGCCAAAGCTTCAACCTCTTTCATTCCTTGGGTAGTGAGTCTGATGATTTCAGCTCCAGCTTCAACCATTTCAATACACTGTGCAACAGAAGGGGCAACATCCTGAGTATGGGTGTTGCACATGGTCTGTATTTTTATTGGGGTATTGCCGCCAATTGTAATGTTTCCTACTTTAACTTCTATGCTGTTCATTGTCATTTCTTTTTAAAGTATTTTCCTCCAAGGTTATAGTGCACGCCAACCGAGAACTGCAACTGGTTAGGATGTGTGTATAGCCAATAGTCCTTTGAATAGATCTGAGGGTCGAGAAATTCGGTAAGGCCATATTTGTAACTTGCTTCAAAATGAAGTTCAATTGGATGGAACTTGATTGCCATACCTCCCTGACCAATCAGTCCGAAACCGCCTTTGTTGGTTGTAGAAGGGATACCCTGTGGAAGAACTGTATCATAAATATATGAAAGGTATCCACCGGCACCCAAAGAGAACCTCAGTTTTTTTGCATCAACCCTAAAGATAGCAAGCATCTGGAAATCGGCTACAGAGTATCTCTGTTCTGCCTCGTCAATTATCACTTCATCTACTTTTGTTACATGGGTATATCCCATCTCGGTTGATTCAAGTCCCAACTGTATTCCAAAGAATGGAAGGTTCCCAAGCATTGAGTGGAGATATGTATAGTAAATTCCATACGATTTTGTAGTATTGAATCCTTTATGGCTGGCAGACTGGCTGAAAGCCACATTTGACAGTGCATATCCCCATTTTACACCAATCAGGTGCTGGTACAGATATGTGCTGTCCTTAACTTTTGTTCCAGCGTCCTTAAAGGAATTCATGTCAAATTCCTTTAGATAAGCCTCTTCCTCTTCAGTCACATTCTGTGCTTGCAGAGTGGCTGGAAGTGTAAGGGCCAATGTCAGTACAATCAAAAATGCAAATATTCTTTTCATCAGTTCTTGTCGGGAGCAAATATTTCATTCATATCCAGTTCCTGAACTATATCTGTGC
Source organism: Bacteroidales bacterium (assembly GCA_017631435.1). Lineage (GTDB taxonomy): Bacteria > Bacteroidota > Bacteroidia > Bacteroidales > UBA932 > Egerieousia. The sequence goes on along the minus strand of JAGBTG010000035.1, from coordinate 116,413 downwards.
GTTCAGAAATTGTAATTATATCCTTTTCATCATTGAGCTTGTAAAGCAGAACCTTCTCGGGCTGTATTCTTTTAAGAAGATCTCCCGTATCAAGTTTTCCATTAGAGTTCTTGTCTTCTGTAATCCTGATAGAGTATTCATCTGCTTTAAGATATGGGAACAGAAGTTCACAATCCTCCTCAATTATGTATTTCCTGAACGTCCTGGTCCTCTTGGCATTAATCAGTTCAACAATGTATCTTGCATTTACATTCTTAATCTCAAGGGTAAGTGAACTCAGGTTTTCGTCTGTTGGAAGCGTAAATGTATTTGCAGTTGAATCATTGGTAAAGCCATTGACATCCTTGAACGTTGCAAAAGGGAATATTATGTTGTATTCGTTTCCTTTTATCAATTCAATTTTTGGCCTGATAATGTAAGTGTTGAACTCAGTGGAGTCCTGTTCAACACCAAAAGGGACTTTACTTTCAACAAGTTTAGGTGTTTTGGTAGTGAATTCAATCTTAGATGTATCAAACTCCATAACAGGAGCAGGGAAGGAGAGAACTATACCATTCTGCTCAACCATTGTCTTGTCTGAAACGGCTGAAAATTCAAGAAGGTCTTTTCTTCTTTCTCTCTCTTTAGCACGCTCTTCATCAGATTTTCTGCCACCTTTTTTTTCAGCTGGAGCAACAAACTTGAGCTTTTCCACAAATGGTGACTGCATTCCCAATGAATCTGTTTTCATGTATTTCATTGCAACCCTCAATGTATCATCAATCTTTCCTTCACCGCCAATCCAAAAAACAAGGCTGTCTCCCGATGTATTCAGTTGTCTGATTATCCTGTTAGGATTCACACCTTCAATTGCAAATGAGTCAATCTGTACCAGTGGCGCACTGAACTTAATATATGAGCCTCTTTTGCTGAACCTTTTATAATCACGTACAAATTGGTTTGTATTTTTTTCTGCAAAGATTCCAAGTTGTATTTGTGATGGACGTGCAAGGCAAGCAACAGTATCTATAGGATCACAGTACTGAAGTTCTTTGGAATCCTGTTTCATTATCTGGTCAGGTACGATTGGGAAATTCAGAAAAGCTATCTGTTCAGATCCCTGGTCATAACGGTTGTTTGTATTGCCGTCTGTATATGCAAATACATAGTATGGTACCGGCTTGATGTTCTTCACAACAAAATATCCCCATTTGTCACTTCTTGCAATAGCAGATGGAGCTGTAGTAATGACAGTAGAATCAGTAGCCTGCTCATATAGTGCCACAGTTACATTCTCCATAGGGAAAAGAGAAATTGCATCAACAACAGTACCGCTTAACATCATAGTGTCCAAAACACTTCCTGTTGAAAAACTGTAGCTGAGACCATATAGAGGGTTACCCTCATTGTTGTCAACTATTGCTTGGCCAAGATTCAAAGAATATGATGTATTGGTATCAAGCGCAACAGGGAAAGTGAATATTACAGATTTTCCTTTAATCCTGGTCTTTACCTGTTTCTCCAAAGGTGGTGAAAGGATGATGTTCTTGTTGGCATCCTTAACCTGTACATATTCGTTGAATGTAATTGTAATTTCACCATCTTCAACCGGGAAACCGGTGGAACTTGCAGCTGGTACCATTGCCACAATTTCTGGTGGCAATGTGTCTTTAGGTCCTCCACTTGGGGCAGCCTTGGTACTGGCACATGAACTTGAATGGAAGCAGTATACTGCAACCAGTATCAAAGTTACAAGGGTGCCAATATTTCTTTTTATAAAATTCATTCTAGTTTTCTTCTGTTTTAATGTCGGTTCTGGTTACACTTTCAACTCCTTTAACTTCAAGGATACGTTTCATAATCATCTCAAGGTCTTGGGCATCATGAACATAGAGGTCTATGTATCCGTCAAATATTCCGTCATGTGTTTCAAAATGGATCTTACGTATATTAACACTCAAATCAAGAGTGATATATTTTGTAATTTCATTTACAATGCCCATCCTGTCAATACCTCTCAAGCTCATTCGTACAAGGAAAGAGTAGAAAGTATGTTTTGTCCATTTGGCATTAATGATCTTTTCGCCCTGTACTGTTGCCAATGAAATGGCTTTAGGACATACTTTCTTGTGGATGATAACGTTATTGTGCTCATCTACAAAACCTACAATAGCATCACCTGGGATAGGACTGCAGCAATCTGCAACCTGGTAAGTAAGGGTTTTGTCTATATTATCCTGAAGAAGATAATCTTTCTTCTTGTCAATGGCAGGTTTTTTCTCTACCGGCTTCTCCTGGTCATCAAGCATATCTTCACTGTCTTCTTCCTCTTCAGAAGATGAGAAGAACTGCAGTTTCCAGTATTTTACCCACTTGTTCTCATTGTTTTTACGGAGAATCTTGTCAAGCTCATCCAGTTTTACAACACCTGTTGCAATCTTGGTGTAAAGTTCATCCTTATTGTTGAGCTTGTACTCTATGAGCAGTTTTCTGATTACTCTATTCTGTACTTTTACTCCCAATTTAGAAAGTTCTTCTTCTAGAATATGTTGGCCTGTGGCCATTACATCATCTATATCAGCTTTGAGTGCTTCATAAATGAGGTCTTTAGCCTTAGGAGTATGGGCAAAGGTAAGCCATTCCCTTACAGGTTTTTGCGCCTCGGCAGTAATTATCTCAATCTGGTCACCGTTGTTCAATTCATGTGAAAGTGGTACCAGCCTGTGGTTTACTTTGGCTGCTATAGCCTTGTTTCCAATCTTGCTGTGGATATAATAGGCAAAATCCAATGCTGTTGCCCCTTTTGGAAGGGATTTTGAATCTCCTCTTGGAGTAAAGACATAGATCTCGGAAGAGAGGAGACCTTCATGGAATTTGTCCAGGAATTCAAGTGCACTTACATCCGGATTCTCAAGAACTTCACGTACCATTGCAAGCCAATTGTCCAGTTCGGTCTCGCTTCTGTTCACACCTTTATAGCTCCAATGGGCAGCAACACCCTTTTCAGCTATCTGGTTCATCCTGTCTGAACGGATCTGAACTTCAACCCAATTGCCGTTAGGACTCATAAGGGTACAGTGGAGAGCCTCATATCCATTGGATTTTGGAACACTTACCCAGTCCCTGATACGGTCCATCTTGGAGCGGTAGTGCTCTGATATGATTGAATAGATATCCCAACACTGTTTCCTCTCAGATATGCCTTCTTTAGGTTCAAAAATGATCCTTACAGCAAAGAGGTCATAAATCTGTTCAAATGCGACACCCTTCTTCTCCATCTTTTTCCAGATGGAGTAGGGGCTCTTTATCCTTTTTGTAATTGTAAATTTATAACCCTCATAATGCAGGGACTGATTGATTGGTGCAATAAACTGGTCTATAGAATCACCTCTTTCATCAATCAGCTCATCAATCTTTCTTGTAATTTTGGCATAATATTCCGGTTCCCTGTACTGCAACCAGATATTTTCCATCTCGGACTTCATTCTGTAAAGTCCAAGCTTGTGTGCAAGAGGAACAAAGATATAGATGCTCTCACTGAGAATCTTGTCTTTCTTGCGCTCAGGCATTGAACCTATTGTTCGTAGGTTGTGAAGTCGGTCTGCCAGTTTAATGAGGACAACTCTCACATCATCATTGAGGGTAAGGAGGATTCTCTTGAAATTCTCCGCCTGCATGGAAATCTCGTCATTCTTATTGGAATTGTGCTTGTTGTCCATTGCAGACTTGATCTTTGTAAGGCCGTCTACAAGAGATGCAACCTTGGGGCCGAACAACCTCGACAAATCTTCTACAGTATACTCTGTATCCTCTACAATGTCATGCAGCAGGGCTGTAACAATAGATTTGTAGCCAAGTCCAATTTCTTCAACTACAATCTTTGCTACTGCAATAGGGTGGAGGATATATGGCTCTCCTGAGCGTCTCCTTACACCTTTATGGGCCTCGTTGGCAAACTCGAATGCCCTGATTACATCTTCATATTCCTCCTGGTTTGCACATCTTTTCAGACTCGCAATCCTCAATGATTCAAATTCCCTTTGAATCAATTCATTGTCCTCTTGTGTAAACATACTAAAACCTTAAATCTCTTGTACCGTTCTTTACAGCTTCCAGATGTGCTATAATCTTTTCCTTCTGTACGCTGTCGGGAAGCTTCTCCAATTCTTTCTCTATTAGAGAGTATCCTGCTTCCTTGGTTCTATCACTTGCATAGTCCTCAAGATATTCTGCCATAGTTATGATGGCATTTGGAGTACAGAACCTTTTGATGAAGCCTGGAATTGCAAACTCCATAAAATGTTCCCCTGTACGTCCCATCCTGTAGCATGCAGTACAGAAACTTGGTATATATCCTTTAGTAAGAAGCCAATGCATTACATCATCAAGCTCCCTGGTATCGCCAATTACAAACTGCTCTTTGGTAATGTCCTGCTCGTCTCCTTTCTGGTTCTGGTATCCGCCAATTTCAAGTTTGGTACCTGCATCAATCTGCGATACACCAAATTCTATCACCTCATCCCTTATTGCACTGCTCTCTCGTGCTGTCATTATAAGGCCTGTATATGGAACAGCAAGACGCAAAATTGCAACAAGTCTCTTGAATTCATCATCAGAAACCTCATAAGGCAATTCAAGATTCATATCTGCCGCAGGTTTGATTCTTGGGAAACTTATAGTGTGCGGACCAACTCCGCAGGTGTTCTGCAGATGAAGTGCATGCGATACAAGACCCAAAACCTCATATTTCCAGTTATACAGTCCAAACAATGCTCCAATGCCCATATCATCAATACCGGCCTCAAATGCCCTGTCCATAGCATTCAGACGCCACATGTAGTCTCCTTTTATGTCTCCCGACGGATGGTATTTTGAATAGGTTTCCTGATGGTAGGTCTCCTGGAAAATCTGGAAAGTACCAATTCCCGATTCCTTTACAATTCTGAAACCTTCAACATCAAGAGGGGCTGCATTTATGTTCACCCTTCTTATTTCCCCATTTCCAACCTTTATGCTGTAGCAGGTTTTTACACTCTCTGCAATGAACTCCGGAGTATAAACAGGCGACTCTCCAAATACAAGAATAAGTCTCTTGTGCCCTGCTTTCTCAAGGTTTTCAATTTCACTGATGAGTTCCTTATTGTTAAGGGTCTTCCTTACAATACCTTTGGCATCCTTCCTGAAACCGCAGTATTTGCAGTTGTTTACACAGTGGTTGCCAACATAAAGTGGTGCAAACAGTACAATCCTGTTGCCGTATACTTTCCTTTTAAGCTCTCTTGCTGCTGCAAAAAGTTCTTTGAGTCCTTCTTCAGACTCTATTGCAAGCAATACTGCTGTTTCTTCAACAGAAAGAGGTTTCTTGTCCAATGCTTTTTTGAACAGCTCTCTCGCTCTTGGGAGATCTTCTTTTGAGTTCTCCAACAAATTCTGCAATTTGGCTTCATCAATAAAATTGACGGCATTTGCAGACAATTTCATATCCATCTTAATTCCTTTCATTCCAAATTGATCTTTTCAATTACTTCTTTCTCAAGCTTTTCATAATCATCTTCAGAAGTGTACTGCTCCTGGTACTGGTAGGCGTGAGAAATCTCTGCACCTACCAATATGATCGTCCAGCTCACATTCATCCAAATGAGGAACAGCGGTATGGCAGCAAATGCGCCATAAACCGTGTTGAGCCTGGAAACAAGCAATTGGGTTTCCATATAAATGTATTGCCATCCTACAAAAAAAACTGCAGAAATGAGTGCCGCAAAAAAAGCTGCAGAAAACTTCACTTTTACATTTGGCACATATTTGTACAGTATTGTAAAGAACAGTGCTATTATTCCATAAAATGCCAGCCATCTGATCAGAAACCCTGCATACATGAATAATTGGAAATCAAATCCAATTGAGTTCATTGTACTGGTAAATACCAAGGTTACCGACAGGAACATTGTAATGACCAAAGGGGCAACTATCAATATTCCAAGGTAATAGAGGAATCTTTTGGCCAAAGACCTTCCCCTTTCGGCCTTCCATATGACATTAAAGCATTTTTCTACTTTAAGAATCAGCCAAACTACAGTTCCTATAAAGAACAGCAAGCTTATTATACCAAAAGCATCCTGTTGGCTTATTGTAACTATATTCTCGGCAAATCCTATTATAAGCTGAACAATTTCCCTGTTATCAGAAAAATACTCAAGAAGCAGATTCTGCAAAGTTGTCTTGAGTCCAAAACCTTCAGTAACAGCAAAAGCAACAGCAGCAAACGGTACCATTGCCATTGTAGTGAAGAAACTGAGAGAAAAGGCATAAAGTCCCAAATGGTTTATTCCAGCCTCCTTAACAGTAATTACCGCAACTTTAAGGTATTTGATAAGCTGTGTCTTTGCCTTTGAGAAATCCTGGAGATTCAAATGCCAGATATCATCAGTGACAAATTGTATAAACCAATTGTACAATTCACGTATTTCTTCAAACAGGTCTTTCAATTTACTTGTTTAATTTACTCATAAATTTCTCTGCATCAATGATGTAGCGGGTATGTACACCATTCCCTATCTCACCTTTATTATCTGAGGCTACAACATTGAAATTTACCCAGTTGCCGTTGATTGAGGTAACGGTTGCCTTGGCAGTAACTTCAGTTCCAACAAGACATGCCCTTGTATGCTTTACATTCATCTCTGTTCCAACGCTGTCCTTGCCATCATTTTTCAAAAGCATGAATGCCGCATTCTCCATAAGTGCAATCATTGCAGGTGTTGCATACACCGGCAATCCACCGGATTTATGTGCAATAGCCGTATCAGACTCCTGTACGGTAATTGTAACTTCAAAAATATCGTTAACGTTCATATTTGCAGTATTATAACGATTTTACAAATTCATCAACAAAAGCCTCCGCACTTTGCGCAAGCTTATCATAAGTGGCAGAACCCATAATCTCTAAAGGAGTTCCCGACACCTCCATACCCATCTCAGGTGCATATTTTACCAACGCTTTCACGCCTGCACCGTTCCAGGTAGAACTACCAAAGATAGACAAAGTTTTGTTCTTTGGTGCTATCAATTTTATTTCATTGCAAAGATGTTCCATCATAGGATGCATCTGCGCATTGTATGCACAGGTTCCAAGAATAAGCCCTTTGTATTTCCAAATGTCACTCAATATGTAAGATACGTGTGTCTTGGAAACATCGTATGTCCTTACAGGAATTCCTTTTTCGCCCAAAATCCTTCCAATGAAATCTGCCATCTGCTCTGTATTGCCGTACATGCTGGCATAAACCAACACAACACCTTTCTCGCTCTCCCAATTGCACCACTTTGAATAAAGTTCAAGCACTCTGCCTGGATTTCCTCTCCAAACAAGGCCATGGGATGGACAAATGGTTTTGATTGGTACTCCCGACAGCTTGTCGAACGCTTTCTGTACCATGCCACTGTACTTACCCACAATATTGGAGTAATATCTCAACATCTCAGACTTGTAGTGTCCTTCAAAATCATTCTCATCATCAAATATGCTTCCGTCCAATGTACCAAAACCGCCGAATGCATCGCAGGAGAACAAAGTCTGTGTTGTCTGCTCATAAGTTACCATTGTCTCCGGCCAGTGTACCCAAGGTATAAGGTGGAATGACAATGTATGCTCTCCCAATGAGATTGTTTCACCATCCTTTACAATCATGATGGATTCGTCGGGAAGATTGAAATAAAGTTTCAGGATTTTTGCAGTCTGGGCATTTCCAATAAGTTTTACATTGGGAAATCTTCTTGTAACGCACTCAATCATGCTTGAGTGGTCGGGCTCCATGTGGTTCACTACAAGGTAATCAAGCGGTGCTCCTGCAAGAATGCGCTCAATGTGGTTAAGGAAGTTGTCGTTGCTGCCGTATTCAATGGTGTCAATAAGGACACTCTTCTCATCTTTTATAAGATATGAGTTGTATGAAACTCCAAATGGGAGAGGCCAGTTGTTCTCAAACAGATGCTTGCGCCTGTCATTCACTCCCATGTAATAAATACCTTTGCTGATACAAACGTCTCTCATAATATCAATTTTTTAACATATTCATAAATTCCTCCTCTCCAATTACTTTAACTCCAAGTTTTTCGGCTTTGGAGAGCTTGCTTGGGCCGCATTTTTCGCCAGCCACCATATAAGTTGTATTGCCGCTGATTGAACTGCCCACCTTGCCTGAATGTGCCTCAATAAGGGCTTTCATGTCATCCCTTGAGATGGTAAAGTTACCTGATATAACAATTGTCATCCCCTTGAGGATTTCAGATTCAATGGATTTGCCTGTGTTGTCCAACTCCATCTGCAGCCCATATTCTTTAAGTTCCCCAATAACCCTCAGGTGTTCAGGTTTGCCGAAATAGCCAATAATGGAATCGGCCAGTTTTTCTCCCACCTCTTCAATTGCAAGGATTTCCTCTCTAGTTGCCGCTGCAATGGCATCCATGGTTTTGAAATGCTGGGCAATATTTTTGGCTGTAGTTTCACCTATATGCCTTATTCCTATTGCAAACAACAGCCTGTGGAAAGGAACTTTTTTACTCTCTTCCAGGGATTTGAGGAAATTGGCAACAGATTTATCCTTCCATTTGTCAAGTGTCAGGAGCTGCACTTCAGTAAGTTTGTAGAGGTCACTCAACTGCTTGATGTAACCTTTTCCATACAGCTGTTCAATGGTTGCCTCACCGGCATTTATATCCATTGCCTTCCTCCCGATAAAATGAATGAATTTTCCTTTTATCTGAGGAGGACACTCATCCCTGTTGGGGCAGAAGTGTTTTGCTTCATCCTCATCTTTTACAAGTGGGGTTCCGCAAACAGGACAGTTCTGTGGAAATTCTACAGGTACAATATCAAATCCACGCCTGTTGATGTCAACTCTGGTAATTTTAGGGATAATTTCACCGCCTTTCTCCACAAACACATAATCACCTATGTGTATGTCCATAAGTTTTATCTGGTCAGCATTGTGAAGGGATGCCCTTTTAACTTTGGTACCGCTCAACTGTACAGGCTCAAGATTTGCAACAGGTGTTACAGCTCCTGTACGGCCCACCTGATAATCTATTGAAAGGAGCTTGGTTGATGCCTCTTCCGGCTTGAATTTGTATGCAGTAGCCCATCGTGGCGATTTTGCAGTATAACCAAGTGATGTCTGTATTGCCAGCTGGTTAACCTTTACAACAATACCGTCTGTTGCAAAAGGAAGCTTCTTTCTCTCTGTGTCCCAGAATGTAATGAAGCTTTCAACCTCTTCAACAGTATTGCATTCCTTAAAATGCTCTGAAACGGGGAGCCCCCATTCCTTAGCCTTTTCAAGAGATTGGGTATGGGTTGGGGCAACAGGTTCTTCACAAAGCAGATGGTATAAGGTACACTCAAGTCCACGATCTTTTACCTGTTTGGGATCCTGCAGTTTAAGCGATCCCGACGCTGCATTCCTAGGGTTTGCAAAAGGTTGCTCTTCATCCAGTTCCCTTTGGTAATTCAATTTGTCAAATGCATTGTAGGGCATATATATTTCACCCCTTATCTCAAATTCATCGGGAAAATTGGAGCCTTCCACAAGTTGTTTGGGAATTGAAGGGATCTGCAGGACATTGCGGGTTACATCATCGCCAACAGTGCCGTCTCCACGTGTAAGTGCCCTGAAAAGTTTGCCTTTCTTATAAGTCAGACAGATTGCTGTGCCGTCAAATTTCAGCTCACAAGTGAGTGTGAACGGGCGGTCGGTACCCTTTGATATCCTGTTGCTGAAATCCTCAAGCTCTCCAATATTGTATGTATTGGAAAGGGACAGCATAGGATATTTATGAGGAAACTGCTCAAATTGCTCTTTGGCTGAAAGGTCACTTCCAACATTTACTGTAGGAGAATCCTTTTGTGCAAATTCAGGGAACATTTTCTCAAGTTCCTGAAGTTCAAGCAAAAGGAGGTCATACTGAAAATCTGTTATTTCAGGTGAATTCAGTACATAGTAATTATGGTTATGTCTCTTCAGCTCTGCGGAGAGATGCTCAATCCTGCTTTTAGCCTCGTTCTTCTTCACTTTTTACAATTTTAGCAAACAAAAATAACTAAAAAATAGGTAATTTTTTAATAAAAATGTAAATTTGCCGCCCCAAATAACAACAAGAAATAATTTTATATAAAATGAAACAATCAATTGTTATCCTAACAGGTGGCGGTCCTGCTCCAGGAATGAATACTGTAGTTGGAAGTATTGCCAAAACTTTTATTCAGAATGATTTCAGAGTACTGGGTCTTCACGGTGGTTACAAAGGCCTTTTCTCTCCAGATCCTAACTATACAGAGCTTGACTTCACTTGCGCAGACTGGATTTTCAACAGAGGTGGTTCATACCTTGTAATGAGCCGTTTCAAACCATCTGACAAAGATTTCCAGGAGAATTTCAACCTTGATTTCTTTGTTGAGAACAATATCAAGCTTCTTGTAACTGTAGGTGGTGACGATACTGCTTCTACTGCAAACAGAATTGCAAAATTCTTGGCTGAGAAGAACTATCCTATCGCTAACATCCACGTTCCTAAGACAATTGACAACGACCTTCCTCTTCCACAGAATATCCCAACCTTCGGTTACCACACTGCAAAAGCTGAGGGTACCAAGATTGCTACAACAGTATACGAGGATGCAAGAACAAGCGCAAACTGGTTTATCGTATCTGCAATGGGTAGATCTGCAGGTCACCTTGCTCTAGGTATCGGTGCTTCTTGCCACTATCCAATGATTGTTATCCCAGAGATGTTCAACAAAACTACCATCACTGCAGAGAAGATCATCAACCTTGCTATCTCTTCAATCATCAAGAGAAAAATCATGGGCGTTCCTCACGGTGCAATCATGATTTCAGAGGGTGTATTCCACGAGCTTTCAACTGAGGAGCTATTGCAGTATGGTGTTAAATTTACCTATGATGACCACGGTCACCCAGAGCTAGGTAAAATCTCTAAAGCTCAGATGTTCAATGATATGGTTGAGAACAAACTTAAATCTTTGGGCATTTCAGTTAAATCACGTCCAGTTGAGATCGGTTATGAGGTACGTTGCGTAACTCCAGTAGGTTACGACCTTATGTACTGCTCACAGCTTGGTATGGGTGTATACAAACTCTTCACAGAGGGTGTAACAGGATGTATGGTTTACCTCGATCTTAACGGTAACATCAAATCACTATATCTAAAAGATATGCAGAACGAGAGCGGCAAGATTCCGCCACGTGGTGTAAATATCCACACTGACAAAGTACAGCAGATTATGGATCACATCCTTAACTACATCACTCCAGAGGATTACGAGGCCGCTAAGAAATATCTTCCAAACCCTGAGGAGTACGACTTCAAGAAAATCCTTAACTGGTAATACCAGAACTGATATTTTTAAAGGGCCGCAGTTTTGCGGCTCTTTTTTTTAAAATATCAGATTTAATCACTAATTTTGAATTGAAAGACACTCCAAACGAATAGGGGTGTCAATTTTTTGCTTTATGATGGATAAGAAATTTATAATATACCAGCTATTACCAAGAATATTTGGAAACACAAATGAAAATTGTCATCCCGACGGCACACTACAGACAAACGGCACGGGAAAATTCTCATCCATCAATGAATCTGTTTTTGAACATCTCCACACCCTTGGAGTAACACATATCTGGTATACAGGTGTTATTGAACATGCAACAAAAGCATCCTTTGAGGAATACGGCATTCGCAGGGATAATCCTTCAGTAATAAAAGGGCGTGCAGGCTCCCCATATGCAATAAAGGACTACTATGATGTAAACCCATACCTTGCAGATTCAGTAGAAAACAGAATGGCTGAATTTGAGGACCTTGTACAACGCACCCACACTGCGGGGTTCAAAGTGGTACTTGATTTTGTCCCTAACCACCTTGCCAGGGAATACAACTCAGATTCACTACCTTATTGGGCAAAAGACTTTGGAATTGGAGACAATGAAAATGTTTTTTCTCCCGACAACAACTACTACTACCTTCCCGGAGAGATGTTCTCAATGGGCACATACCACGAAAGGCCGGCCAAAGCAACAGGAAACGACTGCTTTACAGCAAACCCTTCAGTGAACGACTGGTATGAAACAGTGAAGCTGAACTACGGAGTTGACTATATGAACGGCCGCAAGGGACATTTCTACCCAATACCCAAAACCTGGTACATGATGAATGATATCCTTTGCTTCTGGGCTTCTAAAGGTGTGGACGCATTCCGCTGCGATATGGCTGAATTGGTACCGGTAGAGTTCTGGGAGTGGTGCATTAGGGAAGTAAAGCATAAGTATCCAAAAGTGCAATTCATTGCAGAGGTATATAATCCGGCTGAATATTCATCATATATGTTCAGGGGAGGATTTGATTATCTGTATGATAAAGTAGGATTGTACGACACGTTGAAATATATTTCACAGGGATACAAATCCTCAAGTGAAATTACAGGTTGCTGGCAAAGCATAAACGACATGCAGAACCATATGCTCAATTTCCTTGAAAACCATGATGAACAGCGAGTTGCATCTGATTTCAATCTTGGAAATGCTTTTAAGGGGATCCCATCACTGGCTGTTTCACTTATGCTCAACAAAGCACCGTTCATGATATATTTCGGACAGGAAGTGGGAGAGGCCGGCATGCTTGAAGAGGGTTTCAGCGGCAAAGACGGCCGAACCTCCATTTTTGACTGGTGCAGTGCGCCATCTGTAGCCAGAATGCTTAAAGGCAAATCATATGAATCCGAGAAGGAACTTCTTGAATACTATCAGAAACTTTTAACTTTTGCAATGGGAAACAAAGCCGTTACAAGCGGCGAAACATTTGATCTTCAGTATGCAAACTATCATAATGACCTGTTTGATACTAACAAGTGTTTTGTATTTGCCCGCAAATATTCATGTGACAACTCTGCAGAAAATTTCCACAGAGGAGGCAATGAACTCCATACAGAAAATACATACAAGAGAGACAAACTTGTTATTGTTGCAGTTGATTTCTCACAATCATATAATTCAGCAAAAGTGAATCTTCCCGATGATATGTTCAGATTCTGGAACATTCCTTATGGACAGCTGAACCCGTTTGAGCAGGTTGAGATGCAGTTTGATAAGTACGGAGTTGCAATTGCTGAATTCTTATTATAATTCTATTATTAGGCGAGAAGATATATTCCTTCGGAGGACGACGCAGTCTCCTCTGGTACGTCATTTTGCTCACGCAAAATAACTACCAACCGTCGAATGAGGTCCTCCTACGAAACATCTCTTCTCGCTCAATAAAGCATTTGAAACAACTTTTCGGACAGAAACATTTGCAGCAAAAACAGCCTATATCAGAATAATATTTCAGATAATAATTTACTCTGCAATCAGATCTGCAGAAATAATCCCAAAAGCATTCATCAAATCGTCGGGATTAAGTTTGAGCTGAAGTCCTCTTTGGCCTGCACTGATGTATATGAAGGGAAAATTTGTGGCAGTATGATGGATCCAGGTAGGGTAGGGTTTCTTCATCCCGATAGGGGTACAACCTCCTCTTATATAGCCTGTTATAGGAAGGAGATCCTTCATGGCAATCATTTCAACTTTCTTGTTGCCGGATATTTTTGCAGCCTTCTTCAAATCAACCTCCTTGTCTCCGGGAATTACGCATACAAGCAGTCCATTCTTGTCGCCACGCAATACAAGTGTTTTGAACACCTGCTCAATATCCTCACCAAGCTGGGCCGCCACATGAGTTGCTGCCAAATCGTTCTCATCTACCTCATATGGTACCAGTTCATATTTTATCTTTTTCTGGTCAAGAATCCTTGCTGCATTTGTCTTGTTGATCTTTGTTGCCATCAGACTTAATTTAATCATGTAAAGATAATCTATATTTCTGAACCTTCTGCAATCAGTTTTGTTGTAATGGAAACAATGTAAAAATAATAGTTATGTTACCAACAAAAAAGAATCAGAGCTGGTTCCCTTCAATCTTCAACGATTTTATCGGGAGCGACTGGGTTGAGAGACTGCACTCATCATCACCAATGAACATTATGGAAAATGAGAATGAATTTAAGGTGGAAATGGCAGTTCCAGGCCTAACTAAGGACGATTTCAGTGTAAAGGTTACCAACGACAATCTTCTTTCTGTATGTGTAAAACAAGAGAAGAAATCTGAAGATAAGGACAAAAAGGGGAGATATCTCCGTAAAGAATTTTCGTACACTCAATTTCAACAGAACCTTATTTTGCCGGACAATGTTGACAAGGATAAGATTGAGGCAAAAGTTGACAATGGAGTACTGGACATCATCATTCCAAAAGTTACTCCCGACAAAGTGGCCCCTGTTGAAAAACAGATTGAGGTACATTAATATATATCAACCACGGTAAGGGTGTTCCAAAAGGACACCCTTATTTTACGTCGTCTTTTTGTATAAAATAAAGTATATCAGCATGTTACAAAATGCATTAATTGTATTTTGTATATTATACATTTTTTAAAACATTGATATTCAAGATTTTGTACAAAAAGACGACGTAAAATAAAAAAATTGTACCTTTGTAAGATAGTATTTAAAGGATTTATATGGCAGTAGCAGGTGTTCCTACAGAGTTGGGAACTGAAAAAATTTCCAAATTGCTGAGGCAGTATGCCGTTCCGGCAATTATTGCAATGACGGCTTCGTCGTTGTACAATATGGTTGACAGTATTTTTATTGGACATGGAGTGGGCAAATTTGCAATTGCCGGTCTTGCGCTTACGTTTCCGCTGATGAATCTTGGTGCCGCTTTTGGTGCCTTGGTTGGAGTTGGTGCTTCAGCAACAATATCAATGCTGCTTGGGCAGAAAAACTATGAAATGGCCCAGAAAGTTCTTGGCAACGTAGTAACACTGAACACAATAATTGGAATTGTTTACAGTATAGTTTTCCTTATATTTCTTGATCCCATCCTTTATTTCTTTGGAGCAAGCGAAAATACAATCGGTTATGCAAGGGACTATATGACGGTAATCCTTTTGGGAAACATTGTTACTCATATGTACCTGGGGCTGAATGCCGTACTCAGGTCTGCCGGTCTTCCTAAAAAAGCCATGTACATGACCATTTTTACTGTAATCATAAATGCAATCCTGGATCCGTTGTTCATATATGTATTCAAATGGGGAATACAGGGTGCTGCCGCCGCAACAATAATATCACAGTCACTGGCATTGTGTTGGACACTTAAAATATTCTCAGACAAGAATCTTGTAATACATTTCAAGAGAGGAATATACAAGCTTAAGGCCAGGATTGTAAAAGATGTGATTTCAATTGGTATGGCTCCATTCTTCATGAACTCAGCAGCCTGCCTGATTGTAATTCTCATAAATCAGGGATTACAGCAACATGGCGGTGACCTTGCTATTGGAGCATATGGCATCGTTAACAGGGTATCATTTGTATTTGTAATGATAGTACTTGGAATCAACCAGGGAATGCAGCCGATTGTTGGATTCAATTACGGAGCCAAACAATACAAAAGGACAGTGGAAGCATTGAAACTTACTATCATCTGCGCAACTGCTGTAACCACAACCGGCTTCATTATGGCAGAGTTCTTCCCAAGGGCAATTTCATTGGTTTTTACTACAGATGAGGAACTTATCCAGCATGCAACAGTTGGAATGAGAATTGTGTTTGCCTGCTTCCCGATAATCGGTTTCCAGATAGTTGCCGGAAACTTCTTCCAGAGTGTGGGAATGGCGGCAAAATCTGTTTTCATGTCCTTGACAAGACAGCTTATCTTCCTGCTTCCCGGCCTGCTTATTCTTCCAACCTTCATTGGAACCAACGGAATATGGATGAGTATGCCACTTGCAGACGGACTTTCAAGTATGATAGCATTCATCCTTCTTTACAAACAAATCAAGAAATTCAAAAAAATTGAGCAATATGGAAACTAAATTCTACATTACCATTGGCCGTGAAAAAGGTGCAGGCGGCTTGGAGATAGCACAAAAACTTGCACAGGAATTTGGTATTCCACAATATGACAAGCAATTGCTTGATGAGGCCGCCAAAGAAAGCGGACTGTGTAAGGAGGTCTTTGCAAATATTGATGAAAAAAGGGGATCAAAGTTCATCTCAGGCTTCTTCAGTGGCATAATGGGTTCTCTGTACTCGGAATATGGTACTTCGTCGGGAATAAACAGGGAAGAACTGTTCAGAATACAGAGTGAAACAATCATAAAGATTGCTAATGAAGGTTCTGCTATTTTTGTAGGGAGGTGTGCAGATTACATTCTCAGAAATAGGATCAACTGTCTGAATGTTTTCATAACAGCAAAAGGTGAGGATAAAGTTGAGAGACTTCTTGAGTGCAATAAAATTCCAAATGCAGAAAAATACAGCAGGGATGAACTTGTAGAACTTTTGGAAAAGAGTGACAGCAAAAGAAAAAGCTACTACGATTATTTCACATACAAACAGTGGGGTGCAGCATCATCCTATGATCTGTGTCTCAACTCTTCTTTGCTGGGTGTTGACGGATGTGTACAGGTAATAGCGGATATTATCAGACATAAAGGCTGGAGCAAATAAAGATGCACGCTGGAATCCCAACAGAACTTGGAACTGAGAAAATCTCCAAACTGCTCAAGCAGTATGCAATTCCATCAATTATAGCAATGAGCTGTTCCTCATTGTATAATCTGGTGGACAGCATCTATATTGGACAGTTTGTGGGTGGATATGCTCTTGCCGGACTAGCACTTACTTTTCCACTTATGAATCTTGGAACTGCATTCAGTTCATTGATCGCTGTTGGTGCATCAGCCAATATTGGCATTTTTCTTGGCAAAAAGGATTATGGTAATGCACAGAAGGTCCTTGGCAACGTTATAACATTAAACTTCATTATAGGGCTTTTGTATATGGTAGGGGTACTTGTGTTCATTGACCCCATACTTGAATTTTTTGGAGCAAGTGAGCATACTCTTCCTTATGCCAGGGAGTACATGCAGATTATACTTTATGGAAACATAATTTCCCATACATATTTTGCCCTCAATGCAGTCCTCAGGGCCACTGGCCTACCAAAAAAGGCCATGAACGCATCTATCTTAACTGTGATAATCAATGCTTTACTTGACCCTTTTTTCATTTATCAATGGGGAATAAAAGGAGCGGCAATTGCAACAGTAATTTCGCAGGCAATATCACTGATGTGGGTAATATTCATACTCAGCAACAGAAACCATGTAGTACATTTCCAGAAAGGTGGGTACAAGTTGGTTCCTGCAATTGTAAAGAGGATTTTGAGTGTTGGAATGTCTCCATTCTTCATGAATGCAACAGCTTGCCTTATTGTAATAGCTTTCAACCAGGGATTGAAGGAGAATGGGGGAGACCTGGCCATTGCTGCATACGGAATTTCACATAAACTGACCTTCCTGTTCATTATGGTTGTTATGGGCTTGAATCAGGGAATGCAACCCATTGCCAGCTATAATTTTGGAGCCGGACTTTATGACAGGCTTAGGGAAGTAGTAACCTATACAGCAATGTGCGCAATAGCGGTTACAAGCACAGGATTCATTATTGCAGAATTATTCCCCAAAACACTTGTAATGATGTTCACAACAGATGAAACTCTAATTGATGAAGCTATACGGGGAGTAAGGATATCATTCATGTTCTATCCTATAGTAGGGTTCCAAATGGTTACCTCAAATTTTTTCAGAAGCATTGGTTATGCCGGAACCGCAATCTTCCTTTCACTTACAAGACAGCTGATATTTGTACTTCCGTTCATATTTATTCTTCCGCGGTTCTTTGGATTGGATGGAATTTGGGCCAGCATGCCGCTTGCAGACTTGACATCATGCATAATATCTGCTTCAATTATGATATACCATCTGAAAAAACTCAAATAAAAAAGGATACCTTTAACGGTACCCTTTCTTTTTGAATTCCTGTTTAAGTTTCTTCAAATCATCATCTACCTTAATCTTGCAGATTATTCCTTTAACCAATGTGTCAAGATTCTTGCCTGGTGAATAGTCAGCAGGGCAAACATAATCGCATCTGTCCTGGTTCAAAATCTTCTTGGCCACATCACGCTTGCGCTCATTTTTAGGCTCATATACAGCAATAGTATTTCCACCCATCTGTTTGATCAGTTTCATGCAAGGAACATCTGTTTCACCGTCTCCAAAATAGACCATATTGGTAAAAGGGACCCTTTTCTTTGAATCTGGCATCGACTCATTTATCTTTACGGAGTCCCTGATGGTAAAAATTCCTTTGTTTATCTTGTAGAGGAATTGTGTCTTGTTGGTATAGTTTACCGCAGCGGCTGGCCACTGTGCATCACCATTTTCATCATAATAATAGGAGCTGGCAAAAATTGTCTTGAACTCGTCGGCAATAGGGGTTCCCTCAATCATCTCTTTCATTCCCGATGAATTTATGTAATGCTCCACTATCACACCATGGTCCATTCCAAAATCACTGATTCTGCGGAACCATTCCTTGACACCATTGAAAAGTTTCACATCCTCTCCATATTTTTTTAGGGTCTCCCTCTTGATTGAAATGCCTCTCTCTTTTGCCTTTTCAAGCATAAGGAGCATATAAACAAGCACATTGTCAGAGTCCTGTTCCTGTGCCATCACTGCAGTCTGTCCCCAGAAATCCTCTTTCTTTTCACCTACACTCTCTATAAATGAATATTCCTGCATGTTTCCGGCTGCAAGTGTTCCGTCAAAGTCATAAATCAGTGCCACAATAGGCAGCTTTGATCTTGTTCTCATATCTGCACTTTATCTTTATTACTTTTACAAATTTAATAAATCAATTGTATTTTTGCACAAATTTTTAAAAGAGCTATGTGGGTATTATTGGCATTTGTTTCAGCTTTCTTCCTTGGTTTCTATGATATTGCAAAAAAGAAATCATTGAACGGAAATGCTGTGCTCTCCGTGTTGTTCTGCAACACCATTTTCTGTGCAATTATATTCTGTCCTTTTATAATTGTTTCGGCATTGTGTCCTGAAGTTGTAAAAGATACAATTTTCAATGCATCACTCACATCAATATACTCTGATTGTGCAGAAATATTACCTCTCAAAGCGCATTTGCTTGTAGTAATCAAGGCTTTTATCGTTCTCTCTTCCTGGATTATGGGATATTATGCACTAAAGCATCTGCCAATTACAATTGCAGGACCTGTAAATGCAACAAGACCTGTCCTTGTACTTATGGGTGCAGTACTTCTTTTTGGTGAAAAGTTGAATCTGCTGCAGTGGGGAGGTGTTGCCATATCCTTGTTTTCACTCTTTCTGTTGAGTCTGTCGGGAAGAAAAGAAGGTATAGATTTCAAGAGCAACAAGTGGGTATACATTTTGTTTGGAGCAGTAATTACAGGTGCAATCAGCGGACTGTACGACAAATTCATAATGAAACAGCTGCCGCCACTATTTGTGCAGAGCTGGTTCAACATTTATCAGGTGCCAATTATGGGAACTGTACTGCTTATTATGAACAGGTTTACAACCAATAAGTTACAATGGAGATGGTGGATACCGCTCATCTCGTTGTTTGTTTCAATTGCAGATTTCGCATATTTCTTTGCCCTTTCATACGATGATGCGCTTATAGCTGTAATTTCCATGATACGCAGAGGAAGTGTAGTTGTGTCATTTACAGCAGGAGCGTTGCTTCTTAGAGAAAAGAACCTTAAAGCAAAGGCTTTGGACCTTGCTCTGATACTGGTTGGACTCGCACTTTTGTGCTGGGGCAGTGTTATTTAAAATTTTGCCATTTTCATCCTTTCCCTTAGGAATTCCTTAAGTCCGTTGCCTTCAATGATTTCAATATCATCAAGCAATCCCAGAACAAATCTGCCCACTCCTTCATAGCCGCATACGGTTATATCCAGAATGTGGCTGTTTGAATCATCTGGAGCGGGAGAGAGGTACTTCTCAGCCAGAGGATACTCCTCCACAAGAAGAGATGAAGCCATAAGTCCAAGTTTGAGCTTAATTGGAATCTGTTCAAAACTTGTAATCCTGAATATATCCATCATTCCAACTGAATGCTCATTTTCAAATGCCCATTCATCTTCCAGAACTTCCACAGAACCAATCCTGGAAAGCTTGAACAATTTGTTTTTTCCCGACGAAATCTCATATCCCCAAACTTGAATATAGTTTGTAGTGAATGACAAAGGCTCAATAAGCCTGTCAGATACTTTCTTGCTGTGTCCAGAGGTGTAGTTCTTTAGAATCACCTGTTTCTTGTTTTCAATGGCTTCAATAAGTGAATTTACATTTTTGGCATTCTCGCCTTTAACCACACACTCTGCCAGCATCTTAAAATCATAAACGGAAGCAAGCTTGGCTTTGAGGTTCTGCTTGATTGTGTTTGTAGGATCAATGCTTTCAATTGCTGAATTGAGTATATATGCCTCTTCCTCAGTAAAATGGACAAGTTGGGATATATCCTTGAAATATTTGGATTTCTTGTCTATACGGAAACAGTCCCCTTTTTTGGTAATTAGGAATCCGGCTTCCTTAAATGTATCAATATAACGGTATATTGTTCTTGGTGATGTTTCAAGA
Source organism: Bacteroidales bacterium (assembly GCA_017631435.1). Lineage (GTDB taxonomy): Bacteria > Bacteroidota > Bacteroidia > Bacteroidales > UBA932 > Egerieousia. Next base: position 95,788 of record JAGBTG010000035.1, on the reverse strand, counting down.
CGCTCTGCCAGCTCATCTACTGTATATCTGTTATTGGCAGTAAGCATCATCATCAGTCGGAGCAGACGCTCTATTTTTGGCTGGTCCATAGGCTACAGATTTGAAAAAAGGTTATATCCGTCATCCTCCATACTGTTTTTGGAAGCAGCATCCTTTTGTCTGGTAACAGAATAATCCGGCAATTGAGCTGCAATTTCCTCTACACGTTCATTGGCGGCAAGGCCTGCCTCTCTAGGTGAAATAATTTGAATATATGGCTGATATTCAAATATCAGGTTATAGAACTCCCTGTTAGGAATGATATTAATTGTAAATTCCATATCGCCATTTTCATGCAGAAAGGATAACTTCTGCGAATGGTGTAGGGGATTGAGTCTGATAAAAGGTGCAAGACGGTTCTGTACAAGAAACTTGATTTCCTTTACTTCACCGCTTAAGCGGGTTACACCTATTATGTCATTAAAATAATCCTGTGGATTGAATGTGTAATCGTCGGGAAAAGGGAGAATTGAATAAGAATAGTCCCTTATCCTGTCCAAAGGAAGCTTGTAAACTCCATTAAGGCCATCCTTGAATCCTAGTGCATACCATCTCCCTTTGTACTCCTTAAGATAGAAAGGATAAAAGATAATGCTCATGATGTTGTTGGATCTGGATGACCAGTATCCAATACAGAGAGCTTTTTTATTTAAGATGGCATCATAAATGGTGTTGAAATACTCCAATCCCAACGGGTTCTGTTTAGGCTCATTCTCCACTACATTGCTCTGTTTGTTTATAATGGTATTTATACCGTCCGAAAGCAATCCTGTAAGGTTCCTCAATGATTCAAGCTGTTTGAATGAAGCATAATCCTTAAGGTCAGATACGAGCTCAACAACCTCTGACAGTGTAGCCTTGCCCAGCCGTGCATTATCTATGCTATAATCCGGATCACTGTATTTGTAGTATTTCTGGTTATATACTACAATAGGAGCACCATAGCCTTTATGCTTGTCGCGCATCACTTGAAGATCTAGCTGCAGTGACCTTACAGAGACCTTGTATTTTGCGGTTATCTTAGTACCATACTTGAGTTTGATTGCATTGGTACAGGCATTTATAAGGTCTATAAGTGTATATTTCCTGCTTTGGTCCCTAAGGCACCTGTCTATGACCTTGTGTCTGAGAAGGGCATTGGATGATATGCTCATGGTAAAAAATTTGGTATACAAATATAATAATTACTATCTTTATACCGCAAACAAATTGCGTCTTAATTATAAGCTTTATGGAACATAATTCAGTCATTTCATATGCATTGCTGGTATTTACATCATTCTTTACACTTGTAAATCCAATCAGCATCCTTCCTGTTTACCTTGGACTTACTTCTGAAATTGGGAGGAAAGAGAAACTGGCAATTGCAAGCCGTGCCGTATTTGCGGCATTGCTTATAATCTTGGGATTCGCTTTCTCCGGACAGTTCCTTTTCAAATTCTTTGGAATTTCTGTAGACAGCTTCAGGATTGTTGGTGGAGCCATTTTCTTTGTTGTGGGATTTGACATGCTGAATGCAAGGCTATCACCAATAAAGGGAGGACAGGATGAAATTCATAAAGCTGCAAAAGATATAGCAATTACACCTCTTGCAATTCCTATGCTCTGCGGCCCTGGTGCAATTACCAACGCTATTGTATTGATGGAAGACGCATCAACAATTCCACATAAGGTTGCATTCGTTATTTCTGTTATGGTTGTACTCCTTTTGTGCTACATCATTTTTGCATTCTCAACCAGAATTGTAAAATACCTTGGAGAAACTGGAATAAATGTAATGCTCCGTATAATGGGACTTATAATTATGGTTATTGCAGTTGAATTCTTCCTTGCCGGAATAAGGCCATTCATCAATTCATTCATTGGATAATGGATATTCAGGAGCAGAAAAAGGAAATTCGCCGTAAGATCCGCACTTTGAAAAAAGAGCAGTCAACTTACGATAAAGAATCTGCATCCTCTATTATTGCAAACAAAGTATTGAAGCTTGAAGAGGTTGCATCTTCGCGCACTATCCTGCTGTACCATTCTCTTCCCGACGAAGTGTTGACACATTACCTTATCAATTATTTGTACAGCTACGAGGGAGGCTGTAAAAGAATTGTTCTTCCAATTGTTGAAGGTGAATACCTGGCCCTTAAAGAATATAATCCTAAGGAATTGGAATGCGGATACAGGAACATTATGGAACCGTCGGGAGGAAAGAGTGTTGATCCTTCTGAGATAGAACTGGCTGTGATTCCTGGTGTTGCATTTGATTCTGATTGCAACAGGATGGGTAGGGGAAAAGGATTTTACGACAAGCTCCTGCCATATCTTGAATGTCCCAAAATAGGACTGGGATATGATTTTCAGATGGTTGAGAAAATACCATGCTGCCAGCATGATATACCTCTTGATATGGTAATTACTGAATCTGAAACTTACTGCAGACTGTTGTAGTTCAAGAAATTGAATACAAGCGAATCTATTTCCTTATAGTAGTCCTCCGCATTCAGTTTAATGAAAGCACTTTGAGACATAAAGCTCTTGTCAACCAATTCTTTAATGATATTCTCAATGTAAAAATTCTGGTCAAACACTGGTGAGAGAGTATCTGTTCTGCTCTCTGCCTGAATGTATGCCTGTACAGATTTTGGCATCTCTTTCATAAGAGAGTCCTTACAGAATGATTTTCCGGAGCAATAAAGGTTTGTGACAACAGCAGAAAATGCTACAGAAGAATCTTTGGCAATAAGCATTCTTTTAGTCTCTTTATCAAGATCTGGGAATACCTTTAAATTATGGATTTGGTTGATTCTTTTCTTCACCTCAATTACGTTGGGAGTAAATGAACTGTCTGCTGGTTGTATGGTATCATTCAAGTTTATGAATGCATATTGTACAGATATAGAATCAATTACCTGTTTTAAAGGTTTGATGCTAATTTTGGCCTTAAGCAGAGTATCTATCTCTTTCCTGGAATTTCTGAATCTTTCCAGTTCTATACCTTCATATGATACTGTAACTAGAGAATCAGTTGAATTGCTTTGAAGATAGTTTTTCCAAGTTTTAATGATGGTATCTGCAGTAACCCTGTGTGAATTGTAAGATTTCTCCCATTTCTCCCTCAACTGTATTACAAGGGGAGAATTCAGTTGGGCACTTTCTATAGTTGTAAGGTAGGTATGAAGCCTGTCATATGTAATGCTTTGCCATCTGCTCGAATCTTCTGGAGTATGGATGTGGTTCCATTTATCCTCAACAACAGAATAAGTTGCAAGGAAAGTTTTGTCTTTCCTTGCAACTCTGTCAATCTCCTTAGCTTCGAGAGGTTCCATCACGCTTTTCTCCAACGGGTTGGAACATGAAAAAGCAATGAAGCAACCGGCTATAAGGACAGCCAATCTATTCAGTAAACTCAACACCTTGCTGCCAAACACCTGTTACTTTATAATCTTTGTTCATTATTACAATATCGGCATCCTTTCCATCTTCCAATGAACCGCATCTGTCAAAGCAGCCCATTACTTTGGCAGGTGACTCGGAAGCCATTCTAACTGCATCAACAAATGGGATGCCCGCTTCTACAGCAACCTTTACAACAGTATCCATTGTAGCCAAACTGCCTGCCAATGCTGAACGGTCTTTAAACTTGCATACACCGTCTTCAATAATGAAATCTGAATCCGCTTCTACATCACCCTCAAACTCTGCATATTTAAGTGCACAAGTTACAAGTGACATCATCTCTACACCTTTAAGTTTATATACAAGTCTGAGAATTGTACCTGGAAGATGTTTTCCGTCTGCAATAACCTCCACACTCATATCATCCAACAAAAGTACGCTCTCAACAGTTCCCTCGTACTTGTACTCACCACGTTTATGGAAGCCCGGCATTGAAGTATAAAGTTGTGATACATGTTTGAAACCAGCATCATATGCATCTTTTACAACTTCAAATTCAGCCTGAGTATGGGTTATTCCAGCAACAATGTTTTTCCATTTGAGAATTTTAGCCATTTCATATGCACCAGGCAATTCTGGTGATATGTCCCATCTTCTGATACAGTTAATATCAGAAAGAATTTTTAAATATTCCTCTTTATCAGGATTCTTGGCACCTGGAAAATCATTGACCATCCTTGGATTGAAATATGGTCCTGCAATATGAAGTCCTTTAACAGGTGTATTGCCTTCTTTAAGTATTTCATTACATATATCCGCAGACCTATATATTTTCTCGGTCTTTGCTGTGTAAATTGTAGGAAATATAGTAGTGGCTCCGTGTTTGAGATGTGCTTTTATAGCCAATTCAAACTGCTCACGGTTACTGTCTTTGAATGCAAATCCTGCAGCACCATGAATATTCATTGCTACAAAACCAGGTAAAATATAATCGCCTTTTACATCAACAATTCTTGCACCAATCCTAGGGAGATCACTGTTGGCAATCTCCATAATCTTACTGTCACTGATGATAACAGATCCACCTTCAACCCAGCCGTTTGGAGTGAGGATCTTTCCATTAATTATTTGTGTCAACATATATTGTAAATGCTACTCAAAATTCTTTACAAGTTTACCCATTGCCCATACAGCACGTACATCAAGATTCTTGTCCAACAGAAGGATATCAGCATCCTTTCCTCTTTCCAAAGAACCCTTCCTGTCATAAACTCCCATAATTTTTGCAGGAGTTTCTGAAATCATACGGCAAACATCAAACAAAGGAACCTCAGCCTTGAATGTCATTGTCTGAATAAGGCGGTCCATAGTTGCAATACTTCCTGCAAGGGCAGAACGGTCTGCAAGCTTACAAACTCCGTCCTCAATGATTACTCTAGGATCAAATGCTGTCTTACTGTCACTTGCCGCACAAGCCAGTGCATCTGTAATAAGGGCAGTTTTCTCAACACCTTTAACTTTATAGATAAGTCTCAAGATTGTAGGAGGAACGTGGATACCGTCTGCAATCGCCTCAACAGTCATATCATCCATAAGGTAGATAGACTCAACTGTACCCTCATATTTGTACTCATTCTTCTTATGGAAACCTGGCATTGCATTATAGAAATGAGTTGCATGGGTATATCCTGCATCAAAACCGGCACTGATGTCTTCAAACTCTGCCTGGGTATGTGCTACTGATACAAGTATACCTTTGCTGGAAACATATCTTCCAAACTGAAGTGCACCTGGAAGCTCTGGTGAAGCATCCCATCTCTTAATGCAATTGAACTCCTCCAATAGTGGAATATACTCATTTGGATCAGGGTTCTTTATATATTCAGGAATCTGACCGCCGGCCATCTTCATATTGAAGTAATGTCCCTCAAGATGCAGGCCCATTACTGGGCTGTCCTTTTCGGCCATGAGTTTTTCTGTGGTACGCGCAGCAGCCTGAATCATCGGGATGCTTGAAGAAGAAAGAGTAGGGAAGATACTGGTTGTACCATGCTGCATATGTGCATCCACTGCAGTTCTGAAAGCATCCTCTGTTCCCTCCATGAAATCTCTTCCGCCACCACCATGTACGTGAATTTCAACACCACCTGGAACAATGTACATTCCTCTTGCATCTACAATATTTGCGCCTACAACAGCAAGATCACAGTTTGAAACCTCAAGAATCTTATTGTCACTTATAATTACCGATCCATTCTTCAACCAACCTTGTGGAGTATGGATTTTACCGTTTATAATTTGTGTTAACATATCTCTTACCGTTATTAATCATTTTTAACTACAACAAAAATAAGAAAAAAATCTTTAAGTTGTTATAGTAATTTATAATTTTTCAAAATTAATTTTAGCAGCCAGACCGTATCCTTCATTGTACAAAGCATTCAGCTTATAGATGTCTTTTTCCATACGGTCAACTTCCAAGGGTTTCTCAGGTCTCAAAACAGTAATCAAACCTTTTTCTTCCAGAGATTCAATCAAATCCAAAGTCCTGTTGTAAATATAATTCCTGTTTTCAATTGCCTTCTGCAACAAAGGATACTTTGAATAAAATAATTTGGCAGCCAATGATTTTCCCGACGGTTTCTTTCTATACCCTTTATTCCTTGTGAGTACAACAAAATTATTTGTAAACCCTTGCTCCCTTGCATAAACGACAGGTATGGAGTCTGCAATGCCTCCATCCAGCATAGGTACTCCGTCTACCTGAGCCATTGGACATACAAAAGGGAGGCTGCTGCTGGAACGGACAATCTCCATTATCCTCTTTTGACTATGTTTCTCCTCAAAATAATTTGCCTCTCCGGTAAGACAGTTGGTTGTGACCATTACATATCTTCCTTCCGATTTTTCATAAGCGGGATAATCATAAGGTATAATCTCTGTAGGGAACTTGTCAAACAACAGCTTGAAATCCATAATGTTCCTCTGTGTAAACAAGTATTTCAATCCCACATAATCATATTTCTCCAACAAATCAATATTGCTGAATTTTGCCCTTTTCTTTTGTCCCGACATATATGAAAGCCCATTGCATGCACCTGCACTCACACCAATTGTAAAGGGGAACTTTATACCCCTCTCCATAAAATTGTCGAGAACACCACAAGTAAAAACACCTCTCAGACCGCCACCTTCTAGAATAAGTGACGAATTTTCATCCAATATATAAGATAAGCCTTTTTTCATGTTTCAAATATAAATATTTTACGTTGTCTTTTTGTATATATAACTGATTTTGAGCCAAATAAAAAATAAGAATTTTTAAATTCATAAAAATTCTTATTTTTAATCATTTGAAATTCAATCAATTGTACAAAAAGACGACGTTACAGATGCCTTAGTACCTCATCGTAATCAGGTTCTTGGGTGATTTCCGGTACCAACTGGACATATCTTACAATCTGATCCGGATCAATAATTACTACTGCTCTGGCAAGTAAACCCTGAAGGGGGCCATCAGTCATCATAACACCGTAATCTTCTGAGAAGGAAGTACCTCTGAAATCGGATAGAGGTATAACGTTCTCTATCCCTTCTACTGTGCAGAAACGTGAGTGGGCAAATGGGAGATCTCTTGAGATTGCTAATACCAACGTATCTTTCATATTGGATGCCAATTGGTTGAATTTACGGACACTTGTAGCACATACGCCAGTATCCAAACTTGGAAATATATTAAGTACCAGTGTTTTACCTTTAAAATCCTCTAGAGCAATTGTAGCTAAATCAGTTTTTACAAGTGAAAATGCCGGAGCTTGCATACCTGTCTGCGGAAGAGCGCCTTTTAGATTTACCGGATGCTTTTTAAAATTTACCTTTTTCATATGCAGTTTTTTTATTCTTTTAACAATATGTGATGATTTATGTTTATTTTTACTTCAAAATAGAATATTTAATAATTATCATATTTTAATAGTTCAAAATTATGAAAAAACTTTTGATTTTCTTATCACTAATATTAGTGATTTATTCATGCTGCAACAATAATACACCTGTAAACCCACATGCAGATACAGCAAAAGAGGCTCAGATGAGAGCTATGGGACTGATAGATATCCATGATTTAGATTCAACAATTGCTGTAGACCTTATATATGCAAAACCATACAATTTTATGGGTAGAGTGCTATACCATAATGTAAATAAAGCATTTATGCTTCCAGAAGCAGCTGAGAAACTTGTAAAAGCAAACAAACTTCTTAAATCTATCCGTCCTGATTTGAATCTCATTGTATATGATGCCGCACGTCCAATCAGCATTCAGCAGGAAATGTGGAACAGCGTTGAAGGCACTGATAAAGAAGATTTTGTTGCCAATCCTGCAAGGGGAGGCGGAAACCACAACTTTGGAAATGCCGTGGATGTAACAATAATAGACTGTACTGGTCACCCTATTCCAATGGGAGCAGAGTATGACTGTTTTGCAGACCAGAGCCGTGTTAACATAGAACAGCAGCTTCTCGACGAAGGCATAATAACCAAAAGGGAACTGGATAACAGATTGCTTCTAAGAAAAGTAATGACAGAGAGCGGTTTTCTTGCAATTGATGAGGAGTGGTGGCATTTCGATAACAGACCAACCAAATATGCCCGTGAAAATTTCAAGAAGATTGATTAAAAATTGGGAATAATCTGAAAAAAGCAAACCCTGTCAAGCATATACTGACAGGGTTTGCTTATTTCCAGAAATTACTTTTGATTCATATTCTGCCAATAATCAATTTACAACTCACTTCTCATATCACAGTTGCATTCATCAAGTAGTGCAACACACTTTTCAAGGTCATTGGGCTTGATAACGATGTTCGCAAAATCACCATCTGCAAAAGCATACATATACTCAATAAAAATGTTCTGAACAGCAAGTTTTTCAAGAATGGAGGCAAGAGATCCTGCTGTATTGCTGCACTTGATGCAGACAACATCAGTTACCTTTACTGCAAAACTGTTCTCCCTCAATACATCAACTGCCTTTTCAACCTCAGATACTATAAGGCGCAAAATGCCAAAATCTGTAGTTTCTGCCATACTGAAAGCATGCATGTTTATGCCATTGGCACCCAAGATGCGAGTAACATCATTGATTCTTCCTGTCTTGTTCTCCAAGAAAATGGATAATTGTTTGATTGTCATATCTGTATGGTTTAATTATTTAAGAACTCGTTTATCTATTACACGCTTGCTCTTGCCCTGGCTGCGCTCAATGCTGCCAGGCTCCATAAGTCGCACATCACAAGCAATTGAGACAATGCCTTTCAATCTGTCTGCCAGACGTTTCTTCATCTGAAGCATAGCACCCATATCATCTGTGAAATAATCCTTGCGAACCTCCACCTGAACCTCAATAGTATCCAGATTGCCAACTCTGTCCACTACAAGCATATATTGAGGCTCAAACTCCGGCATCTCAAGAATAACGCTCTCAACCTGAGATGGGAATACGTTAATTCCTCTGATAATAAGCATATCATCACTTCTACCTACAATACGGCCCATTCTAACTGATGTTCTGCCACAAGCACACTCATCATCCATCAATGTACACAAATCTTTTGTACGGTATCTCAATAATGGCATGCCTTCTTTTGTGAGAGTAGTAAACACAAGCTCTCCCTGCTCTCCATAAGGAAGCTGCTCCAATGTTTCCGGATTGATGATTTCGGGGTAGAAGTGATCTTCATTGATATGGGAACCGTTCTGCTCTGAACATTCATAGGAAACACCCGGACCCATAATCTCACTCAAACCATAAATATTGTAACCTTTAAGACCAAGGCGCTCCTCAATCTCCTTGCGCATGTTCTCAGTCCATGGCTCGGCGCCAAAAGCACCTACACGAAGGTTTATATCATCCTTTGAAAGACCCATCTTCTCAAGAGTCTCAGCCAGATAAAGGGCATAAGAAGGGGTACATGCAATACCGGTAACCTTGAGATCACGCAATAGCTTTATATGTTTTTCAGTACCTCCGGTAGAAGTAGGAATAACTGTAGCACCCAGATTCTCAACACCATAATGGGCACCCAAACCTCCTGTAAACAGACCGTAGCCATAACTTACAGAGAATGTATCTTCCCTAGTAACTCCATATGCAGTAAGGCAACGTGCCATAACCTCAGACCACACGGAAATGTCTTTCCTGGTATATCCCACAATTGTAGGATTTCCTGTTGTTCCCGACGAAGCATGAACCCTCACAATCTCCGATGCCGGAGCAGCCTGCAGTCCATAAGGATAATTGTCCCTCAAATCCTGTTTGGTGGTAAAAGGGAGTTTTACAATGTCATCAATAGTTCTGATATCGTCGGGAGAAATGTTCATCTCCTGCATTTTATTTCTATAGAATGGTACATTATGGTATACATAATTTACAAGTTTCTGCAATCTTTTACCTTGAAGTGCACGCATCTGCTCCCTGCTCATGCACTCTTTGTTGGGATTCCAAATCATAGCTCTCTATTTTATTGGATGGTCGTGGTGGAATGCTATCATGCGCTCCTCCATAACCGGATACAGTTCATTTTTCATTCTTGATGTACATGCCCTCACACCTTGCTGCCCGCTGCCTGTTGTAGAGAGGCTTATGCTGCTGACACCATAATACAACAACTCTTTCAAAAGTTCTCCTCCCTGCAGGTTCCCATAACCTAAAGTGAAGAAGAATCCGTCTCCTACAGGCTGGTCAACATCCTGGTCATAAACAATATGGAAACCGTTACGGGTAAAGATATCCTTCATCTTCTGAGCCCTTATGGCATATTCCCTTGTATCCTCCACAAAATTGATAGTGCCTTCGGTAGCAAGACGCAACATCTCTGCGTATGCGTACTGTGTAGAGGCTGTACAACCGGAGGTAATCATATAAAGGATTGATGCTGTAAGAGTCTGACCAAAAATACCGGAATCTTTATAGCGCTGGGCCAAAGCCGGGAAATGACGCTCAAACAACTTGTCACTTATACAGGTCAAAGCAATACGTTGGCCGGCATAACTGAATATCTTTGATGAAGAGAGCATCAGAATATAATTGTCTGTATATCTGGCTACTGTAGGAGGGTAGGGGGGCTGGAACGGATGTCCCATATCCTTCCTGAAATCCATACAGAAGTAGGCAAGGTCTTCAATTACAATTACATCATATTTTGTAGCCAGTTCACCAATCACTGCAAGTTCCCTTTCATCCAGACAGATCCATGCAGGGTTATTTGGATTTGAATAAACTATTGCAGCAATGTCACCTTCAGAAAGCATCTGTTCGAGTTTTACCTTTAGGGCATCACCTCTGTAGTTGAATATATCAAACTCTTTCCATCCGGCACCTATAACTCTCAGCTGTGATTTCTGTATAGGGAAACCAGGATCAATGAACAAAATCTTGTCCTTGCCGGGTGTACACTGTGTGCAGGCAATGAAAGAACCGAAAGAGCCCTGTACGCTGCCCACTGTAGGGATACATGATCTTGGAGTGATATCCACATCCAAGAATGCCTTTACAAATCTTGAAGCCTCATACTTGAGTTCAGGTATACCCAAAGCCGCAGGATACTGCGATCCCACACCCCTGTCCAATGCCGCTATCTCCGCTTCAACTCCATATTTGTTTATAGGAAGGCCGGGTGAACCCTGGTCCATTCTTATAAATGGAATGCCTGTTTTGTTTTCAAGCCATTGTGCAACCAGAAGCACCTCTCCAATTGTAGCACTTGCAAGATCTGCAATATTGAGTTCCTTTACTGCTTGTGCAACAAGTTCTTCACTGAAAATTTTCATCTTTCCGTCTCCTCTTATGCATTCAGACCAATCTCAAATGCTTTACAGTTCATCTCTACAATACTATCTCCCTTGGTAGCAAAAATTGCTTTAATGCTCTCTTTCAATTGATCAGGGGTGAGAATCTCCAAATGTTTGGCAGCCATACCCAAAAGGATGATGTTGGCACTCTTTGGCATATTGTTCTCTTTAGCCAAATCTTCAATAGGGAGGGCCGATACTTTAGGCAATGATGCCAGTTCAGCACTCAACTTATCAATATCGGGATAATTGGGTATATTTACAAAAGGGTTTGAGGAGGTTATTACACATCCGTCGGGAGCAAGATATGGAAGATATCTCAATGCTTCCATAGGCTCCATTGAGATTATAATGTCTGCTGCTCCTTTTTTAATCAGATCAGAGTGGATCTCTTCTGTACTCAAACGTAAATTTGACTGAACATCTCCACCTCTCTGACTCATTCCATGCACCTCAGCCTGCTTCAGGCTAATGCCTGATTTTGCTGCCGCATGACCTATAATTGTGGCAATTGTAAGGATGCCCTGTCCTCCAACACCTGCCAATATAATATCCTTTTTCATTATTTGCCGCTCCTTTTTGCTCTAAGTTTTCTATTGAGGGTCTGCATGCATTCCCTGCGTGGAATAATTACAGAAACACCTTTATATTCAATTTCCTGTCTGATAATACGGGTAATCTCTTCCATATTTTTAGGGATAGGCACCACAACATGCAGATGCTCCGGATCAACGCCCAAACCTTTACAGATAGCCTCAAAGCGGTTTGTACCTGCTGAATCCTGGCCTCCTGTCATGGCAGTTGTAAGGTTATCTGAAATTATTACTGTAATGTTTGCATTGTCGTTTACTGCATCAAGAAGACCGGTCATACCCGAATGGGTAAATGTTGAATCTCCAATTACTGCAATTGCAGGGAAAACGCCTGCATCGGCAGCACCTTTGGCCATTGTAATTGATGCACCCATATCCACACATGAGTCAATTGCACGGAAAGGAGGGAGGGCACCCAAAGTGTAGCATCCTATATCTCCAAAAATCCTTGCATTGGGATACTCTGCTGCAACCTTGTTCAATGCATCATACACATCCCTGTGCCCACATCCCTGACAAAGTGCCGGTGGGCGTGGTACTACATTCTCTGCAGGCTGGAAGGATATTTCAGTCTGCAATCCCATTGCGGCAGCCAAACTGTCGGGAGTAAGTTCACCTGTGCGAGGAAGATCTCCGGTAAGGCGGCCCTTAACAATGTAATCTGCTCCAAGGATTCCTTTAACTTGCTCTTCCACAACAGGCTGACCATCTTCAGCAACAAGAAGTGTCCCACATCTGCCTGCAAAATCCTTTATTGCCTGCACAGGAAGAGGATACTGTGAAATTTTGAGCACCTCAATTCCAAGTTGAGCAGGAGAATTCTCCATCACATAATTGTATGCAATACCACATGCTACAATTCCCATTTTAGGTTTTTCCGCTTCCCGACAAATATTGAATGGGGACTTCTGCGAAGATTCCTGCAACATTGCCTGTTTCTCAATTAATGAAGCATACTGCCTGCGGGCATTTGCCGGAAGAAGCACCCAATTGCCACGCTCATTTGAAGGGTTGAGCGGGTTCTGATCTTTAGGTTGCGCAGTAACAACTCCTGCCCTTGAATGGGCTAGACGTGTAACTACACGCAACAATACAGGAAGTTTAACCTCTTCTGAAAGCGAATATGCATACTGCATCATATCATATGCCTCCTGCTGAGTAGTTGGCTCAAGTACCGGAATCATTGCAAACTTGCCGTAAAAGCGGGAATCCTGCTCATTTTGTGAAGAGTGCATTGAAGGATCATCTGCAGCAAGAACAACCAAGCCACCGTTGATACCGGTAATGGCTGAATTCACAAAAGCATCTGCTGCCACATTCATACCCACATGCTTCATACAAACAAGGGCTCTCTTGCCCGCATATGACATTCCAAGCGCTGCCTCCATAGCCGTTTTTTCATTGGTACACCACTTGCTGCGTACCTGAGGGGCATTAGCCTGGATAAACTCTGTAATCTCTGTTGATGGAGTACCGGGATATGCATACACACCACTTATCCCTGCATGCACTGCACCTAGTGCAATAGCCTCATCTCCCAATAATAATCTTGTTGAAACCATATAAAATAAGATTAGGTTTAAACCAACAAATTTAATAAATATATGTATAAGTTATTCTCTTACCTGTACAAAAAAAAGGGTGGCAAAAGCCACCCTTAAATATGAATTGAACGATATGTTCAGATTATAGCTGTGGACCAGCTGCAACCAATGCTTTACCAGCCTCGTTGCCGGTGAATTTGGTGAAGTTCTTGATGAATCTTCCTGCAAGGTCTTTTGCTTTCTCCTCCCACTGTGCTGCATCAGCGTAAGTGTCTCTTGGATCAAGGATACCTGAGTCTACGCCTGGAAGAGCTGTAGGAACTTTGAAACCGAAGAATGGAATCTCTTTGGTCTCAGCCTTGTCAATTGAACCGTCAAGGATAGCGTCAATGATTCCGCGGGTATCTTTAATTGAGATACGTTTGCCAGTACCGTTCCATCCAGTGTTTACAAGGTACGCAGTAGCACCTGATTTCTCCATTCTCTTAACTAGCTCCTCACCGTATTTGGTTGGGTGAAGTGAAAGGAATGCTGCACCAAAGCAAGCTGAGAAAGTAGGGGTTGGCTCAGTAATACCACGCTCTGTACCTGCCAATTTAGCGGTGAAACCAGAAAGGAAGTAGTATTTTGTCTGCTCTGGGTTAAGGATAGAAACTGGAGGAAGTACTCCAAATGCATCAGCTGAAAGGAAGATAACTTTCTTGGCAGCTGGAGCTTTAGACACTGGTTTTACAATGTTGTTGATGTGGTAGATAGGGTAAGAAACACGAGTGTTCTCAGTTACGCTCTTGTCTGCGAAATCAATCTTACCGTTTGCATCAACTGTAACGTTCTCCAATAGGGCATCTCTCTTGATTGCGTTATAGATATCTGGCTCAGCCTCTGCGCTCAAATTGATAACTTTTGCGTAGCAGCCACCCTCAAAGTTGAATACTCCGTCATCATCCCAACCGTACTCGTCGTCACCGATCAACTCACGTTTAGGATCTGTAGAAAGGGTAGTTTTACCAGTACCTGAAAGGCCGAAGAAAATAGCAGTCTCACCCTCTTTATTGGTGTTTGCAGAACAGTGCATAGAAGCAATACCCTGTAGCGGAAGTAGATAGTTCATGTATGAGAACATACCTTTCTTCATCTCACCACCGTACCAAGTGTTGATGATAACCTGCATTTTCTCTGTAAGGTTGAATACTACTGCAGTCTCAGAGTTTAGACCAAGCTCCTTGTAGTTCTCAACTTTAGCTTTTGAAGCGTTCAATACTACAAAGTCAGGCTCGCCATAGTTTGCAAGCTCCTCCTCAGTAGGACGTATGAACATATTTTTAACAAAGTGAGCCTGCCAAGCAACCTCCATGATGAAACGTACTTTAATTCTTGTGTTCTCGTTGGCACCACAGAAAGTATCAACTACATAAAGTTTCTTGTTTGAAAGCTCATCCTGCGCAATTTTCTTAAGCTCAGCCCAAGTCTCTTTGGTTACAGGTTTGTTATCATTCTTGTACTCCTCTGAAGTCCACCAGATAGTGTCCTTTGAAGTCTCATCCATTACAAAGAATTTGTCTTTAGGTGAACGGCCGGTGTAAACACCTGTCATAACGTTCACAGCACCAAGCTCAGTTACCTGACCTACCTCAAATCCCTCTAGACCAGGTTTGGTCTCCTCTGCGTATAGTACCTCGTAAGATGGGTTGTAAAGAACCTCAGTTGCGCCGGTAATACCGTACTTGCTCAAATCAATTGTTGACATAAAATCTAATTATTTATAGGTTTTTATTATTTACAATGGCAAATATAATCAAAATAGCTTTAACTGCCGCTATAGACATCATCAAATATTTTGCCAAAAATATTGTAATTTTGTTTTTAATAATTAATGGCAATGATACACAGTATACTGAAACAATATTGGGGGTACGATTCTTTCAGGCCAATGCAGGAGGACATTATAAATTCCGCATTGCAAAAGAAAGATACTCTTGCTCTTATGCCAACTGGAGGAGGCAAGTCAATTTGCTTTCAGGTACCGGCAATGGCAACAGATGGCATTTGCCTTGTTGTATCGCCATTAATAGCTCTGATCAAAGACCAGGTACAGAATCTCAACAACAAGGGAATCAAAGCTTTGGCAGTTTATTCCGGCATGTCATACCACCAGATTGACATTGCTTTGGACAATGCCATTTACGGAGATTTCAAGTTCCTTTATGTATCTCCTGAGAGGTTGCACACTCCACTTTTCAAGGAGAGGGTACGCCGCATGCAAATAAATTACCTAGTGGTTGATGAGGCTCACTGCATATCGCAGTGGGGATATGATTTTCGTCCGGCATATCTTGAGATTAAGGAGATAAAGAACATCATAGGAGATGTTCCTGTCATTGCACTTACTGCAACTGCCACAAAGTCAGTTGCAGAAGACATAATGAGAATCCTGGGGTTTGAAGAAAAGAATGTGATTTCGTCGGGATTCGAAAGAAAAAACCTCTCATATGTGGTGAGGAATGTGGATGACAAGTTTGGGAACATGCTCAAAGTGTGCAACGGAGTTCCGGGAACCGGAATTATCTATGTCAGGGAGAGGAAAAGGTGTGAGGAAATTTCTTCATTTCTCAGACAAAATGGCATAACTGCAGATTTCTACCATGCAGGACTCAGCAAGGAACTGCGCAATGCCAAGCAGGATGCCTGGAAGAATGATCAAATTAGGGTGATAGTAGCAACCAATGCCTTTGGAATGGGCATTGACAAGCCTGATGTGAGGTTTGTTGTACATTATGATCTTCCCGACAGTCTTGAGGCATATTTCCAGGAGGCAGGACGTGCCGGCCGCGACGGCAAACGCTCCTATGCAACCCTGTTGTGGAACAGTACAGACATCGCCCGCCTGCGCCAGATACATACCATCTCTTTTCCCGATATCCAGTACATTAAAGATGTATACCAGAAAGTTTTCATATACCTGAACATTCCATACGAGGAAGGGAGAGATACCGTAAGCAAATTCAATCTTATTGAATTTTCCAAGAAGTTTTCACTTAATTCTGTATCTGCCTATTACGCAATCAAATACCTGGAGCAGGAAGGTTACTGGGAACTTACGGATGAAATGGACAACCCTTCAAAGATAATGTTCATTGTAGGGAGGGACGAACTGTACAAGGTTCAGATAGACAATCCGGAGCTGGACAAGTTCATAAAATCAGTACTGAGAATCTACACAGCGCTGTTCTCAAGGATAACCCCTATAGATGAAGAGTACATTGCACGGTGTACAATGGATTCCGTTATGGGTGTAAAGGAGAAACTGAAACAGCTCTCAAAACTGAGAATCATCAAATATATCCCTAAAGTAAGGACTCCGCTCATTATAATGAATACAGAGCGCCTGGTTGAATCAAACCTGTATATATCCCAGAAAAGATATGAGGAGAGGAAGGGGATGTTCCAAAAAAGAATTGAAAGCATTATCTCATATGTTAAAGAAACAGGAGAATGCAGAAGCCGCATGCTCATAGATTATTTTGGCCAGCCGGCTGATAATGATTGCGGAATATGTGATGTGTGCCTAAAGAACAAGAACCTCAAGGGAGGGAATGACAGACGCAAGGATGTGCAGCAACATATATTGGATATAATTTCCAATGCAGGAGGTGAGGTGGAACTCAGGACCATTGAAACCCTTGCTGCAGACAATAACAATTTTTATCTTGCAGTACTTAGAGAAATGATTGATGACGGCACTGTAATACATACAGGCAGTTCCATAAAAAAAGTGTAGCGCACCAAAAGTACGCTACATCAAATTGTTCAATTGCCGTATATAGTCCTGAATTTTCTCCTGCTCATCATCTGTCAGGTCTCTTCTTCCAAAAAGTTTCAGTCTGCCTCTTTTCCAGATGCCTGTAACAATCTTGCCTGAAGCCTTTACAAGATATCCCTCTCCATGCCTTCTGTTCTTCTTGTAGAACCCTATGTAATATTCATACTTTATAACATCGGAAATAGAAGTGTCATCAATAATGCGTTCAATTCCAAAACCGTTTCTCTTGAAAGTAGGCTTGTTCTTGTCCTGAAGATACTCACCCAAATAGATTCCTTTAGTATGGGTAAAAATTGAAGTTGAATCTGTAATTTCACCTAAAAGGTAAAGTTTATTATAATACATCCCTTTAGGAGAACCGGGCTCATGCGGCTTTTCCAGTTTTTCAAGACGGTATAAAACTTTAGAATAATCACTTGTCAAATTACCCAAAACTCTGACTGCCCCAAGCAACGAATTGGCCTTACGGGTTGCCGAATCATTATAATATCCGCCAGTTTGGGCGTTCGCCAAAACATGCAAAAGCAACATTAAAAGTAATATGCAATATTTCCTTATCATATCAGATCATATTTTTCAGCTGTCTCATAAAATCATTTACCTTCTCCACTTCTTCAGGTGTGGGTTCAGCTTTAGTACCTACACAAATACGTCCTTTTTTCCACACCGCTTTTACAATCTTGCCATTGCTTCTTACAACAAACCCCTCACCATGTCTCTTGTTCTTTCTGTAAAAACCTATATAATACTCATAAACGACTTCTTTAGAGTTTGAAAACTCATCAAGCGTCCTGTCAACACCAAAACCGTTCCTCAAAAAGGTTGGCTTGTTCTTAACCTGTATATATTCTCCCATATATAATCCCCTTGAATGGGAAAAAATTCCAACTGAATCTGTAAACTTGTCCAAATAATAGAGCTTATTGTATTTCAGAGGTTTGGGTTCACCATATTTGCGGATTTTTTTTGGTACGGGTTTATACGTCACGTGACCCGACATGCCAATCCGGCGCATATCACCTAATGAAAATAATTTCTCCATGGCCGTAGTTACAGTATAATTTGTACCATCCAGTTGTCTCCCTCCTTTATCCTGCGGAAACACAACTCCACACAACAGCATAAATGCTATCAAAAACCCAACTCTCTTCATCTAAAAATTCTTGAGTTCATTATACAATCGGTGAACCGGGAGACCAACCACATTAAAATATGATCCGTCAATTCCCTTTATTGCAGCATAGCCTATCCATTCCTGCACTCCGTATGCACCTGCTTTGTCAAAAGGTTTGTAAGTATCTATATAATATGAGATTTCATCGGAGGTAAGCTTACTGAATTGGACATTTGTGCCAACTGTAAAGCACACCTCTTTCTCAAGAGACCTTATGCACACTCCTGTGTAAACTGTATGGGTATTGTCCTGAAGTTTTTCTATCATCCTCACTGCATCATCACGGTCTTTGGGCTTGCCCATAATCTCATCCTCACAAAACACCATTGTATCTGCGGTAATAAGGATCTCGTTTTGCTCAAGATCCCTATGAAAGCCATGAGATTTCCCTTTTGCCATAAATTCGGGCACTTGAGGGTAGGAGAGTCCACTGGGAACAACCTCTTCAAAAGTATTTCCAGTATCAATGACAAAATCCACACCCAAACCCGAAAGGAGTTCCTTCCTGCGTGGTGAAGCAGATGCCAATATCAGTTTTCTTCCCGATAGAATATTATCAAGCATACCCTATTACTTCTTGTTGCTGTCCATTCCCTGACCGAACTTGCCGGCATACAGCTCTGCATTGAACTCCCATTTGCCCTGAATCTTCAACACCTGCTCAATAAGGTCTCTCACGCAACCTCTACCGCCCGGATATGCTGAAACGAAGTCACAAACGTCCTTAACCTCCTGAACTGCATCAGAAGGGCAGACTGCAAGTCCGCACTCCTTAAGGATTGGAATATCCGGAATATCATCACCAACAAAAGCAACCTCTTTAGGGGAGATGCCGCATTTGTTGCAGAAATCGTAGAAATCAGGCAATTTGTCCCTTGATTTCAAATAGATATGCTCTACACCAATGCCCTCAAATCTCTTTCTTACTGACTCTGAATAGCCTCCTGTAATAATTGCAATATGATAACCTGAAAGGTATGCCCATCTCAATCCGAAACCGTCTTTTGCATTGTGAATACGTAGAAGATCTCCGTCTGGAGCTACAAATACACTGCCGTCTGTGAATACTCCGTCCACATCAAATGCAAATCCTTTTATATCCTTAAGTTTTGTCTTATAATTGCTCATTGCTGTCGGGATTATATTTATTGAAAATTTTCTGTGTCAAAAAGTTATATACCTCTAAATGTTCCTTGAATTTCTCTTCTGAAAGTACCTCCCTGTGTTTTTCAATTGTTCTGGTATCCCCTCTGCGGGCAGGGCCTGTCTGGGCAGAAACCGGATTCTGCAAAAAGGCTTTCCTTACACTCTCAATTGCACTTGGAAGGAGGAAAGTAAAATCCGGGCTTGCTATGTCATATGCAAGCGAAAGGGAGTAATTTATGATGTTGGTAGCAAATATTGCCGCAGTATGGAACTGCAATCTCTTTGCGGAGCTGCACATCTTGTACTCGGCCTTTAGGGAATTGACAAGATTTACAAGTATCTCCTCTCCATTTTTGTGCTGTGACTCAAGAAGAAACGGAACGAGTCTTATATCAAGATCTTTGTTCATGCTCAAGGTCATAAGAGGGTAGAAGACACCTGTATTCTGCAAACCGGCCTCCTGCAACACCTTCATTGCAGTTGCACCGCTGGTATGTACAATAAAGGAATCCTTATGGGGCAACTGCGATGCCACTTGACCTATGGCATTATCGCTTACTGCAATAATTGTAATGTCACTCTGGGGAAGTTGGCTGAAATCAGAAATGGCTACAGCATTGCTGCCGCCTCTTTTGAGAGCCCTCACAACTTTGTCTGCTTTCTCCATATCCCTTGCGCAGACACACTCTACATCATGACCTGCAGCCTGAAGGAACAAAGCCATCCTGAATGCCACATTTCCAGCACCAACAATACTTATCTTATACATTTACAATAGTGAAATTAACTTTCTGCAAAGATACTAAAAATAATTTGACCATTTTGACGACGTCATAATGGTCAAATATAAAAAAGCCTCCCTTGGTGCGGGAGGCCTTCTGGATTATCTGTCGGGAAGAGATTAGTTCTCCTCTGCCACGAACTCATCTTTGATTGCTGAGAATGCTGCAAGGTCCTCAAGTTTGAAAGAAGCGATGTATGATGCTCTCTCATTGTTCCAAGCCTCTGATTTGTTGGTATAAACTTCAGCTGATCTGGCAAATGCATCATTGTTCTGTGCGTCAATGATCAACAGGTATGACATGATGATATGGGCAGCCATCTCAACAAGTCTTCTTGCATGGAAATCAATGTATTCCTCACCTTTACCCTGTACAGCCTCACAAGCAGCCTCGTACTGTGCGGTCATAGCAACAAGTTTCTCCTTCAATGCTGCAAACTCCGGTTTGAACTCCATTGCCTCATACTCCCTGATCTTTGCAAGGTATGAGCCGTTGGTAACATAACGGATTGCTGCAACAGTCTGAAGCTGAGAAGTTCCCTCGTAGATTGTAAGGATTCTTGCATCTCTGTAAAGTCTCTCAACAGGATACTCTTTCATGAAACCTGAACCACCGTGAACCTGAATTGCATCGTAAGCATTCTGGTTAGCGTACTCAGATGACATCATCTTGAGTACAGGGGTGAACATATCAGCATATTTGCTGTATTTTTTGCTGTCCTGTCTCTCCTCAGGGGTAAGTTTTCTCTCTTCAGCAATTGCGTTGTATGCTTTGTAGATATCTACGAATCTTGTTGTTTCATAAAGGATGGCACGTGATGCCTGAAGTTTTGCCTTCATAACTGCCAACAACTCGTATACAGCAGGGAAGTTGATGATTGCTTTCTTGTACTGAACACGCTCGTGAGCATATTTCAATGCCTCTCTATATGCTGCCTCAGACAAACCTACAGACTGAGCACCTACTCCAAGTCTTGCACCATTCATCAATGACATTACATATTTGATAAGACCCATCTTTCTGTCACCTACGATTTTGGCTGGAGCATTCTTGAATACAAGCTCAGCGGTAGGGGAGCCTTTGATACCAAGTTTGTTCTCAATACGTCTTACTGTAACACCGCCCCAAGCTTTGTCATATACAAAGTATGAAAGGCCACGTCCATCAGTTGTACCCTCCTCAGAACGTGCAAGTACCAATTTGATCTGGGCATCACCGTTAGTGATGAAACGTTTTACTCCGTTAAGGTACCACATCTGTTTCTCCTCGTTCCAGGTAGCTTTTAGCATTACAGACTGAAGGTCTGAACCTGCATCCGGCTCGGTAAGGTCCATAGAACAAGTGTCACCTTTATTGATTCTAGGAAGGAACTCCTCCTTAATCTCTTTGGATGCGAACTCGTGGATAGTCTCTGCACAATCCTGAAGACCCCAAATATTTGCAAAACCTGCATCTGCACGTGAAACCAACTCAGCTGCCATAACATATGGGACCATGCTGAAATTAAGTCCGCCGTACTCTCTTGGAAGGCTCAAGCCATAAACTCCAGCCTGAGTAAGGGCATCGTGGTTCTGCTGTGTGCCTGCTGCATAGGTAATTCTACCGTCTTTACATACAGGACCGTCATGGTCTACCTGCTCAGCGTTTGGTGCAAGAACATCACCACAGATCTCACCAATGATCTCCATAACCTTGTCATAAGAATCAATTGCATCTTCAACATTGGCAGGAGCATAGTCATATTTGCCGAAATCCTTGAAATTGTCCTCTTTCAAAGTTACAATCTTCTCCATTAGGGGATGACTGAACTGGAATTTCAACTCTGAATTGTCTTTATAGAAATTTGCCATAATTATTTGCTGTGTTTTTTGTAAGATGCAATCATCTTAGGTAATACTTCATTAAGGTCACCAATGATTGAATAATCTGCAATCTGGTGGATAGGAGCGTTTGGATCATTGTTGATTGAAATGATCATAGAAGACTGGTCCATACCTGCAGTGTGCTGGATCTGGCCCGAAATACCTACAGAAATGAAAAGTTTAGGTCTTACAGTTACACCTGTCTGGCCAATCTGTCTCTCATGCTCTACAAAGCCTGCATCTACAGCAGCACGTGAAGCTCCAACCTCAGCACCAAGAACTTTTGCAAGCTCATTTACAAGGGCAAAACCCTCTTTACTGCCTACTCCGTAACCGCCTGCTACAATGATTTGAGCGCCTTTAATATCTATTTTTTTCTCCTCAATGTGTCTTTCAATAATCTCTACAGCAAAATCAGCATCTGTAAGGATTGATGCAACATCAATTTTCTTTACTGAACCTGCAACCGGAACTGAAAGAGGCTCTTTTTTCATAACACCCTCACGTACAGTAGCCATCTGCGGTCTGTGCTCAGGGTTTACGATAGTTGCAATAATGTTACCGCCAAATGCAGGACGGATCTGATATAGAAGGTTATCCCACTTGTTTCCTTTTGTATCCTGGTGGTCTCCAATCTCAAGCGAAGTACAGTCTGCAGTAAGACCGCTGTGAAGTGCGCTTGATATTCTTGGAGCCAAATCACGACCAATACATGTTGCACCAAACAGAGCAATCTGAGGCTGCTCCTGTTTGAACAATGAAATTGCTATTGAAGCGTATGGAAGGGTTCTGAAAAACTCAAGCTGCTTGTCATCTGCAAGGTGTACTGTCTTTGCACCATACAGATAAAGCTCATCTTTAAGGTTCTCTACGTTATAACCAATTAGAAGTGCCTCCAAGTCGCAGTTGAGGGTCTGTGCCAAAGATCTTGCCTTTGTCATTAGCTCAAGGCTCACATCGCACAATTTGCCATTGTCTGTTTCACAAAAAACTATAATGTTGTTCATTTTTGTTCTCTTTTCAAATTAATACTATGTTAGCCTATTGTGTGGTTTGCCAAAAGCTCTGAAATCAAAGAATCAATATCCTCCTCAGATGCAGTAAGCTTTTTAGCCTCTTTAGCCTGGAATACGATGTTCTCCACCTTTTTAACTTTAGTAGGGGAACCAGCCATACCGTAGCTTGAATCCTCACCGCCTACATCAGCAGTACCCCACTCGGTAATCTTGAGGTAAGGATAGTCAGCCAATGAAAGAAGGTAATTTGCACCCTCTGCAGTATCCTCAGTTACAGTTCTGGCATATTTATATTTCATAACCTGTTTAGCATGTCTTGGGCGGCAAGGAGCAGCTGTGGCATGCACGGTTACAAGACAAGGAAGAGTACATGAAACTACCTCCACACCTCTTTCGAGTCTTCTCTTAATTACAACTTTGTTATCTGAAATTTCCTGAATCTCCTCTGCATAGGTAACCTGAGGCAAGTCAAGTTTCTCTGCAACCTGAGGGCCAACCTGTGCGGTATCACCGTCAATTGCCTGACGTCCTGCAAGGATGATGTCGGGATTAATCTTCTTAATTGCCTGTGAAAGGGCATAGGATGTTGCAAGTGTATCTGCGCCTGCAAATTTCCTGTCGGTAAGAAGTACTCCACCATCTGCACCTCTAAACAATCCCTCACGGATAATGTCTGCAGCCCTAAAAGGACCCATGGTTAGAAGAAGTACCTCAGAACCCGGGTTCTGGTCTTTAATATACAATGCCTGCTCAAGGGCATTCATGTCTTCTGGGTTGAAAATAGCCGGCAGTGCAGCTCTGTTCACTGTACCTTCCGGTGTCATAGCATTTTTACCGACATTTCTGGTGTCCGGCACCTGTTTTGCCAGAACAACAATCTTCAATTTTTTTGTCATAATCGTATCAATCTATGCTTTTGTCGTATAGGTTTATGGTTTTAATCAAAGTAATAACAAGCAAATGTAGTAATTATTTTCTTTAAAATAGAATTTTGCAACGTATTTATTTTAATTAACTTTGCGTTCCTAACTGTTTTTCTTAATTTTAAAAGTGTAAATATTATTATGGAAATTCCAGCAAAATATAATCCGGCGAACATTGAGGACAAATGGTACTCATATTGGTTGGAGAAAAAGTTCTTCCACTCAGAACCCAATGAAAAAGAGGCATATACAATTGTAATTCCTCCACCAAATGTAACTGGTGTACTTCATATGGGCCATATGTTGAACAATACTATCCAGGACATTCTTGTAAGACGTGCAAGGATGAAGGGTAAAAATGCATGCTGGGTTCCGGGTACAGACCACGCATCAATTGCCACAGAAGCCAAAGTGGTGAAGAGACTTTCTGAGAAAGGCATCAAAAAAAGTGACCTTACCAGAGAGCAGTTTTTGGAGCACGCTTGGGACTGGACAAACGAGCATGGCGGAATCATCCTCAAACAGTTGCGCAAGCTTGGTGCAAGCTGCGACTGGGACAGGACCGCATTTACAATGGACCAGGAGAGAAGCGAGAGCGTAATCAAGGTTTTTGTAGACTTGTATAATAAAGGACTCATCTACCGTGGCCTTAGAATGGTGAACTGGGACCCTAAAGCCCAGACCGCACTGAGCAACGAGGAGGTGATCTACAAAGATGAGAAAAGCAAACTCTACTATTTGAGATATTATGTGGAGGAGACTCCAGGATGCACAGACGGAGAGGAGGCAGGCGCAGTAACTCTTTCACCTGCAGATTCGTTTGATCCTACAGTAAAACACCAGATCCTGCACAAGGATGAGCAGGGCAGAAGATACGCTGTAGTGGCAACAACACGTCCGGAGACAATTATGGGTGATACCGCAATGTGCATCAACCCTAAAGACCCTAAAAACACATGGCTAAAAGGCAAGAAGGTTATTGTACCTCTTGTAAACAGGGCCATTCCGGTAATTGAGGACAGATATGTTGAGATTGAGTTTGGTACAGGATGTTTGAAAGTAACCCCTGCACACGACACAAATGACTACATGTTGGGTAAAACCCACAATCTTGAGACTATAGACATCTTCAACGCAGACGCTACACTTAGCGAGGCTGCTGGAATGTATGTGGGCATGGACCGTATGGCAGTACGCAAACAGATTGTGAAGGACCTTGAGGCAGCAGGCCTTATGGAGAAAGTGGAGGACTACCAGAACAAGGTAGGATACTCTGAGAGAAACTCTGACACTGCTGTTGAGCCACGTCTTTGCATGCAGTGGTTCCTTAAGATGCAGCATTTTGCAGACATCGCCCTTCCACCTGTAATGAACGATGAACTCAAATTCTACCCTCCAAAATACAAGACTACATACAACAACTGGTTGGAGAATATCCAGGACTGGTGTATTAGCCGTCAGTTGTGGTGGGGCCACAGAATCCCTGCATATTTCCTACCTTCATCAGCAGAGGGAGAGGAGAAATTTGTAGTTGCAGAATCAGCAGAGAAGGCATTGGAACTTGCAAAAGCAATTCCAGGATATGAAAATATAACCGTAGAGCAGTTGAAACAGGATGATGATGCACTTGACACATGGTTCTCATCATGGCTATGGCCGCTTTCATTGTTTGGAGGCATCAATAATCCCGACAATGAAGAATTCAACTACTATTACCCTACAAGCGACCTTGTAACCGGTCCGGACATCATCTTCTTCTGGGTAGCCAGAATGATTATGGCAGGATATGAGTACAAAGGCAACATGCCGTTCAAGAATGTATACTTCACCGGTATTGTAAGGGACAAGTTGGGCAGAAAGATGTCAAAATCACTTGGAAACTCACCTGACCCGCTTGAACTTATTGCACAATACGGTGCTGATGCGGTACGTATGGGAATGATGCTTTCGGCTCCGGCAGGAAACGACATTCTGTTTGACGAGGCTCTTTGCGAGCAGGGTAGAAACTTCAACAACAAGATATGGAACGCATTCCGTCTTGTAAGCGGTTGGAATGTAGATGAATCTGCACAGCAGCCGGAAAGTTCTAAGGTAGCAGTTGACTGGTTCAAGGCAAAACTTGCCAAGACAAGTGCCGAGATTGAAGACCTTTTGGGCAAATACAGACTTTCAGAGGCTTTGATGGAGATCTACAAGCTGTTCTGGGATGATTTCTGCGCATGGTACCTTGAGATGGTAAAACCTGCATATGGAGCAGGCATTGATCCACAGACATACGCTGCAACAAAATCATTCTTTGATTCATTGCTCAGAATCCTTCATCCGTTCATGCCATTCATCACAGAGGAGTTGTGGCAGAACCTTGAGGCAAGGGCAGAGGGTGAGACAATCATGTTCCAGAGCGTACCTGCAGGAGAGGAGTTCAACGCAGAGCTGTTGGAGCAGTTTGAGAATGCTTCGCAGATGGTAATGAACATAAGAAACATCAGACAAAGCAAGCAGATTTCTCCAAAAGAGGCTCTTGAGATGTTTGCAAAAGCGCCATACAACAATGTTATGGACTCTGTAATAAAGAAACTTGCAAATATTTCTGCCATCAATGTTGTTGACGCATTTGATGCACAGGCTCAGGGTGTAAACTTTATGGTTAAGACAAGCGAGTTCTTTGTACCGCTCAATGAGCACATCAATGTTGAGGAAGAGGTTGCCAAGATGAAGGCTGAGATTGAATACTACGAGAAGTTCCTGAAACAGGTGAATGCAAAACTTGGAAACGAGAAATTTGTAAACAATGCACCTGAGAGCGTAGTTGCAATGGAGAGGAAGAAACAGTCTGATGCAACAACCAAATTGGAGAACCTTCACAACAGAATTGCAGCCCTATTGGGAAAATAACAACAATGCAACCACACTGCGCAGATGATACAGACTGAGTGCACAATAGATGTAAGATACTATGAGACAGACCTTATGGGTATTGTCCACCATTCAAACTACATCAGGTTCTTTGAATATGGAAGAATAAAGATGCTTGAGGAGATTGGCCTCCCGATAAGTGAAATTGAGGGACAAGGGGTAATGCTTCCTGTTGTGTCAACATTCTGTACATACAAGACACCGTCGAGAATGGGAGATACCCTTAGAATAGTCTCAAGTGTGGAGAGCATGCCCATGGCAAAGATGAAGATCAAGACTGTAATCTACAAGCAGAGCAGCAACAATCCTCTTACCCCTCAGGGGGAGATTGGTGCAGTTGTAGCTGAAGGTGAGGTTGTGATAGGATTCATAAAGGCAGACACCAGACGCCCTTGCAGGGTACCTGACCATGCTGCACATATAATGGAAAAATATTTTTAAAACATATACATAATGAGAAACTTGCTATTGTTCGGCAGCTTTGGTGCCGGTGAGGTTATAGTAATTGCACTTATTGTACTTCTATTGTTTGGAGGCAAGAAGATTCCTGAGCTTATGAAAGGAATTGGAAAAGGTGTAAAAAGCTTTAAAGACGGTGTAAAGGGTATTGAAGACGAGATCAATGCCGACGTTACCAAAGACGAAAAGAAAGAGGAGAATAAATAATTGGAAGAGCAGCAGATGACATTTTGGGAGCACCTTGACGAATTGCGCAAGGTGCTCTTCA
Source organism: Bacteroidales bacterium (assembly GCA_017631435.1). Lineage (GTDB taxonomy): Bacteria > Bacteroidota > Bacteroidia > Bacteroidales > UBA932 > Egerieousia. The sequence goes on along the minus strand of JAGBTG010000035.1, from coordinate 68,005 downwards.
GGTCTGCCATAGTTATTGTAGCCTTGATGGCTGGAATATTTATGGCAAAGGACTTTGTATTTGACAAGGTAGTGTTTGCCCCAATAAACTCAGACTTTGCCCTATATAAACTTATAGACAAAGTGCTGGTAATGATGGGTATGCCTACATTGCCCGAATTTAAGCTGAGTCTTATAAACATAGACCTTTCTGCCCAGTTCTTCATTCATATAAGCACAACATTCTATTTTGCCCTTGTACTGTCGGTTCCGTTCATTGTGTACCAGTTGTGGAAATTTGTAAGCCCGGCACTGTACGACAATGAAAAAAGGGCTGCAAAAGGGGCATTTGCATTTGCAGGCATACTGTTCCTGCTTGGTGTGCTTGTGGGTTACTACTTAATATTCCCTCTTACCTTAAGATTCCTCGGTACATATCAGGTAAGTTTGGAGGTGGCAAACCAGATTTCCCTACAGTCATACATCTCCATGTTCACATGGCTGATACTCATTATGGGAGTTGTGTTTGAGATGCCTTCACTTGCGGTTATATTGTCGAGAATAGGAATTCTCACAAAGAGTTTCCTCAAAAAATACCGCAGACATGCATTTATAGTAATGCTTGTTCTGGCAGCATTCATCACCCCAAGCGGTGATCCGTTCACCCTTATGGCAGTAGGGTTGCCATTGTACGGTTTATATGAATTAAGCATTTTGGTTTGCCGTGATATCGATAAATAATGTAAACGTATCATTCGGTGGATTTACCTTGCTGAATGACATCAATTTCCATATTACAGACAACGACAGGATTGGTCTTGTGGGGAAGAATGGAGCAGGAAAATCCACTCTGCTCAAACTTATTCTGGGTATAAACTCCCCAACCGGCGGAAAGATAATGGTTCCTCCGGGGCTGAATATAGGATACCTTCCACAGCAGATGGAACATGCCAAGGACAAGAGTGTAATTGACGAGGCCCTTACGGCATTCAATGAATTGTTTGCACTTCATGACAAGATTTCACAAATTAATCTGGAACTTGCAGAACGTACAGATTATGATTCCGGCAGCTACAACAACCTTATAGTAAAGCTTAACGAGTATAACGACAGGGTTGCTATCCTTGAGTCTGAACCGGTACGTTCGCAGGCTGAAAAGGTGCTTGTAGGACTGGGATTCAAGAGGGAAGACCTTGAGAGGCCAACATCTACATTCAGCCAGGGCTGGAACATGCGTATAGAACTTGCAAAAGTTCTTCTTAGAAAGCCTGATGTGCTCCTTCTTGATGAGCCTACCAACCACCTTGATATTGAATCAATTGAATGGTTTGAGGATTATCTGAAAAATTTCCCCGGGGCAATTGTCCTTATATCACACGACCGTAAGTTCCTGGACAATATAACCAAGCGTACTGTAGAGATTATGCTTGGTAAAGTTTATGATTATAAGGTTCCTTACAGCAAATATAAGGAGCTCCGCGCCGAGAGGATGCAGCAACAGCTTGCAGCATATGAGAACCAGCAGAAGATGATTGAGAAGACCGAGGAATTCATTGAGAGGTTCCGCTACAAGGCAACAAAGAGCAACCAGGTACAGAGCCGTATAAAACAACTTGACAAACTGGAGCGTATTGAGGTAGACATTGAGGACAAAAGCGCATTGAGCGTAAAATTTCCACCTGCACCGCGCAGTGGCCAGGTTGTTTTCTCAGCAAAGGACGCCACAATAGGCTACGGCAAGAAAGTAATCATTGATGGTGTGAACATAACCATTGAAAGGGGAGAAAAGATAGCCTTTGTAGGAAGAAACGGTGAGGGAAAGACCACCCTCATGAAAATCATAACCAAGGAGCTCTTCCCGATAGATGGCCAGGCCGGACTGGGATACAACGTGGACATGGGATACTTTGCCCAGAACCAGGAAGATGTCCTTGACAAGAACGATACTGTATTTGATACTCTTGACAAGATTGCAGTTGGAGACATCCGTACCAAACTGAGGGATATACTTGGTGCATTCCTGTTCAGGGGAGAAGACATAGACAAGAAAGTTGCTGTACTGAGCGGTGGTGAACGTGCCCGCCTTGCAATGGCCAAACTGATGCTCAAACCACATAACCTCCTAGCACTGGATGAGCCTACCAACCACATGGACCTTATCTCCAAGGATATCCTCAAACAGGCTCTTCAGGCTTATGACGGCACACTGGTAATTGTATCACATGACCGTGATTTTCTCGACGGCCTTGTAGACAAGATCTATGAGTTCAAGGATGGAAAGGTTAAGGAGCATCTTGGCGGTGTACAGGATTTCCTTGCCCGCAAGAGGATGGAGAATTTGAGTGAACTTGAAAGAAAAGCACCGGTAGCCGCTCAAGGTACCGGTTCATCCAAAGACTCCAATAAAATTGAAGAATCTGTCGGGAAACAGGAAAAGCAGCTTTCATATCAGCAGATGAAGGAAATTGAGAGGGAGAAAAGTAAGCTGAAGAAGAAAATACAGCAATGTGAGGCCAGAATTGAGGAACTGGAAGGGATAATTGCACAGCTTGAAGAGGAGCTTGGCAATGTAACAGATCCGGGAATGATTCTGGAACTTACAGCAAAATATGAATCTGCCAAAAATGAACTTGACCTGAAGATGGAAGAGTGGGCAGAATTGAGTGAATAAAAAGAAAACAGAATATGGAACAGAAGACTAACTACCTATTTGGAATGCATCCTGTGTTTGAGGCTATCTCTGCAGGAAAGAACATTGAGAAAGTACTATTGAAAAAAGGGCTTACCGGAGAGCAGTTCCAGCAACTTTTCTCCCTTTTGCAGGAGAAGCAGATTGCATTTCAGTTTGTTCCAGTAGAAAAACTGGACAAGATAACCCGTGCAAGACACCAGGGCGTGATTGCAGTTATCCCTTCAGTTGACTATGTATCTCTTGAGGATGCTGTTGAGAAGGCATTTGCAAAGAAAGAAAATCCGTTGTTCCTTATGCTTGACGGCGTTAGTGATGTAAGAAACTTTGGAGCTATTGCAAGGAGTGCAGAGTGTGCAGGTGTAGAATGCATTATCCTCCCTGCCAAAGGTGGTGCTTCAATTACTCCTGATGCAATCAAGACCTCCGCAGGGGCATTGCTTAGAATTGATGTATGTAAAGTACCTAACCTTAAAACTGCAGTATTCTACCTACAGCAGAGCGACGTGCAGATTGTAACCGCTACAGAGAAAGCAGAAGGTTACCTGTATGATGTAGATCTTACAGGTGCAACTGCAATTGTAATGGGTGCAGAGGACAAAGGCATTTCAGACGCTATCCGCAAACTTGCAACTGCCGAGGCTAAAATTCCAATGGCAGGCAACATTGGTTCATTGAACGTGTCTGCAGCCGCTTCAGTAATCCTTTACGAGGCTGTACGCCAGAGGATAACAAAGTAACACTGGAGAAATGATAAACCCCGACGGGGGACCTCATTCGACGGTTGCGAGCTATTTTGAAGAAATGGCGACGCAGAGGAGACTGCGTCGTCCCCCTGAGGGGAATTATCATTTCTCCGGTATTGCATACTTACCTTCTGAATTCAGCACATATGATTGCTGTGGCAATGGCCACATTAAGTGATTCTGATGTTACAGAATTTGCAGGGTAGGGTGGTATGAGAAGTTTATTGCTTATAATGGCTTCAAGTTGTGGGGAGATTCCAAATGATTCGCTTCCCATAACTATGAGGCCTTGTTTTTTGTCTGCAGGGAGGTTCTCATACAGATTCTTGCCATCAAGGAAAGTTCCATAAACAGGAAGACCCGCAGCAAGGAATTTCTCACAAACCTGTGCCAAATCAGTATAGATCACCTGTTTGCGGAAGATAGCCCCCATAGTGGCCTGGACAACTTTAGGATTGTAAACTTCAACAGAGCCGGGACTTGCAAAGATTGCATCAATTCCAAACCAGTCTGCTATACGGATTATGGTTCCCAGGTTGCCCGGATCCTTTACACCATCCAATGCAAGATACAAAGGTTTTCTTCCCGATGAATTCTCCTTGGAAGAGATAGACTCTAAAATGCTGTCGGGAGTAAAATCAGGCTTCTCTATTACTGCAAGGACTGGAGAAGGTGAGTTCAGACAAGTAATCCTGCCCATTGCCTCACTGCCAATTTCCTTCTCATAGAAGACCTCCTTAACATTGTAGCCGGAGTTGAGAGCTTCCTGTACAATCTTTTCTCCTTCAGCTATAAACAGTCCATGTTCCTCCCTGAATTTTTTCTGTGAGAGGGAACGGATGAATTTTATTTTATTTGCAGACAGAACAGCCATATCATTCAGTTGTTTGTACAAATATATCTATATTTGTGGAAATAAAATTGTAATGTTGGAAAAAGTATCCAAATATATTCTGTTGCTTGTGGCTGCAATAATTGCAGGGTGTTCCACTACAAAGGTAATTCCTGCAGGAGAATCGCGACTGAAGGAAAATGAGATCAAAATTCTGAATTCAAGAACCTATCAGGCATCTGAACTTGAACCATACCTGAAACAGAAACCCAATACATATTTCTTCTGGGGATGGAACCCTTTCATAAACCTCTACAATTGGGAGAACGGCAAGGGAAAAGGATGGGACAAGTTTGTAGAGAAAATAGGACAGGCCCCAGTTGTATTTAATCCTTCTCTTGTATCCGATTCAAAGAAAAACATCCTTAACCACCTCACATATCAGGGATATTACAATTCAAAAGTCAGGGATTCCATAGTTACAAGGAAAAAGATTACAACTGTGTACTACAACGTGGAACTAGGGAAACAATACCTGATTGATTCTGTCAAATGGCAGATAGATTCAAAAGGGCTTGAGAAGGCATTCTACGCAGATTCCCTGCAGAAAGCAATTGCAGATGGCATGCCGTTGTCTGAGGCTAATCTCAATGATGCATCAGAATCAATTGCAAAAGCATTGAGAGACAAAGGCTATTACGGATTTACCAAAAATTACCTTTTCTTCTCTGCAGATACCATAGGAAAAAACGGACTGGCTACATTAAATGTAGATATAAGGGACTATACAAGAAACGAGCAGCCTAAAGATGCCAAACCTCACAGGGTGTTCAAATACGGAAAAGTTACAGTACAGGAGCTTAGAAAGCCTTCAAATCCATTGGTATACAGTTTTGTGGGAGACTCGGTGATAGCAATTCCAGCAATGAATCTCAACACCCTCAATGATTCCACTTCATACAGGAACATTGATATCCAGTTCAGGAATGAACTTTTGCTCAGAAGGGGACTGGTAACAAGGGTAAATCAGGTACAGCCTGGAGATACATACAGTGAAAAGCAGGTTTCAAACACATATTCCCGTTTCTCAAACCTGAATATGTTCAGCAGTGTGAACATTCAGATGGACCAGAAAGACACCAATACTGTAGATTGTACAATCAAGCTCACAGCATCGGAACTCCAGGGATACAAACTTGGTCTGCAGAGTTCAATAAATTCAACAGGCATGTTGGGAATATCTCCTACAGTTTCCTATTATCACAAGAATCTGTTCAAAGGGGCTGAGCTCTTCAGTGTCAACCTTATGGGTGATTTCCAGTTCGGTTTCAACAACAACAAGAGGGCAACGGAGTTTGGAGCATCAACATCTATAAGCACTCCAAAATTCGTCCTTCTTCCAAACAAACTGTTCAAATCTACCAGTATTCCAAGAACTGAGTATGCAATATCATACAACTATCAGAAAAGGCCTGAATACACGCGAAATATAGTTTCGAGCAGTTTCAGCTATGTATGGAGCAAAAATGACAGACATTTCTTCAAAGTTTCTCCAATACAGCTGAATGTTGTCAAGCTTAAAAATCTCAAGCCAGACTTTTATGAGAGCCTTAAGGACCCTTTCCTTATAAACTCCTATAAAGACCACTTTGACTTGGGTTTGGGAACTAACTATTATTATACGAGCGATCCATCTCCAAGACCACAGCACAGCTATTTCTACATGAGATGGCAGAATGACCTGTCGGGAAATATGTTGAGTGCTTTCAACAGACATATGCCTGAGAATGAAAATGGAGAGAGGCTGATCTGGCAATCTCCATACTCCCAGTACTACCGTACAGAACTTACAACAGTGTACACATGGCGGCTTGGCAAGAAGGAGAGGCACTCAATTGCTGCAAGATTCCTTGGTGGATTCGGGTTCGGCTACGGAAACTCGGTTTCACTTCCATTTGAGAAACTTTTCTGGGCTGGTGGAGCTTACAGCCTCAGAGGATGGCAAGCAAGGACAATAGGGCCCGGTTATGCACAGATTGACACTACATTTACCATTCCTAACCAGACAGGTGACATGAGACTTGAGGCAAATATAGAATACCGTTACCCGCTGTTCTGGAACTTTGAGGGTGCGCTATTTGTAGATGCGGGTAATGTATGGAACATAAAAGACAATGACAGTACAGACGAGACCCGCGAAGGCTTATTCAATTTCAACAATTTCTACCGCCATATTGCCTTGGATTGGGGCACAGGTCTCAGACTGGATTTGAGTTTTGTACTGCTTCGTCTAGATTTGGGAATCAAACTGTACGATCCGTCAACAAATGACTGGAAAGGGCCTAAAACCATGCTCAGAAAAGGCAATTATGCATTGCAGTTTGGTGTAGGTTATCCATTCTAGGAATTTGCTTCATGAACACACAAAAAAAGGTGTCCATTGCAGTGATGGACACCTTCATATTTATATGCTGTGATGCAATTATTTTGCAAAGCTCACAGATCTGGTCTCGCGGATTACAGTAATCTTAACCTGACCTGGGTAAACCATTTCATCCTGGATCTTCTTGGCAATGTCAATTGACAACTGCTCAGCCTGCTGGTCGGTAACCTGCTCACTGCCTACAATTACACGCAACTCCCTTCCAGCCTGAATAGCGTAAGTTTTGGTAACGCCAGGGTAAGAAAGTGCAATGTTCTCCATATCCTGAAGTCTCTTGATGTATGACTCAATAACCTCGCGTCTTGCACCTGGTCTTGCACCTGATATAGCATCACCAACCAAAACAAGAGGCGATAGGAGAGAACTCATCTCAACCTCTTCATGGTGAGCTCCAATAGCATTGCAGATCTCCGGTTTCTCCTTGTACTTCTCTGCCAGTTTCATACCAAGAATTGCATGTGGAAGCTCAGGATCCTCATCTGAAACTTTTCCAATATCATGCAAAAGACCGGCTCTTTTTGCAGCCTTAGGGTTCAAGCCCAACTCAGATGCCATAATAGCACAGATATTGGCAACCTCCCTTGCATGCTGCAACAGGTTCTGGCCGTAAGATGAACGGTATTTCATTCTACCAATAAGCTTGATAAGCTCTATGTGAAGGCCATGAATACCCAAATCAATACATGTTCTCTTACCTGTTTCAAGAATCTCCTCCTCAAGCTGTTTCTGAACTTTGGCTACAACCTCCTCAATTCTTGCAGGATGGATACGGCCATCAGTAACAAGCTGGTGAAGTGCAAGTCTTGCAACCTCCCTTCTTACAGGGTCAAATGCAGAAAGGAGAATTGCCTCAGGAGTATCATCAACTACAATCTCAACACCTGTAGCAGCCTCCAAAGCACGGATATTTCTACCCTCTCTACCAATGATTCTTCCTTTGATCTCATCCGACTCAATATGGAATACAGTAACAGCATTCTCAATTGCAGTCTCAGGAGCAGTTCTCTGGATAGTATTGATTACAATTCTCTTTGCCTCTTTGGAAGCTGTAAGTCTTGCCTCATCCATAACATCATTGATATAGGACATTGCCTGTGTCTTGGCCTCATCTTTCATAGTCTCAACAAGCTGTGCCTTGGCCTCAGCTGCTGTCATGCCGGCAATGCTCTCAATCTTCTCAATAGCCTCCTGTTTAAGTTTGTCACACTCCTCGCTCTTTCTGTTCACAATCTCAACCTGATTCTTCAGATTCTCCTTAATTGCATCAACCTCTTTCTGTTTTTTTGAAAGCTCCTGGTTCTGCTGGTTAAGGACAATCTCTTTCTGTTTTACTTTATTTTCAAGCTGCTGGATCTGGCTGTTTTTCTCATTTATGAACTGCTCATGCTCGCTCTTAAGCTGCAGGAACTTCTCCTTTGCCTGAAAAATCTTCTCTTTTTTGATATTTTCTCCCTCGGTCTCCGCCTCCTTCAGAATCTGTTCCTTTCTCTTTTTAAGAACAACGTTATTGACAATAACGTAGGCGGCAACAAATCCGGCAATGGCACCACATAGGGACAAAATTGCAATTGTCATTGTTTCCATCTCTTCTATCTGTTATCTAAAAATTAAATATAATGTATTAAGTGTTTAAGTTTCTTAAATACATGCAAGGGGGGGAGAGGTATGAAAAAAGACTGCAGAATATGAAAAAAGCCGCTGGACCCGCTGTTTTCAGAAAAATCTTAAATAGTAAGATTTGAGCTCCAATGATAGCCGCAAACTTCCAACGTCCCGATATACGGAATCCCCCTAAGGGTCACCTAGGCCTGTTTTTGTCTGTTGGTCACTCGGTTCTGGTTTATAGTGTTGATTTTCGCAAAGAGCTGTAATCCAACGGCTAAAAGAATATACAAAAATAAAGTATGTCAATATTTGTCTGTAGAAGCAATATACTCATCCAACTGCTTGTCCAGAACTTTAAGGTCTTCAACCAAATTGCCAAGTTCCTTATCTTCCTCATACTTGACACATTTGACTGCAAACTGCAACAATGACATTGATAATGCATCCTGAAAATCCCTTCCTGCGAACTTTGCCTTGTAGGACTCTACCATAGTCCTTATCCTTCCTACAGCAATTCGCATATGCTCTTCCTCAGACGGATGGATTGTCAGCGGATATTGCCTGTCGGCAATTGTAATTTTTATCCTCTGTTTTTCTTGTTCCATTATCAGTCATTTAACATTGAAATACACTTGTCAATCTCTTTCACTATCTTCCCAATCCTCTTCTTCGCCTCCTTCGCATCGCCGGCAGAAACACTGAATGCATCTGCAAGCTCCATCTGCTCAACCTTCTGCTCCAAAGTCTTTATTTTATCTTCCTTCTCCTCATTCTCCTCCAATGCCATCTGCAACTGCTTCTTCAATGATATGTTTTCAGACAAAGCAACTTCATATTTGGAAATTATCTGTTCAATGTGAGCTTTGAGATTTCCAACCACTATTTGACTTTCTGTTCCCATTTTAAAACAATTGCATCAACAAATATAACAATATTTTTCAATAAAATAAAAAAGCCCCTGCAAAAACGCAGAGACTTTTTTTACATTAATTTATGTTTTACTATAAAACGTTTACATCCACTACTTTATCCATACCCACTTTAATCGCCTCTTCATTCATTGGAATAAGGTGATGATGTCTTTGTGGAAGAGATTTCTGCAAACCTTTAACAACACTCTCCAAAGAAACCACAGGATTCTTTTTAAGGAATGCTCCAAGAACTATCATATTGAATGCTTTGAGATTGCCCATACGCGCACTCTCCTCGGCAGCATCAATTGAACATACATTTATATCCTTGCGCTGCGGGTGTCTTGTAATTCCGTTGGGATCATAAAGGAGAAGTCCGCCCGGTTTTACATAACTCTCAAACTTGTCCATAGACTGCTGGTTGAGTACAATAACAGTGTCACATTTGCCCAAAATAGGGGAACCTATCTTCTTGTCGCTAAGAATAACGGTAACATTGGCTGTTCCGCCACGCATCTCGGGGCCATAAGAAGGCATCCAGCTAACCTCCATATCCTGCATAATTCCGGAATAAGCCAAAATCTTGCCCATTGACAAAACTCCCTGACCTCCAAAACCTGCTATAATCAATTCTACTTTCATTTTTGTCCATTTTTTCATCCCGACAGAAAACTGAACGGGGATTATTAACACTTCAACGGATTTTACCTGTCTTTCAAATCACCAAGCTGGTAGAATGGGAACATATTCTCCTCCATCCATTTATTTGCCTGCACTGGTGAAAGTTTCCATCCGGAATTACAGGTACTCACTACCTCCACAAATGAGGTACCCTTATCCATCATTGAGTTCTCAAAAGCTTTTCTTACCGCTTTCTTCAGTTTTCTTACAGCGGCAGGATTGTGGGCAGACTGTCTTGTAACATAACATGTACCCTCAAGCTGCGCTATAAGCTCTGTAATCTTCAAAGGATAACCGTTCAGTTTGGCATCCCTTCCGTATGGTGTAGTTGCTGTTTTCTGACCAAGAAGGGTAGTAGGGGCCATCTGGCCTCCAGTCATACCATAAATGGCATTGTTAATGAAAATTACAACAATGTTTTCACCTCTGTTGCATGCATGCATTACCTCTGCTGTTCCAATTGATGCAAGGTCTCCATCGCCCTGGTAAGTAAAGACATATTTGTCGGGATTAAGACGTTTGGTTGCTGTTGCAAGTGCAGGTGCACGTCCGTGGGCAGCCTGCTCCCAGTCTATATCAATGTAGTTGTATGCAAGAACTGCACATCCTACTGGTGAAATACCAATGGTCTTGTCCTGAATGCCCATCTCCTCAATCACCTCTGCAATAACTTTGTGAACTGTGCCGTGAGGACAACCCGGACAATAATGCATTACTGTATCAGTAAGAATAGGAGTTTTGGCATATACCATATTCTCCGGTCTGATAATATCATTTACGTCCATAACTCTCTATCATTTATTGAATAATTTTACAAAAGCTTCATATACCTCATCTGGAGAAGGGACTATACCGCCGTTTCTGCCAAAGAACTCTACAGGCACTTTACCGTTCACAGCAAGTCTGACATCCTCCACCATCTGGCCTGCACTCATTTCAACTGTAAGGATACCCTTCAATTGAGGTACAAGGTCACAAATTTGTTTTTCAGGATAAGGGAAAAGGGTTACAGGTCTTAACAGTCCAACTTTATAGCCTGCTTCACGCGCCTGGTCAACTGCAGCTTCACAAATACGCGACATACTTCCGTAGGCTACAAACAGATACTCTGCATCTTCAACCATGTATGTGGTATAACGCACCTCATTTTCCTGTATTGCCTTATATTTCTCCTGGAGTCTGATATTGGTTCTCTCCTGAACATTAGGATCAAGGGCAAGTGATGTGATAATATTCCTGTTCCTGTCTGAAGTTTTACCGGTAAGGGCCCAAGGACATTGCTCCCTGATCTCCTCTGCCGTTCTCCTTGGTTTCATCTCTCCAAGCTCAACTTTCTCCATCATCTGACCTATTACACCATCTGAAAGTATCATTGCAGGTATACGGTATTTGAATGCAAGATCAAAACCCAATCCTACAAAATCATACATATCCTGTGCAGATGCGGGAGCAAGTACAATCATCTTGTAGTCTCCGTGGCCACCACCTTTAACAGCCTGGAAATAGTCTGCCTGTCCTGGCTGGATTGTACCAAGGCCAGGACCTCCACGCATTACATTAACAACTACACATGGAAGTTCCGCACCGGCAAGATAGCTCAAGCCTTCTGCCATAAGGCTTATACCCAAGCTGCTGGATGAAGTCATAACTTTCTTTCCGGTAGTTGCTCCGCCATACACCATATTGATGGATGAGGTCTCGCTCTCGGCTTGAAGGACAACCATTCCAGTTGTTTCCCAAGGTTTTTCCTCCATAAGGGTCTCCATAACCTCAGATTGTGGAGTAATAGGGTAGCCGAAATAGCCGTCTGCTCCACAGCGGATAGCACCGTGGGCAATGGCCTCGTTACCTTTCATAAGAATCTTTTCAGCCATATCCTCAATTTTTTATATTTTCACTCTGTATACTGTTATAACGGCATCAGGACATACTGTTGCACAATTTGTACATCCTGTACAATTATCGGGATTCTCCATATAGGCAAAGTTGTATCCCTTACCGTTCACCTGCTTGGACAATGCAATTGTCTGAGTAGGACAATTTGCAGCGCAAACACCGCAGCCTTTGCATTTGTCTGTATCTACTACAATAGCTCCTTTTACTGCCATATTCTTGATTTTTAATTGATTATTCTATTTCTTGAAGAAACTGAAACCTTTTTCAATCCCTTCCATTGTTGCATCCCATCTTATAATGATACCAATAATCAGAAGGATGCAGAGAACCACCATACTTTTTGCTGTAGGGGTAAGTTCCTTATACCATTGTGCTAATTTAGCAAAATTTTCCTTAATCATTTCTTTTAATCCTTATTCTTGCATCAACTGCCGTCAAATTTACACTGTTTCCCAATAGAGGGTTTATATCCATCTCAACAATCTCGGGTGCGTAATGGCAAAGCGTAGCAACACGGGAGACCATTTCTGCAAATATAACTTCATTTACCCCTTCTTCTCCTCTAATTCCCTGAATAATTTTGTACCCCCTGAGTTTTTTTATCATTTCGCCGGCAAAAGTTGGGGAGAACGGTGCCATTGCGGAAACAACATCTCCCAAAGCCTCCACAAAAATGCCACCCAAGCCACACATCACTACAGTTCCAAATCCTCCATCCTTCTTGGCCCCAATGAAAATTTCTCTTCCCGACAGATACGGCTGCAACAGTATCCCGGTAACATTATCAATTCTCATCATTCTGCCGAATTCACCTCTAAGGGATTTTACATCTTTCACTCCAAGTGCAACTCCACCTACATCAGTCTTGTGAACAGGCCCCACAACCTTCATAACAAGTGGGTATCCTATATCATCTGCAGCCATTTCTGCATCTTCCAGGGTGGTGACAACCCTCTCCTTAGCCCTGTTGATTCCTGCTGCATCGAGGAGTTTCTGCACCTGTTCAGGTGGAAGATAGCCGTCGGGAGCAGAATTTATTGTTTCCAGGATGAGAGGGTAGTTGATGTCGGGATGAAGAAAATCATCAGAAAATCCTTCATACATTTTGCACATCCTTACAAATGCCTCTGCAAAGGCACACTCGTATACAAAACAGATTCCCCCGTCTGCCCTGAATTTCCTGATTGCATCGCCGGCATTCAGTACAGAGGTGAGGATGGGGTAGATTGGCTTGCGCGAAGTGAGCATCTTCTCCCGAATGAAATTGTATGTATCTGTCATATCTGTGAGTCCTGGACTTCCAAATATGATTGCCATGGAATCTATCTCATCAAAATCGTTGTTGCATGCATCAATTATATGACCCAACTGCTCTTTGGTACCTGTTGCAAGGCAATCTATAGGATTTGAAACAGATGATCCGTGATAAAGTTTGTCCAGAAGGGCATCTGCCTTTGGACCTTTAAGATGAGGTATCTTTATGCCATGGCTGCTGAGCACATCAGTAAGCATCACAGCAGGCCCTCCAGCGTGAGTTATAATTGCAATATTGTGTCCCTTAGGGGCTGGAAGAGAGAAAATTGAGGCCATATCAACCAACTCGGTACGGTTATACACCCTCACTATGCCCGCCTTTGCAAAAAGTGCTTTCACTGCTTCATCCGGAGTGGCAAGCGCTCCCGTATGTGATGTTGCCGCCCGGCTTCCTTCCTCGCTGTATCCCGCTTTAATTGCTGCAATGCGTGCCCCTTTGAGTGTGAGCGAACGGGCATGCCTGTATAATTTCTGAGGGTCGTTAATACTCTCAATGTAAAGAAGTTTTACAGGAGAACTCTCTCCGTGGACATATGTTTCATCAAGGTATTCCAGACATTCTTCCACACCAATCTGCGCACAGTTTCCAACTGAAAAGACATGTGAAAAGGAGAGTCCCCTGCGCACTGCCTCCTCCATAATGAAAACTACTGTTGCACCGGAGCCGGAAATTATGTCAATTCCCTTTGGTGACAAATTGGATACAGGTTTGGTAAAGACACCTGCATAATGGTTGGTAATCACACCAATGCAATTGGGTCCTATAAGTGAGGCGCCATATTTGTTTACCGTGTCTGCAATGCGCTTTTCAAGAAGTGCCCCTTCCGGTCCATCCTCATGGAAACCTGCTGAGAAGATAATTACAGCCTTGCAACCTTTGTCTCTACAAAGTACCTCTACAGTCTGAGGACAAAGTTTTGCAGCTATTGCAAGAATTGCACAATCCACCTGAGGCAAGTCCTGTACATGAGCATGAGCCTTAATCCCTTGGACCTCTGCACTTTTAGGATTGACTACATACAAGTGTCCGGAATATCCGGTTTCTATGAGATTTCTCAGTGCATTACCTCCTGGTTTGGATGAATCATCAGATCCACCAACCACAACTATGCTCTTGGGAGATATCAATTCTTTTGTAATCATTAGATTTAGGTTTAAAATCATAACAAATATAACAAATTATATTAACAAAAGGAGGAGATTTTATCTATCTTTGAAAAAACTTACAAAATATGAGATACTTTACAGTTGATGCATTTGCTCAGGAGCCGTTTGGCGGCAACCCTGCAGGAGTGGTACTGCTGAATGGAAACACTCCTTTTCCGGAAGATGAAATAATGAGGAAGATAGCCGCAGAGATGCGCTATTCAGAGACAGCGTTTGTACAGCAGAACGGCCCAGAAGAGTTTACTGTAAGGTATTTTACCCCAGCAGCTGAGGTAGAACTTTGCGGCCACGCAACAATTGCTGCATTCTCGGTATTGAGGGAAGAGGGAATTGCAAAAGAGGGAACAAACTGCATGAACCACACCAAGGCCGGGGATTTGGAGATATTTGTGGGTAAGAAAATCCTCATGGAAATGGCAACACCAGAAATTGTCGGGAAAATTGAGGATACCGGAAGCCTTGAGCAGATAATGAACGGTAAAACTCCAGATACACTTCCAACACTGATTGTGTCTACAGGTCTTCCCGACATCATCTTCCCGGTTGGAAGCATTGAGGAGTTGAATGCCCTTACACCTGATATGGAATCCTTGAGCAAATTCAGTGAAGATTTAAAGGTTGTGGGAGTACATGCATTTGCCCTCAGCAATGACGGATTCACTGCACATGTAAGGAATTTTGCCCCACTTTATGATATACCTGAGGAGTCTGCCACAGGCACAGCAAATGCGGCACTTACATATTACCTGTACAAACAAGGAATCATAGCCGCTGATGATTATTGCAAATTTATGCAGGGAGAGGCAATGAAGCGTCCTTCGGTTGTGGAAACTATAATAGAAAAAGGGGAAAAAGTATATGTAGGTGGCAACAGCCATATCCTCACATCAGGCAAACTGAATATTAAAAGTGCCCTTTAGGACGTCGTCCCAATGGGCACCCAAACCTAGAGTGTCTGCGCAAAGGAACTGCACGGAGCTACCCTTTCTATCTCCTTATTAAATGAGAACCAGAACCTTACTCCATTGCAATCGAGATAGGCATATTTATAGCGTGGGTCATTCTCTACCAACAAAGGATTTGGTATACCGGATTTGAAATCCCATTTTACAAAGTTTTCTGCAGGCTCTTTCTTTATTGAAAGGCCGTTGCGGACCCATTGCAACGACACAAGCGGTGCAAGCGAAGGGGAGTATTTGCAGCAGAAACGGTATAGCAGAATACCTTTGTTCTCAAGACTGAGAGGCTGTGTTATGTAATCAGTGCCATGCAGATCCTCTATAAGTTTTTCAAGAAGTGCCAGACCCGAGTCTGCAGCTCTATTCTGCAGCGGATCAGCAAATAGCGCACTGAACGGTTCCCTCCACTTGGCATCATTATACCACAAATCCAGAATTTTTGAAAGGGTCATAGCCTTGCCCAGCTGCTCATACGAAATTGCAGGGGTCTGCAGTACTTCGTAGGGCGGTATAGGGGAATATCTGATACCCAAATCAGCGGCGTTCTGGCGAAACCAGGTACCTGGAAGCAATTTCAAAGACTCCAACTGTATCTCACCCGGACATATGCGCATGAGTTCCAAAGTATCTTCAACCAGTTGCTGATATGTATAACCTGGTAACCCGGCAATAAGATCTGCATGCACCTCAAATGCAGAGGAACCACAAAGATGCTTCAGTCCTTCAACAGCCTGAGCACAGGAGCCTTTTCTGGCACACATATCCAGCACCGGCTGGCGGAGAGTCTGGATTCCCGCCTCAAGATGCAGAAGACCTGCAGGCATCTGCAGAAGGGTATCCCTAAGTTTCCCGACAGAATCTGATTCATTTGCAGGAAACAGCAAGGCAGGATGCACCTCAAGATGAAAATTAAGTTTACCGGCAAATTCCCTGAACAGTACCAGCAACTGCAAAGCCCTGCGGGGATTGCCATTGAAGGTTCGGTCCAGCACCCTTATCTGGTGCACGCCATGGTTATATATATTCTGCAACCGGGAACGCAGTCCTTCTATGGGAATATCCTGAATTGGACATTTCTCTATTCCACTTACGCAGAACCGGCAACTGTTGAAACACCCTCGTGAGGTCTCTATCTGCACAAAGGACTTGTCCCAACTGAAAAGGGGAGACTCCTCAGGAAAATGGATATCACTGAATTTCTTTACTGTAACAGCACTGCTGGAGCGGTATGAAGCGGATGTTTGAGCATTGCAGGAAGAATTGTCGGGAAGAAGATATTCAAATCCCGGTATCTTCATCCATGCAGAATCCTGGCGGAGCAAAGAGGTGATAAAATCCTCAAACATCTCTTCGCCTTCACCTTTAAAAACTGCAGTGATATGCTTATGGGTGCTGAGGAAGCCATAATTGTCTCCCAAAAACTCGGGGCCGCCCAGAAAAATGCCAAGAGGGGAACAGAGGGCTGAAACCCTTGAAAGGACTTCATTGAGGTAATTGATATTGAAAAGCCAACCTGTTGCAAAAATATACGAGGGCTCAAGCCGTGCAACATCCTGAACAATCTGTGATACAGGACTCTTTATTGTACCCCGCACAACTTGCATATTGCATGCTTGTGCCACAGCAGGAGAGAGATTTGCATGGAGTGCCGGCAAAGCAAGGGAAGAATGCGACCAGGATGCATTTATATCTAACCAAATGAAATTCATGTCAAACCAATTTTAAATGCCAAAATACAACAAATTCTGCAATATCCTTCAGAAATATTGAGTATCTTTACAAGTCTACAAAGCGCAATTATGAGCACAATTTACATTAAAGGGGTAACCTTAGGGAAAGAAATTAAGGATATCCTCATTGAGGGAAACAAAATAGCAGCAATAGAAGACAAACTGGATTCTATTCCCGACAATTGCAGGACTATTGACGGTACTTCAAAAGCAGTATTTCCGGGATTTGTAAACATGCATACCCACTCTGCCATGACCCTTACCAGGGGATACAAGGAGGATACCAGCCTTCAGGAATGGTTACAGGAAATATGGAAAGTGGAGGCAAAAATGGATGAGGAGGCTATCTATTGGGGAACCAAACTTGCCTGCCTGGAGATGATAAAGACCGGAACAACCTCATTCTATGACCAATACTGGATGATAGATTCTGCCGTTAAGGCTGTAGAGGAGATGGGGATAAGGGGCTGGCATGCCTGTGTGGCACTCAACCTTAAGGACGAAAGCAGAAGCCAGGCCATTAAGGAGGAGATAATTGCAGCATATGAAAGATCCCAAAAATGGAATGAAAGATGCAGGATGTCTGTAGGGGTACATGCCCCATACACAGTATCTGATGAACTTATACAGTGGTGCAGCAGTTTTGCAAGGGAGAAAGGGCTCACTGTACATATCCACATGTCGGAAACCGAACAGGAGAACATTGATTCCCAAAACCTGAACGGATGCTCACCATTTGAACATCTTGAGAGACTGGGAGTTCTTGGGCCGGAGGTAATTGCAGCACATTGTGTATGGTTGAGTGAAAATGACATCAACATTATGGCCAAATATGGGGTAACTGCTGTACACAACATCAACTCAAACCTCAAGTTGGCGTCGGGAAGCAGATTCCTGTACAATGAATTGAGGGACAAAGGGGTGAGGGTATGCCTTGGCACAGACGGGTGCGGTTCTTCCAACAATCTTGACATGAGGGAGACAATGAAAACTGCAGCGTTGCTTCAGAAAGGTTGGAGAAGGGATCCATCTGCATTCAAGCTGCAGGAACTGATGCAGGCAGCAACTGCCAGCGGAGCAGAAGCTCTTGGCCTTGATGCAGGAGAGCTAGCGGTTGGCAAACTGGCTGACCTGATTCTGGTTGATACAGACAATTATGCATTTGTACCGCAGCTTGATCTTGTATCAAATTTTGTCTACTCAGCAAACTCTTCATGCGTTGATACTGTTATCTGCAATGGCGAAATTGTTATGGAGAACAGGGTTGTACCGGATGAAAAGGAAATTCTTGAGAATGCCCGCAGAATATGCAATAAATTATACAACAACTAAATGATGCAATTATGGATACAAGAATTGAAAAAATATACGCTGCAGCGGATTATATCAAAAAAATGATTGGAGACAGGAAACCTGTAGCCGGCATTGTACTTGGAAGCGGACTTGGAAAACTTGCAGACAAAATTGGAAACCCCATCCTTGTACCGTACAAGGATATACCTCATTTCCCGGCATCTACAGCGGTGGGACATAAGGGAAATTTCATTGCAGGTAAACTGGGAGGGAAATTTGTTGTGGCAATGCAGGGAAGATTCCACTATTATGAGGGGTACACAATGGAGTATGTAACACTCCCAATAAGGGTAATGAAAGTTCTTGGCATAGAGCATCTCTTTGTATCTAACGCCGCAGGAGGTGTAAACTTCGGGTTCAAGATAGGAGACCTTATGATTATAAAGGACCATATCAACCTGTTGCCAAATCCTCTGATTGGACCCAATATGGAGGAATTCGGTCCCCGTTTTCCCGATATGACCAGACCTTACTCACCACAACTGATTGCGGCAGCAAAAGAAATTGCAGCACAGGAGGGAATTGAACTGAAGGAGGGAACATACCTTGCCAGCACAGGTCCTACATACGAAACTCCTGCGGAGTACAAATATTTCCGTACAATAGGGGCAGACGCAGTGGGAATGTCTACAATTCCGGAAGTAATAGTAGCAAGACACAGCAGTATACCGGTATTTGGAATATCTGTAATAACAAATGAGGCGCATGACGATTACGCTCCTGATTATGAAAATGACGGAGATGATGTGGTGCGCGCGGCAAATGCAGCAGCAGAGAAGATGAACCTGCTGTTTGAAAGGATAATTGGACAACTGTAACAATATGATAAAGACAATAATATTTGATTTGGGAGGAGTACTTGTATCCCTTGACAGGGAGAAATGCCTTGAAAACTTCTCCAGGGATCTGGGATTTGACAACTTTGGAGATTACCTTAATGCATATGCGCAGAAAGGGTTCTTTGCAAAATACGAGAACGGAGATATTGATTCTGTTGAATTCAGGGATGAGATAAGGAAACGGTGCACAAAAGAAAATGTGCAGGATGAAGATATAGACCAGGCATTTTTTACATTCCTCACACACGTGGATACATACAAGGTGAAACTGCTGATGGAACTGAAGAAGAAATACCACCTTCTGCTGCTGAGCAATGTAAACCCCATTGGATGGGGCAAATGCTGCGAACTGTTCTATGATGCCAACGGAATAGATATTGAGGATGTATTTGAGAAACTGTACCTTTCATTTAAGGTCAACGCATCAAAACCGGGCAAAGAGATATATGAGCATCTGATAAACGATTCAGGAATCAATCCGGCAGAAACACTGTTCATTGATGACTCCCAGGCCAACATTGAGGCAGGATTACAGATGGGACTCAACACGTTGTACTATGATGTAACCAAAAACCTTGAGGAAGAGGTTGCAAACAAACTTAAGGAGCTTGGGGAGGAATGGTAAAGTTTTTCAGCCTCAGCAGCGGCAGCAACGGCAACTGCTACTACATAGGGAACGGGAAGGGAGGATTTCTGATAGATGCCGGTATAGGGCCAAGGACAGTAAAGAAAAGGCTTATGGAGCATGGTATAGATATAGATGATATCTCCTTTATACTTGTCTCACACGACCATATAGACCATATCAAAGGGCTTGGCATCCTTGCCGAGAAATATTCAAAACCTGTATATGCTACAGCTGTGCTGCACGCTTCACTTGATAACCATCCATGCACAAGGTGCCGCCTGAAGGGGAGCGTGCGCAAGACTGTTGCAGGGGAGGCAAGCGTGTATGAAGATATAAAGTTCACACCGTTCATTGTGCCCCATGATGCTACGGAAACAGTAGGATATCATATTGAGATAGAGGACAAACGGCTCACATTTCTCACAGACTTGGGTGAAGTGACAGATGAGGTGATAGAATACTGCAGAAAGTCTGATGTAGTAATATTTGAAAGCAACTACGACATTGACATGCTCCTTACCGGATCATATACACCCGAACTCAAAGCCAGGATAATGCACGGAAACGGCCACTTGAGCAATGAACAGACTGCATCTGCCATAAAGAGATTTTATCACAAGGGACTCAAGCACATCTTCCTTTGCCATCTGAGTGAAAACAACAATACTCCCGACGTGGCAATGGCCTGTATAACCAAAGCACTCAGGAGCATTAATGTAACTGCAGGCAAGGATGTGAAACTCTCATGCCTTCCAAGAAGGAGTACATCCGAACTGTACACTTTTTAAAAAATCAGTTTGCCCGGATTGAAACCCCTTGCACGCATGAACTGGAATATAACATCCAAAGTCTTGCTATCCAAGAATTTCTGGCGTGCCAAAATCCAAAGCAACTTGCCGTTTCTGCCGCTCACAACAGAATATGAATAATCAGGGGCGAGCATTATTATATTGTAATCAGACGAAAACCAAAAGAAGAAACTTACCCTAAGATGTCCAGGGCGTAAGGCCGAAGGTTGGTAAGCCGTACCATATAAGGTCTTTATCTTGCCATATGGATTGCGCCCACGGTTCTCTACTTTTACGGTATTGTCAGGCATAAGTGTATACTTCGCCTTTACATCTACAAGACCACGTTCAAATATATTGTCATATCTGGCAACTTCGTACCACAGACCCATATATTTGCTTATATCAAAATCCTGTATTGTTTTCTGATGGCTTGTCTTTGGGGTAATATCTGTTGCATTCATATTTTTTTATTTGTTCAACAACAGAATACCCCAATGGGTTCACCTGATAATGTTATTCCTCATCAAAAAGATACTCCAGACAGTCATCGTCCTGTTCCTGGAAATCAATATCCTCCTGAGTCATCTCCTCCTGCGGGAAATCAAGTACAAAATCTTCGTCGGGAAGAAGGTAGTCTTCATCTATATTCTCCTCATCTATACGGTACAACTCTTTAATTTTATTGATGAGTGCCATAAGATAAACATAGTACGGAGTGGCAGGGTAGACATCAGAAATTGAAAGTTCAAGTTCTTCAATCTTGCATTCAAACTCATCAAGATCAAAATCTTCCGGAATAATTTCCATGTAATTTAAGGAGTCTATGTGACCGCTTTCATCAATGAAAGGGGCAAGTGCCTCCTTAAGGAATTTTTCTGCTTTTTTAATGTTTTTCATGGTGTGTGTATCTTATTTTTCCTTTACAATCTCATAACGCTCCGGTGCAAGGGCATCCGGAAGATTTGAAAGATGGCTTACAAGACGGAGCCTGTCCTTTGAAACTGTCTTGAAATATACAGTATCATTGCCCGGAGGGGGGAGAAGCCTCAGATACTCGCCATCTTCCCTTGTTACCCTCACAACTTTGCCTTCAGATGTAAAGACAGCATCAACGCCATCACCCTCTCCATCTATATAAGTGACAGTCAAATCATATGTACCCTGTGGTTCCAGTTTTAGGATATACTCAATGCCGGAACAGTCGGCTGCGGGCAGGACACCCTTCCATACACCGTTCATTTTTACTGTTGCAGAGCCACTGGAGTTCTTGCCCGATTTGCCATTGCCGCATGATATTGCAAATGCAGCAAGAATTATGAATACAAATAACTTTTTCATAGAAATATCATTTTGCTTGTGAAGTTAACAATAGTTTGGAACAACAACAAACAATAAGTAAATTTGCTTGAGAAAATCAACTTATGATACCACAGAGACCACTTTTTTCCGTAATTATACCTGTCTACAACAGACCACAGGAGGTTGATGAACTTCTTGCAAGCCTTTGCACACAAACTGTGAGGAACTTTGAGACAATAATTGTAGAAGACGGTTCATCTTTGCGCTGTGATGAGGTATGCAAGAAATACCCCCAGTTGAACATTCTATATTATTATAAGGAGAACGGCGGTCCTGCCCAGGCAAGAAACTACGGTGCTGAAAAGGCCTGCGGAGAATGGATTGTCTTCTTTGATTCAGACTGTATCATACCTGAGCACTATTTCAGCAATGCCACTAAAGAGGTGGAGAGGGGTGATTTCTCACTTTTTGGTGGTCCCGACAGATCACATCCGTCATTTACCACACTGCAGAAGGCAATAGATTACTCAATGACCTCCATGATAACTACAGGAGGAATCAGGGGCAACAGGAAAAGTGCAGACAAGTTCTATCCCCGTACATTCAATATGGGAATACGTAAAGATGTGTTTGAAAAGATTGGAGGTTTCTCAAACATGCGTTTTGGAGAAGATGTTGATTTCAGCTATAAGGTAAAGGAGGGAGGATACACTAGCAAACTGTTTATAGATGGATGGGTATACCACAAAAGAAGAAACACCTTCAGAACTTTCTTCAAGCAGGTATTCAACTCAGGCATTGCAAGAATACATCTTACAAAAAGGCATCCCGGCTCATTGAAACTTGTACATCTGCTTCCCGGTGTATTCACAGTGGGGGAGGCTGCTCTCATTGTATGTGCATTATTGTCGGGAATAATATTTGCATGGGAAATATCACTTATATGCATTTCACCGTTATTGCTGCTTGCTGCTGTAATTGCTCTTGATGCAACATTAAGAAAAGGAACATTGGCGGTAGGGCTCTGTTCAGTATGTACCTCTTTTGTACAGTTGACAGGATACGGAAGCGGACTTTTGGCCGGATGGTGGAACATCTGCATCCTTGGAAACAGGAATTATGCTGCTTTTGTGAAAAATTTTTATAAATAATATTAATTATTTGTTTAGAATATTTGTAATTTAGAAAATAATAACTATTTTTGCATCAGAAAAGGGGATGAAACCACAACAAACGGTTAAGAACCTTGTTAGATAAAAAGATTATAAACATAAAAACATTTAAAGATATGGCTACAAAATTCTACAGATGCAATCATTGCGGTAATGTAATTGAGAAACACGTTGATTCTAAAGTTCCAGTAGTATGCTGCGGCGAGAAAATGCAGGAGCTTGTTGCAAATACAGTTGATGCAAGCACTGAGAAACATGTTCCAGTGGTAACTAAAGTTGACGACTGCACAATTAAAGTACAGGTAGGCAGCGTAGAGCACCCAATGCTTCCTGAGCACCACATCTCATTCATCTACGTAGAGACAGAGAACGGTGGAATGAAGATCAACCTTAAAGATAAACCTGAGGCTACATTCTGCACATGCTCTGACAAACCAGTGGCAGTTTATGAGTACTGCAACCTGCACGGTCTATGGAAGACAGAGTTGTAAAATAAGATATAGTTAAGTTTAATAGTTGGAAAAGGACTCCGTCAGTGGAGTCCTTTTTTATGGATAAGTTAGGGATACGGATGAATATATAACAAAAAGGAGTGACCTTTTAGCCACTCCATATAACTGTCTATTTCTCAATCAAATCTGTATAATCTTCAGTTGAACGGAGAATAACATCCTTTGCAACCTCAGGACCGTAGATTGAAATGAAATTCATACGGCTGGTGTGCTCACCTGGAATATCCTTGTATGTACTGAAGTAGTGGATCAGACGGCGGATGATGTCCATTGGAACCTGGTCAATATCTGTCATGTGGCCGTATACTGCATCACTTTTAAGAACTGCAATGATCTTGTCATCTGCCTGGTTGTGGTCCAATAGTCTCAAACCACCAATAGGTCTTGCGTTAACTATAATATCACCGTGGGTAACGTCCTTCTCTGTAAGGATACAGATATCAAGAGGATCACCGTCACCATCTACATCTGTTCTTACCAAAGCCTTGTTTGTAAGTTCAGCCATTTTAGGTCCGCAATAGGTTCTAGGGAGGAATCCATAAAGCGAGGGAACGATGTTGGAGAACTTTTGTGGTCTGTCCAATGAAAGATAACCGCTCTCCTTGTCAACCTCATATTTTACTGTATCAGTAGGTACAATTTCAATGAAAGCTCTTACTTCCTCAGGGAAGTTCTCGCCCTGTTTGATTCCATGCCATGGATGGGCTTTATGAGTCAAATTTTTCATGTCAGGTATAATTTTGAACAAAATTAACAATTATTGCTGTTTTTTTACAAAACATTTTTACATATTTTTGCCTATATGAAAAGATTTACGTTAATGGCTATTTTCGCCGGCTTGCTTATTGGTGTTGGCGGTACTGTTTATTTGAGAGTTGGTGGTCCTGTAGGTGCAACAATGTTTGCATTTGGCCTCTTGAGTGTTGTAATGTGCGGAGCACAGCTTTTTACTGGGAAGTCAGGCTTTTTACCTTATAAAGAGTGGCCAAAACTTGTTCTTATGATTCTTTTGAATGCAGTAGGATGTCTGATTGCAGCATTCGTTGCAAGATATGTTTCCAATGATAATGTTGCCACTAATCTTGCAGGTATACTGAATGCCAGAAGTGCAGCCAGCTGGCACTCGCTACTGGTAACATCAGCCGGAACAGGTATGATAATGACTCTTGCAGTATATGGAGCCAGGAAGAAACATTATCTTCCATTGTTGTTCGGTGTGCCGGTATTTATACTTTGTGGATTGCCCCACTGCGTAGCAGATGCATACTACTATGCATTGGCTGCTATCCAAGGCAATTGGGAATGGTGGATACTTCCTGCATGGGGATGGGCAATTCTCGGTAACTACATAGGTTGCAATCTTCCACGATGGTTTATGGGAGAGTTGTTTGAGGCAAATTGATAAAACTGTAAAATATAAAGAGGTGGTTTGCGAACCACCTCTTCTTTTGTCGGGAAGAAAATACTCTTACTCAACATATTTTACTTTTGAGATATCTCTTGGTTTAGCTTCTGGAGATTCATTTGCATAACCGAGACCTATACAGATTACAGGCTTGTAACCTTCACTGAAGCCCAAGATTGCAAGTGCCTCAGGTGATTCCATTAGGAATCTTATAGGGCTGCCCAGGCATACTGAGCCAACGCCAAGTGACCAAGCTGAGAGCATGATGTTCTGTGAAAGCAAACCACAATCAATGGTTGAAAAGTCATAGCCCTGGTCTGCTGCAACAAATACAAGGGTAGGGGCACCCCTGAAGCATCCTTCAACATTCTCAGGCTTAGAGTTTGGATTGGCTGAAACCATAGCGGCTTTAAGCTTTGAGATAACCTCAGGTTTGTCGAGCACCTTCACCTCCCATGACTGTCTGTTCATTCCGCTTGGAGCATTGATGCCGCAATTCAGGATAACATCCATTGTCTCTCTCTTTACAGGCTCAGGCTTGTACTGACGGATACTTCTGCGAGCCATAATGTTTTCAATTACTGGATTCATGGCGTTCTCTTTTTTCTCGTTTTGATTTTCAGTTGCAGGTGCGCAGGAAATCATGGCACTTGCAAGAATAACTGATAAAAGTAATTTTACTGGCTTCATATTGTCAAATGTTTATTGTTCCAAAAATAAGCAAATTATAATTTCACTCCAAAATGATTGAATATCTTCCGGCGCACATCAGCATTGGCTGGATTCCTCAAATCTTGTTTGATTGTATATGTCAATGACGACTCCCAAAAAGGGTCATTGCTATTGGCTGATATGCATTCTTTGAGTATGGCTTCATTAACATCCAAACCAAATCCTACACTTTCTCTGCTGTAGTTCCCGTCAATTTCCAAAATGTCACTTTCAAAGTAAGAGAGTCCATATTGGAGATATGATGCAACCGGCTTTTGGCACTCATATCTTTTGCCGAATGATAGCATGGGAGTTATTTCAGATTCTTCAATTGGGGAATTTCCAATGACAAGATAATCACCATAAAAAAATCTGTTGTGAAAAATTGGCTGCGAAGGCAAACTCATTCTTGTCTTGAGGAAATTAATATCTACCACTTTCGTTAGCGAAATATAGTGGTACACCTGAACAATCAAAGCATGGCCAAGGAGATTCACAAGTCCCTGGTTTATTCCAGCTTTAAATTCAGATGACTTTCTGCGATTATGAATATCGTACAAGATACGCCCGAATCCCCAATTCCTTCTGCTTATCTTAAA
Source organism: Bacteroidales bacterium (assembly GCA_017631435.1). Classification (GTDB taxonomy): domain Bacteria; phylum Bacteroidota; class Bacteroidia; order Bacteroidales; family UBA932; genus Egerieousia. Next base: position 41,745 of record JAGBTG010000035.1, on the reverse strand, counting down.
TGCAAAAAAATCTCCTTCCTTGAATTTCTGGTGAACTCTCGGGCAGGTTTTAAAGTCCTCAATATCGGCCAAATCATTATCAGTGGAATCAGCAACCCATTGGTCCAGCCATTGCTCAAGATTGTGGGTATAATCTTCTATGAAAGTCCTTTGAGATATGGTATTGCCTATCTTAATGTAAAATCCGGAATTATTGCTGTATTTGGAATGATAGAAATAGAGCCCGTTCTTCTCTTTGAACTTATTTATGATTCCCTTATTGTATTTAGGTGGAACAGGGGCACACAAATCACACTCAGAATAATTTCCAAACTCAGAGGTTATCTGCTTACGGACAAATTCACCATCGTGATACAGCACAACTCCACAAACTTCAAGTCTTATCCAAGAATCCTGCACCAAATCCAAACCAAGATATTTCCTGTGCCTGTTTTCTAGTTCATTCATATTTTATTCTCCAAAATTAACTAACTTAGTCCCAAGTAAAGATACAAATTTATATGGAAACGCCACAACTCAATACACACAACAAGCAGGAGTTTGAGCCTGCCCATACAGCAGAACACATCCTCAATGCAACTATGGTCAAGATGTTCGGATGCCCGCGTTCAAGGAATGCCCACGTTGAGAAGAGAAAATCAAAATGTGATTACATTCTGGATGCAGAACCTACCGCAGAGCAGGTAGCAGCCATTGAGGCAAAAGTGAATGAGGTTATCTCAAGCAACCTGGATGTGACTATAGACTTCATTGCAAAAGAGAAGGCTGCAGCACTAGTAGACTTGAGCAAGCTTCCCGACGATGCATCTGATACCCTCCGCCTGGTAAAAATAGGGGACTACGACATCTGCGCATGCATTGGAGCTCATGTGAAGAACACCTCAGAGGTGGGAACATTCAAGATTATCAGCCATTCATACGAAAACGGCATCTGGAGACTCAGATGGAAAGTGGTGGCAGGATAACTTCCTGCATCAGCCGCCAATCCTTTTAAGTGCCTTCTCTTTAATTTCAGGTGTAACAGAAGATGTGATTGCAGAAATGCAGGCAACCAAAGCTGCCGCATCATCTGTTATGCCTAAAAATGGCACCAGTTCCGGAATAAAATCTGTTGGAAGAATAAAGTAGGCAATTGTTCCTACAATGAGAAATTTCTTCTTCAGCGACGTGCTTTTTGAAGAGAGAACATAACGCAAAAGGAAGAAGTTATATTTAATGGACTTGAAAATTCCCATAAGTACAATTATTTGTTTTCCACAAGTTCAAGTTTCACAAAATAGGGTCTGGTAAACCAATTCCCATTTTCATCATAACAATTCTCTTGAGCAGCACAATATAAAGCATCTTTATACCAGACAACGCATTGGTTGTAATCAATTCCTTCCAATTCCGGAAACATTTCAAACCACTCCAGTCTCCAATTGATATTCTTATAGAATGCAATTTCTTCCATTCTGCCTTTTTCACTCCCTTTGTTTGAATAAAAATGAATTAGTGCATGACTGTCACAATCAAATGATTCACAACCTGCATAAATGCCGGAAGTAGAATAAACCGCAAACATGGCACCTTCAATTACAGTTGTATCCGGCTCAAATTTATCATTAAGAAAGACTTCTTTGTACATCCAAACATCATCTGATATCCCAGCCACATACTCACCAGTAGGGTAACGGTGGATATTGTTAATTTCCAAATTGTCCCAGATGTACCTTTCCTTCTCTTCTTCTTTAAGAGAACAGAAAACAGCATACTCAATTCTCTTATTATCTGGCCAGTTGACAGCAGTGTCCGCAACAAGATTATACTCGGGTCTGCGATGATAGGCTTCCAGGAATTCCTCTCGCGTAACTCTGGTCTCCTTAACGTCATATTTGCAGTCAGTTGTACCGGAACATGAACTGAGTGTAACCACCAACAAAACTATGAAAAAGTGACGATGAAAAAACATATGCAGGTAATGCTATTTGGTTGTAGCTGATGATGACCTTTGGAATACCCTCAAATCAAAAGAATGAAGAACTGCAAGAAGATGGTCAAACACCTCTCCCTGAAGATGCTCATATCTTAGCCATGCTGTATCTGCAGAGAAGAAATAAAGTTCTATAGGCATACCTTCTGATGTAGGCTGCATCTGGCGCACAAGGATTGTCATTCCTTTATGCACCTCGGGGTGGTTCTTCAAATACCAGTCCATATAGTGGCGGAAGATATAAAGATTTACCTCATCTGTACCTGACGGCTCAAAACCCTCCATCCACGGCTGCTGCTTGAAGTAATCAAGTTCCTCTTTAGTACAGAAACGGACGGTATTCATGTCAATATTGATAGAACGCTTGATACGTCTTCCACCTTCATCAAACATTCCTCTCCAGTTCTGGAAAGAATCATTTACCAGTGCATAGGGTGGGATAGTGGTGATGGTCTTGTCCCAGTTACGTACCTTTACAGTTGTAAGGGTAACCTCAATCACATCACCGTCTGCACCATATTTAGGCATTGAGATCCAGTCCCCCGGACGGAGCATATCATTGGCACTGAGCTGTATTCCTGCAACAAGTCCTTTAATGGTATCCTGGAAAACCAACATCAGCACTGCTGTACCGGCACCCAAACCAGTAAGGATTACCAACGGATTCTTGTCCAACAATGCACTTATTATTATGATGGCTCCTATACAGATTACCACAAGTTTCAACATCTGGTAAAATCCTTTAAGAGACTGCCCTTTATACTTCTCGTTCTCGCATGAAATTGCATAAATCGACGAAATGAATGCACAAACGAGCTTTACTGCAATAATGATAATGTAAATCCAGATAATCCTCAAAGACCACGAAAGCAACACTGGCATGCTATGGAGCGCAAGTGGGAGCAATGCCGAAACAACAATAGGAGGAATAAGTTTACATACATTATCAAGTACTTCATCGCTAAGAATATGGTCATCCCATGAATTGCCGGTCTTGCTGGTAACCTTGCGGATTAATGGAGTTATAATCCTGCGGCAGATTTTGTCTAGAATGAAAGCAACCAGGAGAATAACAAAAATGGAAGTTGCCGTAACCACCAAATCAACATAGCCTTCAGCAATACCCAACTGCTGAAGCCACTGTACAAGTTCAGTATTTATCAAATTCATAATTTCATGTGTTTTGTGCAAAAATAAGATATAATTTCAATAAATCATATTATCTCATCCACCCATCCACACGATAAATCTTCTCTAGAAGTTTACATTCAGCTCCAGTTTCCACATCACGGAACCAAACCTCAATCCTTGCAGCATAATAATCACCAAAATCGCCCTCGTAGATTATAAATTCCTGTTTCCCGACAATTTTTGAAAAAGAATGATTTGCAGGAACAGCAACTTTACTCTTGACGGACAAACTGTCTTCAGACAAACGGATGTTATCAGTAACCTCATAACATTTCAGGAAGATTTCACCTGCTGGAAGGGTGCCATAATGGAAATCATATTTATAGATGCCGCCTTGTCCAGGATTGTCCCAAATCTGCAGCCAAGTGTTTAAATCGGTACTGTCAACTTGTGCAGTCTGATCCTTAGATTCGTATATAAAAGGATCACTGCTCTTTAGGGGAATATCGTACTGTAAATCTGGGGGAATAGGGTGAGAACGGCCAAAACCGTCGGGACTACTCATTGAAACAATTGTTGAAAACACACATAAGGTTAAAACTACAAATGCCGATAATCCGAAAGAAACTGCAAATTTCTTCCATTCTTTCTTCCTTGTGAGGAAGAACCATGAAACCGGCAATGCCAGGATCACCAACAATTCAAGCAGGCCCACTAACAAATCAAGGGAAGTGGGATAGCCAAGCATGAGCAATATACCCAGACACAAAAGCACTGCAAGGAAAACCGGTAATGATAACCAATAATGTTTAAGAAAAGTTTTCATATGCAGTAATCAATAGAGTAATTACAGAATCTCAAATATACAAAATAAGATTTATTTTAGCTATCTTTAAAACTCAAACACTAATATTGACTAGTATATAACTATGAAAATCATAGAAGTAGTAGCAGCAATAATCATAAAAGACGGTATGGTCTACGCTACACGGCGCGGGTACGGTGATTTTAAGGGATGGTGGGAGTTTCCGGGCGGTAAGACTGAGGCTGGGGAGAGCTTGGAAGATGCACTCAAGCGTGAGATAAAAGAGGAACTGGATGCTGAGATAGAGGTGGTGGAGTTGTTGGATACTGTTGAGTGGGATTATCCAAATTTCCACCTTACTATGCATTGTTTTGTGTGTTCTTTATTGTCTGACACGCTTCAACTTAATGAGCATGAGGCTGATGCGTGGCTTAACGCAAAGTCTTTACATAACGTCAAATGGCTGCCGGCTGATGAGGGACTGATTCCTCAGATACAAGTGCTTCTTGGGTAGGGGATGAGGAGGAATCTGCAGGGAATAATCAATCTGCCAAATATTTCAAAGCTTCCTCATCAGATATTGGAGAGAACCGCCTGAAAGTCTGGCCCTCTCTGGTGATGGTTTCTTCAAACATGGCTTTGGGGCGAACCCAAATGCCATGTTCTCCGTACATTGCCTGGTAGACTATAAAGTCCTCCAGCGTTTCTGAATGTTTTGCTACTAGGAGAACTTTATAGATATTGCCTTTGAAGTGTCTGTAGTATTGGCTCATAAAATTTACAGTTGTTCTATTTCCTGTACGGAAAGCTTGGTTACTTGAGCTATATAGTCAACTGTTGCGCCAGATTGCTTCATTGAAGCTGCTACCTCTTTTATTCCTTCTGCACGTCCTTCTGCACGTCCTTCTGCTCTTCCTTCTTCGCGTCCTTCTCTTCTACCTTCCGTTCTTTGCCACATATATTCATTCATAGTGTCACGGTAATACTTCAATTCAGCTTCATATTGGAATCTTTCTTTTTCAGATAGAGACTCAACATCGGCTGTATCAAGGACTTTGTAAAAAAGTTCTTTTTTATCATCGGGAAGATTAGTTTGCTCAACCTCTTTTTTCAATTGCTCAATTGTCTTCATATTTTTATGCATATGGTTCAGCAAATATAACAAAAATTCATATTCTTCTGAGCAGTCTGATATGGATTCTGCTTCCAGACATGGGATTTGCAACATAATGATATTCAATTTGTCTGAGAACAAATCTTTATTAATGGCATCATAGAGAGCATAATCTTTTCGCAAAGAAGGGTTATTGCCGAATTTAAAGTTCATAAGGCATATTGAATAGACTTTCTTGATATCTGCATAATCCCAATCTTTACCTCTTTTTCCCATCTTGGTAATAAGAGAGCATGTGTAATAAAGAATCCTGTCATTAAAATTGCTCTTGGAACAATTTTGCATCTCAACAAGGAATCTCACACCATCAGAGTTCACGCATATAAGATCAAAATAACATCTTTTCTGGTCCTGTTGATCTGGAATAAACTCGGTGTTTACATAACTTATACTCTCAATTTTAGATTTAGGTTCAAGAAGAAGATTCAGGAAACCAATGAGATTATCCTTGTGTTCTTCTGAGCCGAACAAACGTTTGAATCCCCAATCTACAAAAGGGTCCATAATCTTACCCGCCTTGCACTCTTCCCCTTGCACTTGCGGTATTTTTCTCGACAAATTAAGTGACATAACTTTGTTAAAAATTTTCAGAAGTAAAACTATCAGGAAACTTATTGTTATCATGCCTGAAAAAGCAAAAATTTATATATAGATTTGATTTTTGCTTTTTTCTAAAAAAAATTTACTCTAACTCCATGCTCTTATCAAAATTTGTTAACTTTGGGAAAATGATTTGTATATGATAGATTTTGAAAATGGAAGCATCTTCAAACTTAAGAAGGTCGATGATGATAAATTTGCAAAAGAATTGGAACCTATAATGGTTCCTGGAGAAACAGTACTTGGCTGCTATAAGGATGTGCGGGATCATGTGATATTTACAGACAAGCGAATCATTGCTGTAAATGTTCAGGGATTGACCGGGAAAAAGAAGGATTTCACAATTATGCCTTATTCAAAGATTTCAGTTTTTTCGGTTGAAACTTCGGGATTGCTTGATTTTGACAGTGAACTTGACCTTTATTTCAGCGGAGTAGGGCGTATAAGATTTGAGTTCCGCGGGGCTTCAGACATTCTGGATATCAGCCGTATAATTTCAATATATGCATTGAAATAAAAAAGAGATGCCTTCATAAAAAGGAAACAGAGGTTGAATGCAAACTGCAATCAACCTCTGTTTCTATAATGCAAATTACCAATAGCTATCCAAGAACCTCTTCATACATAAGGTAGTGGCACTCATCCATTCCCAATTTCTTGTATACCTGCTGGGCTCTGTAGTTTGTTTTGTCTACATATAGGCGGACCTGGGTTACGCCTTGTTCGTGGGCCATTTCTTTGATTTTGGCGTACATGGCTCTGTAGGCGCCTTTGCCGCGGTATTCTGGTCTTACGTATACGCTCTGGATCCACCAGTACCAGCGGTTGGTCCAGTCGCTCCACTCGCGGGTTAGCATCAGGCTGCCAATTGTCTGGCCGTCTGCACGGGCAATGATATATGTGCCTTTGTATGGGTCGTCCATTACGGCTGCTACGCCTGGGGTTACGCGGGCAATGTCCAGGGTAGTACCCTCAGACTCTGCTGCCATGTCTACCTGGAACTGCGCAATTGCGTTAATATCTTCTTTGGTTCCGGTAGTAATCTGATAATTGATTCTGTTATTCATATATTTTAAAATTTAATGTCCAGTTCTTCAAGCAGCCAATCAAGGAATGGCCTCAAAACCTGTGCAGCAGGCTCTGCTGTCTTCACCTGAAGGGTAATCTCATTGCCCATACCTCGCAAGATATCAAAACGATGATTATCATTCTTGTCTATACCCTCAATTGCACTCCAGCATTTAGCAAACCCAACAGCATCAATTCCCTGCAAGTTCTCTGAAGTAAGGGCATCAACCATAAACTCAGCAGTCTGAGCCATAACCTGAAGTTTGAGCAAAAACGGCCTCAAATCGGCATAAAACAATGTATCACTCTCATTTTCAGACTCCTTCATCTTCCCGACAATTTCACATGCCTTGGAAATTTTTGCAAGTTCAGCCTTAAGGGCATCCGCAGAAACCTGAGAAGGATTCTGTTTGTAAGCCGCCTTGAACTCATTGATAAGACCAGCAAGTGGAGACAATGAATCATAGTAACGCAAGTATGGGACAATTGTCTCAAAATCCTGTGCATTCACTTTACCAACAACAGCAGGAAGGGATGCTTTCCAGTTCTCCATATTGTTGAAGGAATCCATATTCCAGGTATAGTCTGCAACCCCAAACAAAGGAATCTTAGAAAGTGCGCCCTGTTGCATAGGGTTAATTATAATGGTCTTTACCTGAAGGTCTTTCTCCAGTTCTCCACTGAAATGGATATGTGTCTCATCTGCAAAGTTGGTGTATGTGTCAGCTACAAAAATCTTGGTAACATCAACATCGTTACAAGGGTAGTTCCACCACCATGAAACCTCGCGTCCCAGGTAATCATTGAGCACTTCAAGGTCTTTTCCATTAGGTACCGACCAGACATTTTTACCGGTTGTATAGATATTTACCTTACTTGGGACAGGATTCAATGAACTCCAGAACTTGCGGGCAAGCTCCGGTTTTGCCCAACTGTAGGCATATAACTGCGGAACATACTGCAATGGCTTAACGGTATCTGCTGCTGCAACACCGGCACCGTTCCATTTGGCATCAATCATATTCTGAAGGTCTGAAAGGCGGTCTGCACACTGTTTCAATGATGGATCATCATAAGGCACACCGCAATCATCAACAAACACTCCAAACTGACGCACACCTAGACCGTACATAAGTTCAAACTTGCCCATAATCCTGTCAAGTACATCTGATTCTCCAAGGGCAGTAAATGTCTGGCCCGGATGGATTGCCCAGATGAAATTCACCTTGCACTCATGAGCAGTTTGGGTAAGCTGTTTCATCATATCCTGTGTCATAAGACCAAATCTCTTCTCGTTGTCGGTAATCTTCTCAGGATATGCCTTATCCCAGTAACGGGTATGGTAAGGGTCGCTCTTTGCACCGTACATGTACATATTCAATTTATAGCGGGCCATAAAGCGGAAAAGGTCCTGTGTAACCTCCATGCTATAAGGAACTCCATAATAACCCTCAATCACTCCACGGTATTTGACATCAGCAAAATCGTAGAAAACAACATTTGAAAGATTGTCAGTTCCATTGTCCAACATCTGCTCCAAAGTAGCCAGGCCGTAGAATACAGCATCAGTATTCTCGCCAAGTATAACCACCTGAGCCTTGCCTCCGTTTGATGAAAGGCTTACAATATGGCGGTCATATTTGGGCTGGCTGAAAATATCCCTCTTAAGTTTAAGGCCTGAAGCCTTACGGTCGGCCGTACCTTTTGACCCATTTATACCAAGGTACACAGTTGATTTTCCTGATTGTGGTTTATCAGCAATTGACGCATCCAAACCTTTGGCCTTGAGTACCTGCAATGCACGGTCAAGGGTATATTTGTCAATTCCAGGCTCCGCTACAACACAAACTTTCAGCGTGAAGGAAGATTTTCCTTTCAATGTCTTCTGTTCCTGCGGTACAGGATAAATTGTATAGGCATTTTGTGCCAATACAGAATTGCATGCCATGAAAATGGCAAGAAACATGATAATAACCGTACGATTCATAAGTTATGGTTTTATTTTAGCGTAATTGTACAATTATCAAGGCTCTCAATCACAGCAAGTGATTCAACCCTCACTCCTTCATTGCGTAGTTTTACAGCACCGCCCTGGAATTCCTTTTCTATAAGAAAACCCATTCCAGCCATTTCTGCGCCTGCCTGTTTTACAAGATCAATCATTCCAAGTCCCGCATTGCCATTGGCAAGAAAATCATCTATGAAAAGTATCTTGTCTCCCTCACTGATGTAGTCTTTGCTGGCACATACAGTATAGGTCTTGTTCTTGGTAAACGAAAACACTTCAGTTACCAGCATATTCTCCATTGTTGACGGTTTGTTTTTCTTGGCAAAAACAACCGGCAACTTCATCAGATAACCAACCATAATGGCAGGGGCTATACCACTGGCCTCTACAGTAAGTATTTTGTTTATGCCGGAACCTTCAAAACGCTTTACAAACTCTTCAGCCATTGCTTCCATAAGCACTGGATCCATCTGATGATTTATAAAACTGTCCACTTTAAGGATGCCACCGGGAAAGCACTTGCCGTCCTTCAATATTCTTTCTTTAAGTATCTGCATTGTTGTATATGTTAAGTCTTTTACAAATATATGAAATTGAGTGCTCACAACTAGAACAAATTGTCCTGAATCTGGCCAGAGCCATCGTCTTTTGTGGAAAAAGCGGCAAATTTTACTGTAATTGCCAATATTTCGGCCCCATATTTCTTGCATTTGGCTTTACCCATCCCCTTGATATTGCCAAGTTCATACATGTTTTGCGGAATCTTTGATGCAATTTCAAACAATGTACTCTGATGGATGATGGTATAAGCCGGCACATTATCTTTTTTGAACCGTTCAGTACGCCATTGCTGAAGCAATTGTTTAAGCTGTTCATTCACCTGAACAGGTGATGCATTGGCGTCAACTTCTATCTTCAGTGCTTTTTTCTTGCGAGAAACTGCACTTCTATCTTTGAGCTGACTCTCAGTTTTTAATCTGGAGTAGTTCTCAATAGAAAAAGTACCACCGGAAATGGCTTCAAGCACACCGCAAATGATATCAAGCAGAATCATCAGTTCAACCCATGAGTCCTTTGCTTTCTTCTTGACCTCTTTGTTGTCAATTTCAAGGTCTGCAACAGCATTGCAGCATTCTCTCATCTGCCCAAAATAAGGAAGGAAATATCCGGAAGCCTTTTCAAGACGTTCTGTGAGGTATTCGTCAGTGGCGCCAGAAGTTTCAATATGGGTTAACTGTCGGGAAAAAGTGTCTGCTGTTTTCCTTAGCTCAAAAAGTGTATTCTGATGGGAGAGGAGAGTCTGTGTATCAGCTGGATATAACTGCTCATATCCGGCACGCCAGTTTTTCATATGCCATCCATAAGTCCTCACAACAGGCTCAAAATTGAAAATCTCCCTCAGAACATTGAACCTGTGGGCCCTCTCTGCACTGCCTAGAGAAGACTGCACAATTGCAAAAGGGGAAACCGCTTCATTGAAACGGGAAATATGTGAATCATTATAGAGGGAAGAAGCAGAAATTGGGGTCTCAAGGGATATCCCCTCTAGTGTACGGCATCTTGAAAGTGCCACATAAACCTGACCAAAAGCAAATGCTGCTCCAGCATCAATAATAACCTTGTCAAAGGTGAGTCCCTGACTCTTGTGTATAGTTACAGCCCACGCAATTCTAAGCGGCAATTGGCGGAACTTGCCCACCACAACAGGAACAATCTCTGATGTCTGCTGGTCTATCTCATACTGAATATTCTCCCACACAACAGGCTCAACCTCAACAAGCCCTCCCTCAAAATCCTCAACAAGCACATTCCCTGCTGCAGAAATCTCCAGCACAGTTCCCATTTTTCCATTATAATATTTGCCCTGTGGATCGTTACGGACAAACATCACTCTGGCACCCTCCTTGAGACTCAGGAACTCATCTGCGGGGTAGTTGTTTGAAGGAAAATCCCCTTCAATCCTGGCTGTAAACACCTCCGGTTTTCCCGACAGCTTTACCAGTTCCAATGCGTTGATATTATCTGCCTGGGCATTATGGGTAGTAAGCCGCACAACCTCATCCATATCTTGGGGTGCACCAACCCTGGAATTGAGTTTTTCCAGAACCTCAGGAGTCACTTTATTGTCACGTACAGCATTAAGTATCCCAATAAATTCTGCATCCTTCTGCCTGTACACCTTCTGAAGCTCAATGGTTATATAATCCATCTTCCCCAATGCTTTTGAATGGAAAAAGTAAGGAGAAGGATAAACCTGTGAAATATATTGCCTTTCACTCTCCTTTACCACAGGTGAGAGCTGGTGGATGTCTCCAATCATCAGCAGCTGCACCCCTCCAAAAGGGAGGTCATTGCGGCGATACTTTCTCAAGGTCATATCAACTGCATCAAGCAGGTCTGCCCTCACCATTGAGATTTCATCAATGATAAGGAGGTCTAATGTGCGGATAATCTTTATGCGTTCCTTGCGGAGGCTTCGGTATCTGTCGGGAGTCTGATATTCAGTAACAAGTTCTTTTACATCAGGCAGATAAGGACAAAGGGGCAGCTGAAAGAAGGAGTGGATGGTGGATCCCCCTGCATTTATGGCCGCCACACCTGTTGGAGCAAGGATGACAAACCTTTTGGAGATTGACTGCGCAATGTACTTGAGAAATGTGGTCTTTCCCGTACCTGCCCTTCCTGTAAGGAAAATTGACTTTCCGGTGTACCTGACATACCTCTCTGCCGTCTCAAAAATTGCATCTTTCTCCATAATTGCACACTTTTCTATATGATGAAATGATTATGACACGAATTTAAGATAAAAAAACGTATATCACCAATTATTGCTAACTTTACAAATTATGAAAAAAATAGCTTTCCTTACCTTATTGATGATATGTACGGCTTCTGCTTTTGCACAGGAGCACTTGAAGATAATGACCTACAATGTCCGCAATTCGAAAGGGATGGACAATGTTATGGACTGCCGCCGTGCAGCAGCTGTAATCCGCACACAGGCTCCGGATGTAGTGGCAGTACAGGAGCTTGACAGCATGACAAGACGCAGTGGAGGCAAGTACATTCTTGGAGAAATTGCAGATTATGCAGGGATGAATGCTGAATATTTCCCGGCCATTGAATTCGATGGCGGCAAGTATGGCATAGGTATCCTTTCAAAGGAGAAGCCTCATGCCGTAAAAGGGTATCCGCTTCCCGGAAGGGAAGAGGAGAGGGCACTGCTTGTGGCCGAATTTGAGGAGTATGTATTTGCCTGCACCCACCTTTCCCTCACTGAGGCCGACAGAATGGCATCACTTGAAACCATCGGGAAAATTGCAAAAGGCTGCAGCAAACCTTTCTACCTTGCCGGAGACCTGAATGATATCCCCGGATCTCAGTTCATTAAGGCATTGCAGGAGAATTTCAGAATCCTCAACAAGCTGGAGTCCAAAACTTTTCCAGCTCCTAATCCCGACAGAACATTGGATTATATTGCCGTCTGGAAATCTACAGCTCCTAAATTGGATATAGTTTCCAAAGAGGTTATTGACGAACCTATGGCGTCTGACCATAGACCGGTTGTTGTAAAACTGAGGACCGCACTGGAGGCCAATGAGCTGATGCGCACCAAGCCGTATCTTCAGAACCCCACAAACGGGGGAATGACCATTATGTGGGAGACTATAATTCCTGCATACAGCTGGGTGGAATATGGCACCGATACAACGCAACTTGAACGCGCAAGGCTCCTTGTAGATGGCCAGGCTGAGTTCAATGAATCTGTGCACAAAATAAGACTGGAGGGGTTGAAGCCGGGTGTAAAATACTATTACAGAGTTTGTTCACAGGAAATTCTATATTACGGAGGATATCATAAGATCTTTGGAAACACAGCCGTTTCACCATTCTATTCATTTGTTACTGCCCAGGATGATGCAGATAGCTTCACAGCACTTGTTTTCAACGACATTCATCAACGCAAACATATTTTTGAAGCACTTTACAGGCACGTAAAGGATGTGGACTATGATTTTGTGGTGTTCAACGGAGACTGCATTGATGATCCTAAAGACCATAACCAGGCAAGTGGGACCCTAAAATTTCTTACTGAATCTGTAAATGGAAGCAGTATCCCTACAATCTTTATAAGGGGTAATCACGAGATCCGCAATGCCTACTCAATTGGGTTGCGCAAGCATCTGGAATACGCAGGTGGTAAAACATACAGTGCATTCAACTGGGGTGATACCCGCATAGTAATCCTTGATTGCGGGGAAGACAAAAAAGATGACCACAGGGAGTACTCCGGGTTGAACGACTTTACAAGCCTTAGAGAAGAGCAGGTTGAATTCCTTAAGGAGGAACTCTCATCCAAAGCATTCAAAAAAGCAGACAAGAGAATCCTGTTCCACCATATTCCAATCTACGGTATGCAGGGAAGCAATCTTTGCGAACCGCTATGGCGTCCGATGCTTGACAAGGCACCTTTTGATGTGGCTTTCAATGCCCATACACACCAATACGCATTCCATCCGGAGAAAAGCACAGAGAACAACTATCCGGTATTTATAGGGGGCGGGAAAAGCATGGACAACGCAACGATATTCGTAGTGCACAAAAGCAAAGGGAAACTTAGCGTAAAGGTCATAAACACAGCCGGAGAGATAATGAACGAGTGGAAACAATAGACAATTACAATTCAATGAAATGAAGCAACTTGTATACATAAACGCATGCATCCGCGGTGCAGAATCCCGCACACGCAAACTGGCTGAGGCAATGCTGCATGAATTGGCTCAAAGGTATGAGATTACAGAGATTGACCTCTCCAATTATGATCCCGGATGCATAACAGAAGATATATTCAAAAGAAGGCAACAGATAGGGCTGCCGGAAGATGACCTCAGGTATGGCAACAAGATAGCCACAGCAGACCTCATTGTTGTAGCAGCACCATTCTGGGATATGAGTTTTCCAGCAGTTTTGAAAGCATTCATAGAACACATGTGTGCACCGGGCCTCACTTTCAAGTATAATCCCGACGGAAGCAATCAGGGAATCTGCCGTGCAGAAAAAATGCTCTACATTACCACCAGAGGTGGCCTTACCAAAACCGGCTCAAGGCTCGACCAGGGAACTTCATACCTGAAAGCCATCTGCTGGCTATGGGGAATACCGCAAGTGAAGACTTTTGCTGTAACCGGAACCGACATGTGTACTCCAGAAGAACTTGCTGAAATAATGGCAAAAGCAACCGAAAAGGGAAGGGCACTTTGCAGAAAATTATAGATTAAACACAATAACCATGGCAATAAAACTCACACTACAACCAACTGAAAGAATCCTGTTCTGCGGAAGCAAATGGTGGGGTGATCCGGATATGCCGGAGAATATGCAATACCCTACAATTGAAGTTACGGAAGATGGGGAGACATTTGACTATCCACTCACTTTCATCTGTCAGATAAACTGCGATGACATAGCACCTTATGACAAGGAAAACCTTCTTCCACATGAGGGTATGCTGTACTTCTTTGCAGCAATAGACAAATGGATAGGCTACGATTCACCAACACAGAATGGAACAGGGGAGTGGCCGAAAGGGCACTTTGTGGTAAAATACGCCAAAAGCATCAACTTTGAAACTTTCCAGAGCTTCATGATGGTAGATAACAATGATGAGTCCCTTACAGAAAAGGAGATGGAGATTGTCTTCTCCGAGTGTAATCCAGACGAAAAATGCATCAAACTTCTGGGCACTCCGTCAAACAATGAAGTTGCTCAGAAATATCCCGACATGTTGAGCCTTCTGCAACTTACAGCAGCAGAGAATTTTCCAATTGAATTTGATGGTGAGCTGAACCTTATGATGAAACCTTCAGACCTTGGCTACGGGAACTGGAAAAAGGTAATAGCACATCTTTTCTTGTAATTTTACGATTAAACTATTCGTTTTATTGTTTGCCAAATGTAGGGTGATATTCTTTGGTTCTTTTGCCAATTTGCAATACTTTTGCAAAATTTTAGCAATAATTTTAATATTAAATACAAAAATAAAATGAACATAACAAGTATGATAATGGAAGCCTACGAAGCTCCAAAAGTAGAAGTTATTAAAATAGAAGTAGAGAAGGGTTTTGCTGCAAGCATTGAGCCAGTTGGAGAAAAGTATGAGGACTTGGATTGGTAAAAAAGTAATAGGATGAAATATGAAGAAATTCATTTATTTATTATTCGCAACGGTGCTATTCAGCAGTTGCGAGAAGGATGAGTTGTTTGAGCGGCTCAATCAGGGTGGCACAGCCAGTGGCGAGCTCCCCGAGATTATCTACGCTACCGTAGCAGGCAACAATGACGAGACACGTGCCTACACAGATGGCACTACTATATACTGGAACAACGGTGATGCCGTATCGTACTATATGGGGCAAAACCACCGTATGCAGTACAAGTACTATGGTGAGGATGGTGCCACCACAGCAGAGTTCCACAAGGTAGAAGGCATACCAAGCCAAGTCGGTTTCGAAGTGAGCAAGTCTTATGCTGTGTTCCCTTATGGAGCAGGAGGATCTTGTACGAAAGAAAACAATATAGAGAAACTTAGGTTATACTTTTCAGAAAATCAGGACTATGCGCCCAACTCCTTTGGCAAGGATGCCAATGTAATGGTAGCCGTGGGAGAGCATAGCACCGACACCGACCTCTACTTCCGCAACACCTGCGGCTACCTCGTCATCAAGCTCTATGGGGCAGCCGGCACCAAAGTGGAGACGATTGAGGTTACTGCGCTTGGTGGCGAGAAGATTGCAGGATACGGATTTATCGAGCCTCACTACGATGCCGCCCCTGAGGTGACGATGACTGATGAAGGTACCTCTACAATTGTTCTGAACTGTGGTGCTGGAGTGGAGTTGGGTACCAGTACGGAGCAAGCTACTGAGTTTTGGTTTGCCATGCCTCCTGTGACATTCGAGAAGGGTCTCAAGATTCTGGTTACTCCAACAGAAGGGGGTGCTTTCACAATGCAGACTTCGAAGAAGGTAACAATTACCCGTCGCAACATCCAGCCTATGGCTGCGCTCAAGTTCACAGCAAACACCCAGAGTGATCATCAGCTCATCTACACCCGTGCAAGCAGCACAGAGCCGCTGGTATTCTCGGGCGAGATAACCAACCCCTTTGATGCTACCATCACGAAGCACTACTACGATAAGGAAAAGAAGCACTTCGTCATTGAGTTTGACAAACCTCTTACCACCATCAAGGCCAATGCCTTCAGTGGATCTAAGATTGTTGAACTTATTGGCAGTTGGTACAGCAAACCTTCCAATGTGACCGACATCACCTCGGTGATTTTCCCCAAGAGTCTGACCACTATCGGTAAATTTGCTTTTGCAGGTACTGCACTTCGCGAACTCACCATCCCGGGCAATGTGACCCAGGTGGGCTATTACGCTTTTTGGGAATGCCGCAATCTGGAACGCGTCTCCATACTCGAGGGAGAAGGGCCTCTCATGGTAGTGGCCAACGCTTCATCTGCGGCAAGAGGTCCGTTTGGTTTCTCTCCATTGCGCCATATATCTATCAACAGAGATATCGACTATCGAGACTATTACCATTTTGATGATGAAATATCCGAAGGCGACTTTTATTATGAAAATGTAGATGAAGGTCTATTCTCTTTGAGTGCCGATTCTGAGTCGGGTGCTAATCGCCCTGGAACCGTTGATGAGGTTACGGTGGAGATTGGGCCCAAGCTGAGCCAGATTTACCCTTATATGTTCGCATATAGGAATATCAAATCAATCAATATCCCGAGTAATGTGACCATTGTTGGGAAGGATGCCTTCTTCAACTGCGACGACCTGGAGACGGTAATCATCCCCTCAGCTCAGACTGCTATCGGTGAACATGCGTTCTGCTTTAGCAATAAGGTGAAGACAGTAGTCATTGGCTCATCTCATGTAGCTAAGAACAGCTTCTATGAATGCACAGGGTTGGAGTCAGTCACTATCCTGGGCACGGTAGAGGAGATAGAGAACGACGTATTCTACAACTGCGATAACCTGAAGTCGTTGACCTTAGAACCAAGTCCGACTGGCACACCACTCACCTTGGGTTATCAGACATTCGGAACTGACGATCAGAGTCCTTTCTATGACGCCTCGCTTGAGACATTGAACTGGAATCGCGCCCTCAACTATGCCTTGGAAAAAGATGGCAGCATAGACGCCATTAATGAGGGACTCTTCTCAGAGAACCCCAACCTCAGCAATGTGACCATAGGAGAGCAGGTAACAGGCATACCTCACTACACCTTTGCCAAATCGGGATTACCATCGGTCTCTATCCCTGGCTCGGTGACCACAATCGGCAAGTATGCGTTCTATGATTGCGACAAACTGGAGTCAATAGACATCCCGGCAACGGTAAAGACTGTCGACTATGGTGCTTTATATGACTGCGATGCGTTACAAAAAGCCGATCTAGGTGCCAGCACGATAGATGCAGGTGTGCTCTATGACTGCGATGCACTGGAGGCGCTTACCATCAGGGGCACAGTGAACACCATCGGCATGGATGCCTTCTATAGCTGCGGTGAACTGAAGTATGTGTCCTTTAAACCTAGCCAGACAGGAACAAAGCTCATCATGTACTATCAGTCATATCTGTCCGATGAGCAAGTCCCTTTCCATGATGCTAAGCTCGAGCTCGTAGACTGGAACCGCGAAATCACCTTGCATGGAGGCGACGCCAGTGAAGCAACTGAAGGATTCTTCCAGGACCAGTCTAACCTCACCAGCGTGACCATCGGTAGCCAGGTGAAGGAGATCCCATATTATACGTTTGCCAATTCGGGCTTGACCTCAATCACTATCCCTTCGTCTATAACAACCATTGGACACGATGCATTCACCGATTGCAATGCGCTGCACACGGTAATCATCAACCCTAGCGATGAGGTTTTGAATATTGCCAATCAAAAGAGTGATTATGGCACCTTCTATAACTCACCATTGAAGCATATAGAACTTGGCCGCACAACAAAGTATATTACCCAGTACGGTTCATTGTTCATACCGGACGAGTGGGATGAGGGGATGTTTGCCAATGAGCACTATAAAAATGTAGATGAGGTAAGTGTCACTATAGGAAGTAATGTA
This sequence comes from Bacteroidales bacterium, assembly GCA_017631435.1. GTDB lineage: Bacteria > Bacteroidota > Bacteroidia > Bacteroidales > UBA932 > Egerieousia. The sequence continues at coordinate 23,838 of JAGBTG010000035.1, read as the reverse complement.
ATAAATATAAGTGAACATATGTTCAACTATCTGAACATAAAGACTTTAACCATCCCATCCAGTGTAATTGTGATTAACAAGGAGGCGTTTCACAAATGCGAGAAACTGTCAACCCTAACCTTCGAGTCGGGAGAACATAAACTCAAGATAGGCTGCCATATTGGTAGTGACGATGTGGGGCCTTTCTACTATTCGCCCTTGACACAGATTAATGTCTACCGCGAATTTGAACTCGACGCTGATTATGAAAAACAACTCGACGCACCGGATATGGGAATATTCTCCAGCGGAACATCTACCCTGACCTCCATTAACATTGGCGGAGGACTACGCAATATCTTGCCTTACATGTTCAGCCAAACTGCAGTTTCAAATATGTGGATCACCAACACAATCGAAAGCATCGGTAACTACGCTTTCTATAACTGTGACAACCTCAACACAATAACCTTGGGCTACGATGGCTTGACCAAGTTCCCCAGCATAGGTACTGGAGTATTTGACAAATGCGACAAGACTGTACAAATCAAGGTACGCGAAGGTGTGTACAATGATTTCCTGAAAAAGGTAGCCGACAACGACCTTGGCTGGGGTGAATACGGAAATAGAATTATTACAGGCCCGTATTAATACCTAAAACATCAATCAATATAAAAAGCCGCGTCCTTATCAGGGCGCGGCTTTAATTTTAAGAGGAATATCAGTCTTCTTTAATATGAATAAGGGCATTACTCAAAATTGCCATTACACCACCAGTTGTTATTCCCGACGAGAATATGTTTCTCACACCTTCAGGCAACTGCTGAAGAATCTCAGGAACAAGTTCAACGCTCAAACCAAAGCTGAAACTTATTGCCATAACAAGTGTTGCCTTTCTGTTGATGTTCTGCGATGCGATAATACGGATACCGGCAGCAGCTACAGTACCGAACATCAGCAATGTTGCACCACCAAGTACAGGATCAGGCATAAGTGAGAATACAAGGCCCACAACAGGGAACAAGCCCAACAGAATGAGCATACCTGCAATAAAATATCCAACATAACGGCTGGCAACACCGGTAAGCTGTATCATACCGTTGTTCTGTGCAAAAATGGAGTTGGGGAATGAGTTGAAAACTCCTGCAAGCGCCGAATTGAATCCGTCTGCAAGGATACCGCCTGAAGCACGTTTCATGAATTTTGGTCCCTCAACTTCCTGGCCTGAAATCATTGAGTTGGCAGTAATGTCACCATATGCCTCAATAGCAGTAATCAGATACACAAGTCCCAACGAGATGATTGATGACAAGTTGAACGAAACTCCATAACGGAAAGGAATTGGAACATTGAATGAACCGAAATTGCGGAGTGCCGAGAAGTTTACTGCGCCTGTTGCCCATGCAACAATATAACCTACAATAAGGCCAATTACAATTGAACTCATTCTCAAGTACTGGTTACGGCTACGGTTAAAGAATATGATGAGCACAAGCACCAAAGCAGCAAGTCCAATGTGCTCAAAAGAGCCGAAAGTACCTGCAGCTTTTGCTGCCTCGCCACCACCGCAAGCAGTAATGGCAACCCTTATAAGGCTTAAGCCAATCAAGGTTACTACAATACCCGAAACAAGAGGTGTAATGATTTTACGGGTATATTTGAGTACCTGGCTCACAAACATCTCAACAACGGAACCTGCAATTGTAGCTCCAAAAATCATTGGAAGGCCACCTGCAAGACCCGCTGAAATGATGGGTCCGATGAATGAAAAGCTGGTTCCCTGTACACATAGAAGACCACAGCCAACAGGGCCGAACTTGCGGCACTGTATAAAGGTAGCTATTCCGGATACAAAGAGGGCCATTGACACAAGGTAACCTGTTGTCTCAAGATCCAGGTTAAGTGCCCCTGCAATAATAAGTGGAGGGGTAATGATTGCAACAAATACAGCCAAAAGGTGCTGTAGTGCTGCAAATAAGGTTTCTTTCAGTGACGGGCGGTCTTCAAGGGCATAAATTAGCCCCTGGGGTTTCTGCCCAAGTTCTGCGTTTTCTGTATGCATAGTTAAAATTAGGTTAATATTCCACTTTATCTTCTTTCTCTTCCCACTTTCTGAAGGCTTTAAGAGCTTCCTGCCTCATGAAATGCTCACATTTGATGGAACGCTCATCATACTTCAATTCAAGCTGGTCATATATGAAAGAATCATCAAAATTTATATCTTTTGCATCATCTTTGGTATTGCCGTAGCAGATTCTGCTCACTCCAGCCCAATAAAGAGCACTCAGACACATTGGACAAGGTTCACACGAACTGTAAACAGTACAGCCATCGAGCTGGAATGTTCCCAATTTTGAACATGCATTCCTGATAGCCATAACTTCTGCATGAGCTGTAGGATCTGAATTGGGCACTACACGGTTGGCACCTGTAGCAATAACCTCTCCATCCTTAACTATAACGGCACCAAAAGGGCCTCCGCCTGTGTCTATATTCTCTACAGACAAATTGATGGCCATTTCCATAAATTTGCTGTCCTGTGCAGAATAATCAAATGTTTCCTTAAGAGATTTGTCGGGAGTACTCATAAACAATTTATCAATTTCATTATAACTTCATTCCGGTGCAAAGATAATACTAATAGACAAGCAATCCCACAACGGCCCCGAGTCCTATAATGGCAAATGGGCCTATTTTTTTGAAATGGAGTGCCAGGAAGGCAACTATGCAAATTACAAAGCTCTTCCAGTCAATGAAATTGTCGGGAGTGGCAAGAGTGAGGGCTGCTGTTCCTATGAGTCCGAGGGTGGCAGGTTTGAGGCCGGCCATTATTCCTTTGAACATATAATGCTCCTTCCATTTCTCATACACCTTACAAAGCATGAGAACAATTATGAATGACGGGAGCACAACTGCAAAAGTGGCTGTGAATGACCCGAGTATGCTCATGAATTCAGATGCACCGCTCTGCGCCAGCACCTCATACCCAATATAAGTGGCAGAGTTGATTCCTATAGGGCCGGGAGTCATCTGGGATATTGCAACTATATCTGTGAAAGTAGTGTCGGATATCCATCCGTGAACAGTAACAACCTCATTCTGAATAAGGGAAAGCATAGCATATCCACCTCCTATAGTGAACATTCCAATAAGGAAAAAGGTGGCAAAAAGTTCTGCGTAAATCATTTGCACACCTCCTTTCTGTTAATGTACCAACTTATAAAGGCAGCCATAACTATCACACAAATGAGTATATAGATAGGGGATACGCTTAGGAAACATACCAGTACCATTGAACTGAGTACAACTGCCCACGACCACCATCTCATTTTGGTAGCCTTTATCATATCAAGCATTGGAACACCAATAAGGGCTACAACTACGGGCCTTATTCCCTTGAAGGCCCTGATTACATATTCATTGTCCTTAAACGAAGTAAAGAACATTGCCACAGCCAGGATTATAAGGAAAGGGGGGAGGCAACTGGCAATTGTTGCAACAACACTTCCTTTGGTTCCACGGAGCTTGTGACCTGTAAGGATTGCAATATTTACGGCAAAAAGGCCCGGTGCCGTTTGGGCCAAAGTAATGATATCAATAAAGTCCTCATCATTGAGCCATTGCCTCTCCACAAGTTCCTTTTTAATGGCTACAATCATTGGAATACCCCCTCCAATTGTGAAGGCACCAATCTTAGCAAATATCCAGAATATTTTCCACAAGGTTACCATAGGGCGGCAAAGGTAACAATATTTTTACTACATTTGCACCGTTGGTAAACTCTTTTACTATATAATCGTATACTATTTTAAAGATTAAAAAAATGAATGACTACAATATAGCAGGAATACAACAGATAGGTGTTGGTACTGTAGATTTCAGGAAATCCTGGAACTGGTTCATAGAGTATTTTGGGGCAGATATCAAAATTCTGGAAGACGATACAGTAGCAGAAAGGATGCTCCCTTATACAGGTGGACAACCTCAGCAAAGACATGCCGGAATTGCCTTGAACCTGCAGGGAGGAGGCGGTTTTGAGATCTGGCAGTACTCAAAACGTAAGCCTACAGAATGCCCGTTTGAAATAGCTGTGGGTGATTTGGGAATCTTTGCCGCAAAACTCAAATGCAAGGATGTGGCAGCTTTCTACAAAAAGTTCTCAGGCAAATGGAGTTCATGTACTCCTCCTGAAACTCTTCCCGACGGAACACCATGCCTTTATATGAAGGACCTTTACGGCAACTGTTTCCAGCTGGTAGAAGACAAAAGCATTTATATAAATGACAACAAACTTACCGGTGGAATGGTGGGTGCCGTAATTGGTGTAACAGATATGGACCGCTCGGTAAGGTTCTACAGCCAGATACTCGGTTACAGTATCCTTAAAAGTGATACAACAGGAAAATTCAGCGAATACAATCCATTGCCTGATTCAGAAAAACAGTACCGCAGGGTTATCCTTGCAGCACCTAAACGCAAAGGTGCTTTTGCAGAGGTGTTTGGAGACTCAACAATAGAGCTTGTACAGGCATTGGAGCGCACTCCGCGCAAAATTTATGAAGGACGATATTGGGGAGATCCCGGATTCATCCAAATCTGTTTTGATGTAAGCAACATGAAAGCACTGGGCAAATTCTGTGCAGATATGGGACACCCTTTCACTGTAGACAGTTGTCCGGGAGGAGAACAGTTTGATATGGGAGATGCATCAGGCCATTTCACATATATTGAGGATCCCGACGGCACATTGGTAGAATTTGTGGAGACACACAAAATTCCAATTGTAAAGAAAATGGGATGGTTCCTCAACATGAAGGAAAGGGACCCCAAAAAATCCCTTCCAAAATTCCTGTTCAGAATGATGGGACTTGTTTCAAGAGAAAAAATAAAATAAAATATTAACGGTTAAAACGTAACTGACATGTATACAGACATTTTTGACAGAATCAGAAAATCAACAGGTGGTCCTATAGGACAGTACCGCGAGAAAGCAGAAGGTTATTTCGCATTCCCAAAACTTGAAGGCGAATTGGGACCAAATATGAGATTCAACGGCCAGGATGTGCTCTGCTGGAGCCTCAACAACTACCTTGGCCTTGCAAACCATCCGGAGATCCGCAAAGCTGATGCAGAGGCTGCTGCACGTTGGGGCCTTGCATACCCTATGGGCAGCCGAATGATGACCGGTCAGACACACCTGCATGAAGAACTTGAGCGCCGTCTTGCAGCATTTGAGAAAAAAGAAGCAGCATTCGAGTTCAACTTCGGATATCAGGGTATAGTTTCAACAATCGATTCATTGGTTGGAAGGCACGATGTAATAGTATATGATGCAGAAGACCATGCATGTCTTCTCGACGGAATCCGCCTTCACATTGGAAGCAAATACAAATTCCGCCACAACGACATTAAGGATTGTGAGAAAGTGCTTGCAAAAGCATGCGAAGAGGCTGACAAGAAAGGTGGTGGAGTACTTTTGATTACAGAGGGAGTATTTGGAATGACAGGTGCCCTTGGAATTTTGGACCAGATTGCCGCACTCAAGAAAAAATACCAGTTCCGCATTATGATTGATGACGCCCACGGCTTTGGTGTGATGGGTGAGCACGGACGCGGTACATCTGAGCATTTTGGAGTGATGGATGAGATTGACATTTACATTGGTGCTTATGCAAAATCCATGGCCATCATAGGTGGTTTTGTTGCTGCCGACAAGGATATCATTGATTATCTCAAATACAACATGAGATCGCAGATTTATGCAAAATCACTTCCTATGCCAATAGTTGAAGGATGCTTGAAGAGACTTGACATAATTGACAGCCCTGAGGGTGATTCACTCCGCGCACAATTGTGGAAGGTAACCAGACGTCTGCAGCAGGGATTCCGCGATTTGGGATTTGAAATAGGTCCGGCAGAGGCATGCGTAACACCGGTACACGTAAAAGCCGGTGTAAACCAGGCATCAAACATTGCAGTTGCATTGCGTGAGGAGTATCATATATTCTGTTCGGTAGTAATCTATCCGGTTATCCCTCCAGGTATGGTAATTTTCAGAATTATCCCTACTGCAGCCCACACAATGGAAGATGTGGAGAGGACACTTGCCGCATTCAAGGATATAAAGGAGAGGCTCGACCGCGGAGAATTTGACAAGGAAATGCCTAACATGGCACTTATAAAATAATTTATGCTGTCCGTTTGGATAACAGGTGCATCGTCGGGAATAGGAGAGGCATGCGCCTACAGATATGCTGCACAGGGGGCGAGTCTTGTACTCACCTCCTCGTCGGCACAGCGTCTGGAGAAAGTTGCTGAAAAATGTCATGCGACGGGTGCCACCAAAGTGGTGGTGCTCCCGTATGACTTCAACAATAATGACGGAATAGGCGGACTGGTTCAAAAGGCTTGGGAAGCAACCGGCGGAATTGACATTGCAATGCTCAATGCCGGCATTAGCCAGCGTACAACCGTGGAGGATACTTCAATGGAAATGGTACGCAAAATAATGGAAGTGAACTATTTTGCTCCAGTTGCAATAGCTAAGGAACTACTGCCCAGAATGATTGCCCGAGGCGGTGGACACATTGCGGCAACAACTTCAATAGCAGGACGGTTCGGATTTCCGCTCAGATGCGGATACAGCTCTTCCAAATTTGCATTGTACGGATTCTTTGAGACCCTGGCTGCAGAATATCACAAAGCCGGAATTAAGGTAACGCTAGTATGTCCGGGAAGGGTAAGTACAAACATATCCATGTACGCCCTTGACAAGGGGGGCAAACCGCACGGAGAACTTGACCCGGGGCAGAAGAACGGAATGCCTGCAGACATTGCGGCACGCATTATAACCAAAGCGATTGCAAAAGGGAAAAGGGAAGTGCTGGTAGGGAGAAAAGAACTGCTAATGGTATACATAAAGCGTTTCTTCCCGGGATTGTGCGCACGCCTTTCAAGGAAAATAAAGCCTATGTAACCAAATGTAAATTTAAAGACAATGGGAAAGTTGTATGAACTTCTAAAGGAAGACTACCGCATAAAGGACGGACTGAACACCTGCATCAATTGTGGCACATGCACAGCAATATGCCCTGCTGCAGAGTTCTACAAGTACGATCCCCGCAAAATTGTGGATACAGTACAAAGGGCCGACGAAGAGGAAATTGAAAAACTCCTCAAAAGCGACACTATCTGGTATTGCGGAGAATGCCTTTCTTGCCTTACCAGGTGCCCGAGGAAAAACGGCCCTGGACTGGTCATAATGGCCCTGCGCAACCTTTCTGCCCGCCTTGGATACTTTGTAGAATCCGAGAAGGGACGGCAACTCTATCCATTGACAAAAATAATGACCGGCAACATTCTCAAATACGGTTATTGCATTCATCCCGACAGCTTTTCATGGGAAGACCACATGGAATCCGGTCCGGTATGGAAATGGCATACCGAGCACCTTGAGGAGAGTTACGCAAGGCAAGGAGCCAACTTCAGGGGAGATGGCCCTGGAATTCTGCGAAAAATTCCTCAGGAATCCTTGGATGAATTGAAAGCCATCTTTGATGTAACCGGCGGAACAGAGAGGATAGAGACAATAGAAAAATACTCCCGTGAAAAGGCTAAGGAGATGGGTATGACTATGGAGGAGTATTTCAGACATACATTTGAAGAGTGTTCAGACAATCATTTTAACGATTAACTGAAATGATTTACCAAGGTAAACAGAAAATATGGAGCGAGTACCAGAAGGAGATTCCAGACGACAAATGGTACTATGTACGCAGTTGCATCAGGCAGAATTTCTTTCCGGCATCAGAAAAGATGTTCATGGAAATCTGCAGGAATGTGCTGGGTAAAGACATATATGAGAATGAACATCACACAACCTGCGGTGGTATAGCATACCACTGTGATACAATACCACAGGAGACCGCAATGACAATTGTGGCCAGACAGTTTGCACTCATGACCGAAGCAGGATACGAAAACTATGTTGCTTCCTGTATAACTTCCTTTGGCAACTATACAGAGATTCTTGAGACTTGGCATGAGAATCCTGAACTGGAGGCCAAGATAAGGGAACTGTTGTGGAAAGCGTGCAAGAAAGAGTTCAAAAAACCCAAATACCTTGCCCACTCAAGCGACCTTATATTCAAGTTCCGCAACGAAATTGCCGAAAGGGCAAAATTCAGGCTTGTAAACCAGAAGACCGGTGAGCCGTTGAGAGTTGTGGAACATATAGGATGCCACTATTCAAAAATGTTCCCTTCTAAAGGGGTTGGCGGTGCAGAATATCCTTATGTCCTTACAGGTATGGTTGAATCTTGGGGAGGTAATGTGATAGATTATCCCGAGAGGAGACACTGCTGCGGATACGGATTCCGCCAATACCATGTTAAAGCCAACAGGGGATACTCAATTTCCAATACCCACAAGAAATTTGAGTCAATGGCACCATACAAGCCGGATATGATTATAACCAATTGTCCGGGCTGCCCTTATTTTCTTGACAGATGGCAATATGTAATAGCCGAAATGGAAGGGAAGACCTACGGAGAGAACGGATTTGGAATACCGGTATTTACATATGAAGAGGTTGCAGGTCTAGTATTGGGATACAATCCATGGGATCTTGGTCTGCAGCTCCATCAGGTGGCCGTTGAGCCTCTTTTGGACAAGATAGGGATAGAATATTCTCCTGAAGACAAATATAAGGGACTCAACAAGAAGGATTTGTTGCGCCCTGAATTGCCACAGGGAATAAAATGTTTCTAAAAATATGAATGAAATAGTAGTTATAATAGGTGGTGGAATAGCGGGAATGGAAGCCGCAGGACAGCTGCTCAAACTGGGATATACCCCTTTTTTAATTGAGAAAAGCGATAAATTGGGAGGCAATGTTGCCCAATGGCACCGTCTGTTTCCGGATATGACACCTTCCGGGGATATTATCAGTACACTATATGAATCGTGTAGGGATGCCAATATATTCCTCAACACAGAAATATACTCAATAAACCGCCTTAAGGACAGATACAACCTGATCCTTTCAAATGGAGTTACTGTTAGTACAAGGTATATCCTCATTACAACAGGTTTTGAACTGTTTGACGCTTCCAAGAAGGAAGAATACGGATACGGCATTTACAATCATGTGATTACAAATGCAGATCTTGAACAATGGTTTAATGGCCATAGTGATGAAAGGATAGATTCATCATCAATAAATTCGGTGGGATTTGTACATTGTGTAGGATCCCGCGACGAGAAGGCCGGCAATACCCAATGTTCAAAGGTATGCTGCATCACCGCCATAAAACAGGCAATGGAACTTAAGGAGATGTATCCGAATTCACAGGTTTATTGCTTCTATATGGACCTGCGTCTCTTTGGAAAGAAATATGAGGATTTCTACACTAAAGCACAACGTGATTACGGAATTCACTTCATAAGGGGAAGAGTATCGGAAGTTGGGGAAAACATTGAAGGGAAAGTTGTGGTAAAGGCAGAAGATACACTGTCGGGAAGACCTATAAGGGTAACCCTTGACCTGTTGGTGCTGATGTCGGGAATGGCATGCTGCAAGGATTCTTCTTTGGCATCTTCATTGGGGCTTTCAATTGATTCAGACAAGTTCCTCCAAAGCAGCGACAATATCCTGCACATAACATCTTCACCAAAGAAAGGGGTATACTATGCAGGAGCCTGCACCGGACCAAAGACTGTACCTGAGACATTGGCAGAAGCAAGATCTGCTGTACTGGAAATTCACAACAGCATTATTTCAGAAAAGGGATGAAAGGATTCGGATTCAGATTGTCTGCCAGTTCAACCATAGATCTGGACAAGATGGACAGGAGCAAATTTGAACAATTGTGTTCAATGGAACCTGATGCCAGAAGATGTATGGCTTGCGGCAGCTGCAGTGCAACTTGCACAGCAGCACCATTTTCTGGGATGAGTTTAAGGAAAGTGCTGCTTTGCCTGCAAAGGGGGAGGGAAGATGAAGCCATAAAATTGCTTTCTGCCTGCATGCTCTGCGGAAAATGTACAATGGTATGCCCAAGGGGGATAAATACAAGACACCTGATACTTTGCATAAGCCGGATATACGGCAAGAAGGAGGATAAATGATGAAGAATATCTATACAATGGAATTCAATGCCTTTGTCATTCCTTTTGTGCTTGGAATGACATTCGTGTTGTGCTGGTGCGTAATAGGTGCAGCAAGGATAATCATGGAATTGGATGCAAAGGAGAGAAAGACATTCTTCCTCTCGCTTCTGAATCCCAAGATTATGGCAAAGAATATAAAGGAGTGGTTCTGCGACTGCCTGTTCCATGTAAAATTGTGGAAACGGAACAAACTGCTGGGCTATATGCATTCCAGCATTGCATTCGGCTGGTTCATGATAATTGTAATAGGACATATAGAGGTATTTCTCTATACTCCCGACATGATCCACCGTGTATGGTATCCCATCTTTTTCAGGTATTTCGTAGCCATAGCCGACAATACAATGCAGGGGTCATTCTTCTTTTTCCTAATGGATTTCTTCCTGCTCGTAATCCTCAGCGGTGTACTTCTGGCAATGGTTAAAAGAGTGTGGTCATTACTCTTTGGCATGCGGCGTACCACAAGGCCAAGTTTGACAGACCTTATAGGGCTTTATGCACTGTGGGCCATATTTCCGTTAAGGCTGTTGGCCGAAGGTTTCACTGCAGACATCAGCGGCGGATCATTCCTTACCAAAAGCCTCAACCAGCTGCTGCATCTGTTCTTCAGCAATGAAATGAATGTATTGCCATCATGGTGGGCATATTCAATGGCATTGGGAGTGTTCATGTTCATCCTCCCTTTCAGCAGATACATGCATATACCGGCAGAAATACTCCTTATTCCACTGAGGAATGCCGGAATAAAGATAAAAAGTACCCGCAAGGGATACTCTAGAGCCCAGGTATACTCTTGCCCTGGATGTGGAGTGTGCATTGACGCCTGTCCAATGAGCGCAACCAAGATAAATACAAAGGATACAACAGTATACCTCAACCGCCAGATTAAAAGAAGGAACGAAAAGCGCATTGAAGAGATAAGTGACAAATGCCTTCTTTGCGGAAAGTGTTCTGCAGTATGTCCTGTAGGAGTAGAAGGTGACAAGCTGCGTATTGCCCAGCGCTCAGTGAGAAAATACTCTCTGGAACCGGACTATTCGCAAATTGACACATTACAGCTTTCCGGCAAACTTGAGAAGGGGCGTAAAGTTCTCTACTTTGCAGGCTGTATGTCTCCGTTGACTCCTGGAATAGTAAAATCCATGACTTCGCTGCTCAACAAGGCAGGTGAGCAGTGGCAGATGATGGATGAGGATGGCGGAATATGTTGCGGAAGGCCTATGCTTATGGCCGGAAGGAAGGAAGCGGCACAGCAGATGATAGAAAAGAACACTGCAATCATTAAAGAATCCGGAGCTTCAGTTCTGCTTCTGAGTTGTCCTATATGTTACCGTATCTTTAAGGAGAAATATGCATTGGAAGGGATTGAGGTGCTACACCATACAGAGTACATCTACCGTCTGATTTCAGATGGAAAGATAAAACTGGGCAAATCTGGCTTAAAATATGCATATCACGACCCTTGTGAACTTGGAAGGGGTTGCGGAATCTACGATGAGCCAAGAAGGGTAGTTGAATCCGTAGGAACACTGGTAGAAGGTAAAAAGAACAGACAGGAGAGCATCTGCTGTGGCGGAAGTCTTGGCAGTCTGACTCTTGGCTATGACAAACGCAAGCCATTGGTAGAAAATGCACTCAACAACCTCACTGACACATCTGCAGATATTGTGGTAACGGCATGTCCGTTGTGCAAGAACACATTTGCAAAATATGCAACAAATCCTGTTCTTGACATTGCAGAAATTGTAAATAGAGCTATATTAGAAGAAAAATAAGAGTATATCATGAAATTCAATCCAACAAAATATTCGCTGGTATGCTGTGCAGACGGACACAGTTTCCAGGATAAGGGATGGTCTCTTGCCGATCCTGAATGCAAAAACCCAAGTCTTGTAAGGGCAGAGTATGAACAGAAAAAGTTTAACCCCCGCAATGACCTTGAAGGTTTGTACAGATATGCAGACTGGCTTCCAATAAGCAGGACACTCAAAGGTTCGTGCGCTCCGGTAACTTACAAAAGTGAAGCATTGGCTGCAGAACTTGGACTTGAGAACCTTTACATAACTTTCTCGGGATGGTGGCCGAAAAAGGGTGCATATATGGAGACATGCTCGTTCAAGGAGACCGAGGCATATTCTGTATGTGGAAGATTGCCTGAGGATTCCGGAAAGGTTCTTGTGGTGGCATCTGCAGGAAACACAGCCAGGGCATTTGCCAAAGTGTGTTCAGACAATGGAATTCCATTGCTGCTCTCCATTCCGGAAGACAACATTGATGCATTGTGGTTCAGCAAGCCACTGAATGAATGCGTGAAGATAATTGCATCACCTGCAGGATCAGATTATTTTGATGCGATTGCACTTGCAGACAAAGTATGCACCTGCGAACGTTTTATGGCTGAAGGTGGAGCAAAAAATGTTGCCCGCAGAGACGGTATGGGAACAACCATCCTTTCTGCTGTGGAACATATAGGAAGAATTCCTGATGCGTACTTCCAGGCAATTGGAAGCGGTACAGGTGCCATTGCTGTATGGGAGAACAACCTCCGCCTTATTGCAGACGGAAGATGGGGTAGCCACAAGATGAAGCTTTACCCTTCACAAAATGCTCCGTTCACAATAATGTACGACAGCTGGAAACAGCACTCGAGAGCTCTTGTTGAAATGACTCCTGAGCAGGCACGTGCAGCAGCGGCTGAGATTGAGGCCAAAGTACTTTCCAACAGAAAACCTCCTTATTCGCTGTCGGGAGGACTGTTTGATGCAATGGAGGATGCAGGTGGAGACATGTTCAAGGTTACAAATGATTCTCTTAATCTTTGGAAAAAGAAATTCCTTGAACTGGAGGGGATAGATATCCACAATGCTGCAGCAGTTGCTACAGCGTCACTTGCACAGGCTGTTGCAGAAAGGACTGTAAAGAAAGATGAAGTTATAATGCTTAACATAACCGGTGGCGGTGAACTGCTTGCAAAGAGCGAGAAACAGGTTGTGTATGCAAAACCTCACCTTGTACTTAACCCTGAGTTGCCTGCAGAGGAGATTGTAAGGGCAGTGGAGGGGCTCTTCTAGGATTAGAGGCTTTACTTTACAATTGCATTTGATGACAAAAAAATATTAAAATTACAGATATGAATAAAAATAGTTGGTTTATACCTGTTGTAATAGTGATATTGAATGCTTTAGCCATAATTCTGCAATGGAGTTCATTACCTGAAATACTTCCGGCACACTATGACCTTCAAGGAAATGCAGGCGGAACAATGCCGCGAAGTATATTATTGTTGTATATTCTGGCAGGTGCTATAATTTGCCTGAGCGCTTATATATTTGGCCGTAAAAAGCAAAAACTCCAGAGAGGCCTGGTTATTTTGTTATCGGGAATATGTCTTATCCTCTTCTCTTCTACAATGGTAACACTTACATCTGGAACGATGCCAATCTTTATGCTGGCCGAACCGGTAATCCTGTTGGTAGCTGTTATCGGTTGTGCCGTCAGTTGGGTTAAAGCCGGCAAAAAGGAAAAATAGATAGCATTATTTGATCAAATAGAGACAAAGTCCTATTTGTATGATGATAATCAAAGGAATACCATATTTGAACTTCTTGTGTTGGGTCTTGTGATGCCATACTTTTAAGCCACTCCAAGCCCCAACGCTTCCGCCAACAATGGCCAGCAGGAGCAGGGTTGATTCCGGAATGCGCCATTTCCCTTTCTTGGCTTTGAATTTGTCAATGCCAAACACCATAAAAGTTATGACATTGATAAGAACGAGGTAATACTGCAAAAAAATCATAATGCTTTTACAATCCAATAGCCAAAGGAAAGTAATAAAAATCCTGCTATAACGCTCGTTGCCACATAGCCTATAAATCCTGAGATATTGCCATGCTGCAACATTTGTACACTCTCATTGGCAAATGTAGAGAATGTAGTGAAACCGCCACAAACGCCAGTGGTAAGGAGCAGATACAAAGTGTTGTCTGCAGAACTGTTCTTGCTGAATATGGCAAACACAATCCCAAACAGGAAGCAGCCCAACAGATTGACTGCCAAGGTTCCCCACGGGAATCCCTGGCCACAGACATTCTTCATTAAAGTTGAGAGCAGATATCTCATGGCACCTCCAATGAAACTCCCGGCGCCAACAATCAGTAACGGTTTTAGCATATTATTTCAAGGTATTTTCTGCCGCTATCTATAATTACAACCTTTTTCATTTTCTGCTGTGACGACGCATCGCAAATAGTGTAAGATTTCCCATTTTGCTGTCCATCTGTCCTTCAAGCTGGAATGAGAAATGTTGATACAATGCTATATTTTTAGCTTCCAGAGTTTCGAGATAACAACTCTCGCCCGAAACATCGAGATAATCCAGGAGGGCCATGATCAGAGGTTTACCATAGTGCTGACCTTGTTTGTCGAGACATGTAGCAAAGGCCATCAGATAGCCGTCGTCAGCGGCTCTATATTGTTTTGCAACTTGTTCTATTTCAAAATTAAAACGCATCAACCTGACAATTCTTCTGATGCCAAACTTGAACAACATTTTCACTCCGCCTACTTTCACATAATCAAGCAATCCAGCTTCTCTACTTTTTGGTGGGATATAGACAAGTACAGAATTGACATCCTTGCTGTCGGCTATGCAGATGGCATTATCAGGGAGAAGAGCAAGAGAAACCTCCCAAAACAAACGCATCATGTCATGATCATATGTTCCGCAGCAAACGTGCTTGAACATGCTGTATTGACTGAAACCATCAGCAAGCGTGCTTGCAAAACGCTGAATGTCTCCATGTTGCATGATGTAACAATCTTTTAAGGAAGGAATAGAATAGCAATTCATTGATATCTACTTTTTTGTAAACTTTTGAGTCATGGAAAAACTGAGTATTCCATTCAGGAGTTCACATCTTTTTATAAGTACAAAGGTACGATTTTTCTACCATATGATTAAAAGATCTGAAACAGACCTTCAAATCATATTTATTTGACAGAAATATTATCCACAAAAAAGAAATGAGTAGTTTTGTGTTATAAATAAGCTACAATGGACTTTTATGCTAGCATACACATACATAGAAAAAGGAAAGTTTGCTTTGGTGCGCTGATCACGCACCGTTTCCCGTTAAGTGAAATAGAGGAGGCCTACCGTATCTTTGAGAACAAATTGGATGGGGTGATTAAGGTGGCAGTGGAGCCATAAAATTGTGGTCATACATCATTTCCATAACATATACAGATATGAAAAAGATAATCTTAGCATTTATTGCAGCTTGCTTTTCAATTGCAACATTTGCACAGCAGAAAGGTGTTACTGTACAGATGCCTGCAAACGTAATATACTATGAGTACAATTTAGACCTGCAACAACGTGACGGCCGCTCAAACAATCATGCCCCCACTTTCTTCATTTATCCCAATATAAAGCTGGATGAAGCAGGCGCCAAAAGGCTTGTTGAAGAGATGGAGATGGAGGATGTGCTTGTTGAAAATCACGTGAAGGTATTTGTGATCAATCCTATAGGGGAGAAATACAATAATGAGACAGATTTTGAAGGGTTTAAAGAGGTATTCAACAAAGCCAGCTCTGGAAATCTGAAGGTAATTGGTATAGGAAACGGAGCCACATTCGTGAACACAGCAATT
This sequence comes from Bacteroidales bacterium, assembly GCA_017631435.1. Lineage (GTDB taxonomy): Bacteria > Bacteroidota > Bacteroidia > Bacteroidales > UBA932 > Egerieousia. The sequence goes on along the minus strand of JAGBTG010000035.1, from coordinate 8,037 downwards.
GCCCCTACAGATGCTGCAGGACATATTGCAGGAATACTTTCAATTGATGGCAAGCCAGGTAAAAATCCTGCACAATCCTGGGGTGTACCGGCATATATTGCAGGAAAGAATGCTGTTAGGGTTGCAAAACCTTACATTGCAATGAACAAGGGGGTGCAATGTGGTTCCAAGTATGTAAATGAAGAGGAAGAACTTCTTACAGTAATAGTTGATGAGAACTCCAATGCCACTCTTGCCCAAACATTTGACAAGGCTTGGGATGAACTGTTCTCAAAGAATCTGAGATTCAACAACTACAAGCATACACATTACAATGGCGCCAAATTTGGCGAATACGGACCATATGAGCTTGAACCATACACTGTGCATGAATCTCTTGGAATAAAGAGGGAACTGGTGATTATGGAGCAGAAGAAAGGGCTTCCATGGCTATGGTATGAGTATTGGCCGGAAGAGCTTATTGAAGGGGCTCCAGCTGGAAGCGTACCGGTAATGGTCCTACTTCATGGAAATACAAATGACCCGCGAACACAAGCTGAGACCTCAGGATTTATTCAGGTAGCCGGCAAAGAGCGATTCTTTATTGTGGAGATGGAATGGCAGGGCAGCAAGGATTACAGTGCTATGGGGTATGACGGAATTGAGAAGGTGATAAACATCCTTCTTGAGAAGTACCCACAGTTGGATCCGTCGAGAATATATGCACAAGGACTCTCTGCCGGAGCAATAACTGCAACAGCTTTGGGCATCTGCAAATCATATCTGTTTGCTGGAGTAGGTGGCTACGGAGGTGGAATCTACACTGGCGCCAAGACCGGCAGGTTCTCATACTTACCCGGCTTATGGGCAGAGGCCACCCAGAAAAGGGGATTTGTGGAGATGCCATACTGCTCAATTATTGGAACAGCAGACAAAGTTGTCCCATTTTATACTCCCGACGATTACAAAGGGAACAGCTATGTGAACGCCTGGAACACATACCAGCAACTGAACGGCATAGAAGTAACCTCAGAGCTTGATTTTGCTTCAGATACCCTGCTGGGGCTCAACCTGGCAGACCGCCAGACAATCACAACCAACAAAGGCAACGGCATCAAGGCAGTTACCGGCTATTTCTACAAAGGGGAAATGCCCCTTATAAAGATAGTTGCCGTTGTAGACTACGGCCACTGGAACTTCATGCCAGGCGCCCAAATGATGTGGGACTTTTTCAAGATGTTCTCAAGGGATCCGGAGACTAAGAAACTGATATATCACGGGGAACCTATCTTGAAACGATAGGCTTGCCGTCGGCATCAAGTAGGGGAGTCAAACCAGCGCCATAACCTGATCTTACAAAAAGATAATTCACACCAGTCTTGGTATCTACAATTATTGTAGCATCAGTCATAAAACTTTCCCTTTCTGATTTCTTGAATTCGAATCTGTTCATAGTATTTGTGAATTGATTTTGATTATTTGCTTTTTGAAAGGTCGTTTTATACGTACAGCCTCTCTACAGCAGTTATATTGCTGTGCATAAAACTCTATTGCATCTTTTAGGGTCCAACCAGAACTGTACGTATACATACCGTTAATAATTGTATAAACGGTGTATGCTGTATGGAAGCACATTTCGTCACTGTCCCAAGCGGGAACTGTTTTCACATTAAGAATAATATTGTCAGACATCATACTCAGGCATTAAAATTAAAACAATAAACATTCTTCACCGTTTGATCGAGGACGGAAAACCTGAGGTATATTAAAGCAAATGAGTACTTTAATTGCAAATATAGTATATATTTTCTACATTTGCATTGAACACGATTCAGGTTCGCAATCCTCGATCAAATTGCAGTTATTGAATTATTAACCGCCTATTGGCTTAAATAACTGTATTATGAGGCAGATTCACTTTATTGTGTCTATAAAAACCGTAGACAGCACCCCGTTATTCCCGTCTGATTTTAATGGTGAAAGTTTTCTTCTTGAAACAACCATCAAAGTGTCCACACAATTTAAAATTTTAACAAAAGGATACTCATCATTCCCTACTGGACTTGAAGCAATAATATGTTGTAGCAATATTTCAGAAGCTAAAAAATATGCAGATGAAATATGCATGTCAATATATCAGATAAGAAACACACTAGGCAGTTATTTGGACAGTCTTGGCATACAAATAGGGGAAATTAAAGACAACAAAAAGTCATTGGAGTCAGCAATGATGGATATGATGATGCGAAGCATGAAGGCCAGAGGATTGGATTTCAGATCAATCCCAACTATCAATATAGATTTGGATGAAATGATGTCATAATGAATTAAGATGCTTGATATTATGGAATTTAACAGACAATTCTTCATTGATTTGGCAAAAGATGCAGAACTGAACTTCTCGCATATAAGACAATTGTCCGAAGTAGAGAACCATGAAATAGTAGTTGGCGATAAATTGCTGGATATTCTTATTGAAGTGCAGTCCAAAGTTGAACGCTTGGAAGCTATGGGTGAAGACGAGTTCAGAGCTTTCCATGTAGAGTTACCTCGTCCTACTCCTGATGAATGGGGAAACTGCGAAGAGTTCATCGCTAATGGTGAGTACAAAAACCGTGAGGAATATATCGAAGATTGGGAATCATATAATCCAATGGAAACTTATTGGTTTCATGTAAGAGTAGCGAGATATAATGAGTATCGTTCTTTGATATTCAGCAACAAGAAATTTAAATATTTTATAATCACCAACCGGTCATCATATGCAATGCGAGGATCTGGCTTTCAAAATGGTCAATGGTATGAGGAATATTTGATTAAAATATTCAAATACATAAAGAACTTGATTGATGCAATAGTATCTAATCCCGATGGTTATAATGAATATGTAGCCAACAATCTTCCTTATCAGTTGCGATATGGTCGTATTGCTCGAAAAGATTTCAACAGGATTGAACCTCGTTTCAAGATTAAGGTTGAAGACCATGAGTGGGCTATAAAAGCATTGGAAGCCTCTGTACGAAATGAAATGGCAGAACCTCTAAGTACAATGACCATCAGACAGTACTGCAAGTATTTTAGGATAGGACATGAAGCTTATCTACGCCATTTTCAGAAGATAGCACCAGAGTATACTAGATTTGCAACTCTAAAAAATACTCAAGAAGAACTTTTAGATGTAGCATATTACAATAGAGCAGAATTTAAACACATAGATGAGCAATACAATCTTGATAGTGAAGCTGATTTTAAGAAGTTCGCAAGGGACCACTATGGAGAATTGGGTTTATCCCGCTTGGATATTTGTGCTTCCAACTTTAGAAGAAAGGGTTGGGTAATTGAGGTACATAATAGTTATTCAGCCAACGTTGATGTTGCAATAGATGTAGCTACTGCTCTCTTCAAGTCAGGAGTACCATTGGAAATATCAAATGCGGAAATATTATTGAAAATACTCAAAGAGGAAGACTATGTTGGACTTATACCACGCACATTCCATGACTATATGAATCACCACGAAGAGGGAACAGTATATGAGTTACCATGGGAATACCAACTATACGATGATCCTGAATCTGAACTTACAAGAGCTCAATATGATGAAATAATCTCTCTTGCCGAGTGGAAAGAATTAGAAAAAGTAAAATCCAAAGGAGTTGGGAATCTGGTCAAATGACTATATTATTACTCATTTGTCTACGAAAATATTTATTTCTATTTTTGCTTTGATGAAGATTTGTTATGAAGAAGGATATAACGATAAGAAGTTCTGCAGCTGAATATCTAACTTATGTGGCTGCTGTTGGGGATCAACCTGATGCAATTGAAATCAGGTATGAGAATGAGAATGTGTGGCTTACACAGAAGATGATGGCTCAGTTGTATGATGTAACTGTTGCCAATATAAATCAGCATATTAAAACCATATTTGCAGATGGTGAGCTATTGCCTGAGGCAACTATTAAGAAATACTTAATAGTTCAAAATGAAGGTTCACGTACTGTTTCTAGGTCCGTCGATCATTACAATCTCCAGATGATTATTGCTGTTGGCTTCAAGGTGAATAATGAGAGAGCTGTACAGTTCCGACGTTGGGCTAATTCTATAGTGAAGGATTATACTATCCAGGGATGGGTGATGGATGAGGAAAGGTTGAAGAAGGGTGGTAGTATCCTAACCAAGGAGTATTTCGAGAAGCAGCTCGAGAAGATCAGAGAGATCAGGATGTCCGAGAGAATGTTTTATCAGAAGATTACGGATATTTATGCAACTGCTCTTGATTATGATCCTTCTGCGCCTGCCACTAAAAGATTTTTTGCTGCTGTACAAAATAAAATGCATTTCAGTGTGCATGGTCAGACAGCGGCAGAGTTGATTTATACGAGAGCTGATGCCTCAAAGGAGAATATGGGGTTGACTTCTTGGGATGGTTCTCCTGAGAGCAAGATTCATAAATACGATGTGTCTATTGCTAAGAATTATTTATCGGAGAATGAGCTGCAACAGCTTCAACGCATTGTTTCTGCTTATTTGGACATGGCTGAGATGCAGGCACTAAGGCAGATTCCAATGACGATGGAGGATTGGGAGAAGAGGCTTAATAGGTTCTTATCCTTGATGGACCGTGAGGTTTTAATGGATGCAGGCAAGGTGACTGCAGAATTGGCAAAAGCTCATGCAGAGGCAGAGTTTGAGAAATATAGGATTGAGCAGGATAGGCTCTATATGAGTGATTTTGACAAGTTTTTGCTTCTTGAGGAGGAAACTCAGAAGTATAAATGACAAGTTCTACATTTGCATTAAACACGATTCAGGTTCGCAATCCTCGATCGGGCAACCGGTTACATCCAATCAGGTTTATGCGGTTATCTGTCGTTTCCCTGATATGTTTGTCAAGGCAGAAGGACGGATTATGTTGATGATATAAAAGAAAATTATGCTAGCATACACATACATAGAAAAAGGAAAGTTTGCTTTGGTGGAGAAACCGAAGCCTACGTTGATGGAACCTACCGATGCCATTGTTCGTGTGACGATGGGTAGCATCTGCTCAAGCGACCTGCACATAAAGCACGGCAGTGTTCCCCGCGCATTGCCGGGCATAACCGTTGGACACGAAATGGTAGGGGTGGTGGAGGAGATAGGCTCGGCCGTAACAGCAGTAAAGCCGGGAGACCGCGTAACCGTAAATGTGGAGACCTTTTGCGGCGAATGCTTCTTCTGTAAAAACGGCTACGTGAACAACTGTACACATCCCAACGGCGGCTGGGCTTTAGGGTGCCGAATAGATGGCGGCCAAACAGAATATATACGTGTACCACTAGCCAATCAAGGACTCAACCGTATTCCCGATAGTGTATCAGACGAACAGGCGTTGCTTGTAGGCGACGTCCTTGCCACAGGCTTTTGGGCAGCCAGAATTTCAGAAATATCCCAAGACAACACCGTACTGATAATAGGAGGGGGTCCCACTGGAATCTGCACCCTCCTGTGCGTGATGCTGAGGCAACCAAAACACATAATCCTCTGCGAAAAATCAGAAGAAAGGAGAAACTTCATCCGCACCCATTACCCCCAAGTTCAGGTTGTTCATCCCAACGAATGCCAGGAAATTGTCGGGAAGACAAGTGAAAACGGCGGCGCCGACAGGGTCCTTGAAGTTGCCGGTTCCGACGATACCTTCCGCCTCGCCTGGGAATGCGCCCGTCCGAATGCCATAGTTACGGTGGTTGCCCTTTATAACCAGCCCCAAATCCTTCCTCTTCCTGATATGTATGGAAAGAACCTTACCTTCAAAACCGGTGGTGTGGATGGATGCGATTGCAAAGAAGTTCTCCGCCTGATTGAACAAGGGATGATAGACACTACACCACTTATTACACATCGCTTCCCATTGAGTGAGATTGAAGAAGCCTATCACATTTTTGAGAACAAGTTGAATGGAGTGATTAAGGTGGCAATCGTTTGATATATAGAAAATATGCAACCGCCGAAAATAGAAGATTCAACCAAAGAAGAGAGGCTGGCCTATGTCCTGGAAGCCTGGAAATGCCTGCACGACTGCGAGTCATGCGGCAAGTGCCGCATCCTGAAAGGCAAGGATGCAGAAGTGCTCTATGCCGACTACATTGAAGGCAAGCGGAGCTATATGGATATTACTTTGGAGATAAGGAACCGTTCATTGCGATAGGTTACATCTAAGCCATAATCTATAATTATTTTTTCTGTTTGAATCATAAAATCGTTACTTTTGTAAATATTCTTCTGGTTCTCCATCCACGATCAAATGGAGGTTTACACAACCGTTTTAATCAACATTTAATCAAAAGATTATGGAGACACCATTCTATTTGTGTATCCCTGCGGCAAAACACATTGTTGTCAGCGGGGATATCCACGGGGATTTCAACACCCTGGTTCATAAATTATGCGTTCAGTACAAAATGCAAGACACTCTTCTGATTGTAGCAGGAGATTGCGGATTCGGCTTTGAGAAGCCTGAATATTACAAAAATATGGTAAGGAAAAACAGCCGTCGGATGTCTGAAGCGAACAATTGGATAGTATTCGTACGTGGCAATCACGATAATCCTGCATATTTTGACAGTAAAGCATTTGCATACAAGAGATTCATTGCGGTTCCGGACTATACTGTAATACAAGCCTGCAACAAAACAATTCTTGGAGTGGGAGGGGGAATCTCAATTGACAGGGTGCCACGAATTGAGAAGTGGAAACAATATCGTCATAAATATCGGGAATTTCTTCATACTCCCGACGATTCGCCGTTTGCCAGAAATTTCTATTGGAAAGATGAGCCACCTATGTTTGATGAAACAATTTTGGAATCTGTCGGGAAGAAATACTCAATTGATACAGTTGTTTCACATACGGCGCCATCTTTCTGCGAACTGACATCAAAAGGGATGGTTGAATATTTTGCGCAATTTGACCCTGTTCTAATAAAAGATGTACAGACAGAAAGGGAAACTATGGATACAATCTTCCATAAACTGGTCTCAGACGGCAATCCCCTCTGCAGATGGTATTACGGTCATTTTCACCAATCCTGGAATGCTGAGATTTCAGGTGTACAGTTCAAGATGCTGGATATAATGGAATTTGCCACTATAGCGGCATAGGGAAAGGCTTGACAAATTGCCTTTTAAAAGGGCGCAATATCTTAAGGCTGTCTTTATGACAGCGATATATGGAAGAATATAATTCAATTGCGTCCTTTAATGTCCAGCATATATAAAGGAATATGGAACAGAATAATAAAATTGTGATATATCAGACTGCCGAGGACAAACCCAAATTGATGTCCGTATGGAGAATGAAACAGTGTGGCTTACACAAGCACAGATGGCTGACTTGTTCCAGACGGACAGAACATCAATAGTACGTCATGTAAACAATATCTATAAGTCTGAAGAATTGGAGCGTGAGGCAACCTGTGCAAAAATTGCACAAGTTCTTTTGTCCGTAGGCAAAATCGCGGAATCCGCAAGATTTGCGGAGGAATATCCATTAAATTCTACTATGCAACAATAATCCTATCTATTCAAAAAAGGCGCTTCCGAATTAACGAAAAGCGCCAAGTGTTAACAATGCAGCCTGGCAACAGGCTACGGCTACAAAGGGATTAAATTTCTTCTAATAGTCTTACCATCTCGGCTGGTGTAATAACAAAGCTCTTCTGAGGAAAGTGCTTGATGTTACCAGTAACAAGGTATGATCCTTCTTTGGAGAGAGAAACTTCATAGAATACAATATCCTTTGGATCTGGAAATATTTCCTCTATTGATTTGGTTCTATCCATGTAGATTCCATCAGTAACTATTGTGTTAAGTACTGTCTCAATCAGTTCTGGATCAAAATGAAATTTCTTTCGCAACAATACCTCTCTATACTCATCAATTATCTCATCATTGTATAGGGGGACTAGTTTTTCTTCAGTAACTGCCTTCAAAACTTTTGTAGGTATAGACATGCGGGATGCTCCCAATATTGCAGATATCAAGACATTGGTATCTAAAACAGCATAGTATTTATCTT
>JAGBTG010000034.1 GCA_017631435.1 Bacteroidales bacterium | reverse complement strand
CCTGGCCGCAGAAATATGCCTTTGGAATAACCAGGGAGCAAAGGGATTCCAGCAAGGCTGTAAACGGAGGCGACAAATACCGCCGCATGGAGATGGAATTCATCTGCAAGGAAACAATTGCCCAAAGCCGCAATGCAGCACAGGAATACTGGATGATGATGGGAGACTTCAATGCAAAATCGAGGGTTGACAACTGGTTCTACAAATGGCCCCAAGACACAACTGCATTCCTTGTACATGACTATATCCATGCAAATACCCCATATATAGATGTAATTAAGGAGAGGTATCCCGACAAATTTTTCACAACCACCGGCGGCAAAACCAGAATAGACTTCTTTTACTGCACAGCACCTTTGTACAAAAAAATAACCGTAGCAGCAGTAATCTCAGACGATTACACCACTCCAGTAAGAAATCCTCAAAAACTCTCCAATTTCTGGCATCCGTCGGACCACAGGCCCATATTGGTGGAGTTTGAGTTGTAGTCTACTTCACACACTCCTTCAACCCCCGAATAACTGCGCTGGAAAAGCCGGCGTGCTCCATTTCGTTGAGGCCGCGGATGGTGATGCCGCCCGGAGTGGTTACTTTGTCAATTTCAACCGCAGGATGGGCTTCTTTGGCCAGCAGGAGCTTTGCTGCACCTATTACGGTGTGCTCAACAATCTTCTGGGCATCGGATGCCTTTATGCCAATTTCAACCCCTCCTTGGGCAGAAGCCTGGATGTAGCGCATTGCAAAGGCAATTCCGCATGAGGCAAGGGCTGTGCAGGCAGCCAGCTGGCTTTCTGGAACAATCATTGTATTGCCAAGTTCTGAGAAAATCTTCCCGACAATTCCAATCTGTGGCATTGACAGGTCGGAGGCAGTGATGAATGTCATGCTCTCACCAATTTCAATGGCGGTGTTTGGGATAACCCTAATCACATTGTAGCTCTCAATCCACTCCTCAAGCTGCTGGCATGGGATGCCGGCTGCTACGGAGATGTAAATCTGGCTTCTGTCGGGAGCAAGATATGGCTTAACCTGCTCAATTACCTCTTTCATCAGCCATGGCTTTACGGCAAACAGGATGATGTCTGCTCCGGCAACTGCACGTATGTTGTCGGGAGTAAGATTCATCTGGGGGTTGGTGCTCCTAAGTTTCTCAAGGGTGGCGTTGCTTTTGGTGGTGCAGGTGATCTCATTCTCTGCAAATATGGTTCCTTTGGCCAGACCCCTGGCAATTGCGCCGCCCATGTTGCCGGCTCCGATTATTGTGATTTTCATAGGTTGTTTTTTCTATCTCATATATGATGCAAAATTATAAAATAATGGTCATAAGTACACAAGGATGCTGTTGGAATACATGTCTTTGGTATGGATATGGGATTTTTGGAAAGAGTTGTAGATAATAGGATTAATATTTATATATGTGTATTAAAGCATTTATATTCAGACTTGATTTTTACACAAAGAAAATTATGATCTTTCAATTAATTGGGGAAAGAATTTCTTTTCCCGAATAAGTGCTTCTGAAGTAAAATGAATTTTTAATTGAATTGTATGATAGACATGAGGCTTCAAAAAGGCAACAATTCCGGGAAAGTTTGGCTGGAACTACCGAGTATGTATGTATTGCAAATGAATTTATAAATATCAGGGTGTCGCCTAATACTAAAGCAGATGTTTTGGGACGGGTAAATAGAGGGGGGACAGTGTATGTTTATGAAATAAAGGATGGTTTTGCGAGGGTGAAGTTTGGGAATGGTATTGGGTATGCAAATGCCAAGTTCATAAAAATCAGGGAGAAAAGATAAAGATGATTTATTTGTAGAAGAGGTTGATAAGTGAGATGTTTTTTTTATATTTGCAAATACCCATTTGTAATATTTGAGGGATGAAATCTAATGGCGCACCCCGAAAAGCCACAATAGAGTAGGGAATAATTTAATTCTTAAGATTATGAAAATCGTTAAGGTTAAAAAAGCTCAGACTAAAGCAGCAGGATGTTGTGATTGCTTTGGTGGCGGTTGCCGTTGCAACCACTAATTGTGGGCGAGAGGAAGGCCGCCACGCATGGCGGCCTTCTTCTATTTAATTAAAGGAGAAAAGTGATATGTCAGATATATTCTTGATACCCTCTGGCAATGAATTGGGGTTAAAGGAGAACGATCAGGTTTATGTGTTGTATTCTCCGTTAGAAGAGGGTGTTGCCCTTGTTTCCAAATCTGATGCAGAATCAATTCTTGCATATGTTGATAATCCCGATAAGGTTCAACCCAATGAGGCGGTAGAACTGTATAGGGAAATGGTTCCCCGCAGATTGCCTTCTGTGGCTGATCTTGTACCTTTGGAGAAAACAACAAAACTTTCCATACTTCCTAATCTTACATGTAATTTTACATGTTCCTATTGTTATTCGGCCAATGGCAGGAGCAGGCAGAAGCTGGATTTTGATACAGTAAAGTCTGTTCTGGAGTACTTTATTGATGAAAACAGGCTTGAACCGCAGCCATTGTCCATATTTGTTTCTGGAGGAGGAGAGCCATTGCTCTCATGGGACGTGTTGGAGCAGGCATTGAAATTTGCCAGGGCCAGGGCTGCAGAAAAAGGATTTCCACTTTACATGTCAATAGTGACGAACGGGTCGTTATTGACCGGGAGTATAGTTGATTCGCTTAAAGCATTGGACTGCGCTGTATGTGTATCGTTTGAAGTTCTGGAAGATCTGCAGAATTGTCAGAGAAACCATTATGCTCAGGTGTGTTCAAATATTGAATTGCTCAGACGGGCAGGAATCAGAACTATGCTCAATTCCACAATTACTCCGGCAAGCGTTTCCAGGATGGTTGAAATGATTGGGGAAATAGCTGACAAATATTCTTTTATAGCCCAATATACTATGGAGCCTGTTACTGGATATGAAATGTTCAGTACACCTGAAGATATGGAGGGGTTCTATAATTCATTTTATGACGGATATCTCAAATGCAAGGATATTGCAAGGAAGAAAGGGATAAATTTGAGGTTTACTTTTGACGATTCGTTGCGTGGAATTACCATCAGGCATTGTCCGGGAAAATTCACTCTGACACCTCAAGGAACAATTTCGGCCTGTCACCTGACCTCTTCACCAAAGGAAAAGAGATATGCGCGTTGTGTCTATGGAAATGTTTCATCGTCGGGAAAAGTGGAGTTGGATTTTGAAAAATTCAAGCAGATCAGAGACATTAATGTGTTCTCATATGAAAGATGTACAGATTGTTTTGCCAAGTGGAGTTGTGGCGGGGAATGCATGGCAAGGAATGATACATATCCTAGCGAGTTTATGGCTAAAGTATGCGATTTCAACAGAAGGTTTGTGCATCATCTTTTGATTGAAGAGTTGAGGAATACCGTATATGAAGAAACAGGATTAACATTGGAAGAGTATGTCAACGAATAATTTTAGAGAAATACTGCAGAAGAGGGAGTTATATTTGCTTGAGACGGAAGTGGATGGTACATACTTGCTTTATGCCCCTCTAGCAGATTCAATTTTACCTGTTTCAGAAGAGGATGTATGCAAGCTGGCTGATGCTGTTGTCTCACCTGAAAGTGCAGACACGGATACCTTGGAAACAGTTGCCGCATTATGTGATGTTGAGCCGGTGAGCATGCGGGAAGGGCATGTAAGGGGTGTTGAAGATTTCATTAATCTCTCCATACTTCCAAATAATGTCTGCAATTTCAGTTGCAGTTACTGTTATTCCGCCAAAGGACGTTCAAAGCAACGTCTGAAATTGGGGCAGGCAATACAGATGATTGACTATTTTATGGATAAAAAGAGAAATGATTCTGATTTTCTCACGGTTACCATATTTGGCGGAGGAGAACCATTGCTTTCATGGGACGATATTGTAAAACCTGCTGTCCAATATATATATACCAGGAATAATTTCCAGCGCAAAGTTGTCACCACACTGATAACCAACGGGTCCATTATTCCCGACGGTTTTATTGAGATTTGCAGGACATATGATATTGATCTTGTATGTTCATATGAGATCCTCAGGGATGTTCAGGACAGCCAGAGACGGCATTATGATCTTGTGAGTAAAAATATTGCAACACTCATTGAAAATGGTGTGGTGCCTGCTATAAATTCTGTCATTACAGAACTTAATGTAGAGCGTCAACAAGAGATGATTTCTGTATTGGCCCAGAATTTTCCTCAGATCAGACATGTGGCATTTGAACCTGTAATTGGAGATGATATTGCCGACAAGGATTCTTTTTACCTGAAGTTTACGACGTCTTTCCTTAAGGCCAAGCGTTTTGCAGAGCAACAGGGTATTGTACTTACTTGTTCCGCTCTCAGGAATGTTGATGTTACAGTGGACAGATATTGCGCCGGTGAACTTGCCTTGTGTGCGGATGGTTCCATATCTATCTGCCCATGTGTATCGTCTCCTGAGGAAAAGAATTACAGCAGTTATATTTATGGCAAGGTGGATGAACATGGTGTGTCAATAGATAAAGACAAACTTTCATCACTGCTCAAGGAAAATGTCCATTCCCAACCATGGTGTGACGGATGTTTTGCAAAATGGAATTGCGGGGGTGGATGTATCAACAATACGAAGAATAATGGGGGAGAGCAAATTCCGCAATACTGCAGATTTGTAAGGCGTTTTCTCAAGTATATATTGGCAAGAAGGCTTGATGATATATGGCAAGAGGAAAATGGAGTAAGCATAAAAGAAATTATTGGAGATTATGAACGTTTTATTGAAGAATAACATATATGTCCTTCCATTGGAAGAACACTACAACAGGCCCGATTTGAGACTCATATATGCACCTGTGGCAGGCAATATGATGATTGCATCTGAAGAGGAATGTGCCGGGATTGAAAATGCCGTGTCAGTGTGGCCCCACTGTCGGGAAGAATATAAAGAGGTGGTTGAAGCGTTGATGGATGGTGTTCCTGCTGAGGAAAGGGACAGTAAGGTGAACAACGTGGATGAGTTCCTGTTGATGTATGTGTTGCCAAATTATATCTGTAACTTTTCATGTTCATATTGCTTCTCTGCAAAGGGGCGTTCAAATAAGGCACTGAAAAAAGAGCATTTGAAAGCTGCATTGGATTACTTTATAGATTCAAACAGGGTAAAGACAGACCGGTTGGCCATTTCGTATCTTGGAGGTGGTGAGCCTACAATGTCGTGGGATGTGGTAAAATTTGGACTGGAGTATGCTGATATGTTGTCTAAGGAGCACGGGATAAGGATGATGACTACAATAGTTACCAATGGTTCAAGGATTACAGAGGAGATGGTTGAGGTATTCAGCCGCTATAATGTTATGGCCAGGGTATCGTTTGAAATATTGCCGGAAATCCAGAATCTGCAGCGGGGACAATATGAAAATGTTTGCCGAGGACTTGATCTGCTCAAGAATTGTACTACCCTTCCGATTGTACGTTCGATGATAACGCCGGACAATGTTTCACTGATGCCAAGAATGGTGGAGGAGCTGCATAATCGTTTCCCGCATGTAAAACAGGCCTTGTTTGATCCTATTACGTCAAATGAGGTGTTCAATGAGGTTGGGAGTACAAGGCAATTCTATAATCTCTATTATGACTCGTTCCTTGAGGCAAGAAAATTGGGTGCGTTGTATGGTATTGATGTGGCATGTGCTCCGCTCCGTAATTTGAATATGGTTGTGGAACGCTATTGTACCGGAGAGTTTTGCCTTACACCTGAAGGTACCATTACGGTATGCCATCAGATATCATCTCCAAATGAAAAGAATTATAATGACTTCATATATGCTTGTGTAGATGAATCGGGTAAATTCAATGTAGACAATGATAAATTCCACTCGTTGATACGGAGGGATACCATATACACAAACCCCAAATGTGCGGATTGCTTCATTAAATGGAATTGCGGAGGGGGATGTATGATGCAAAACAGCCAATATAAGCAGGAAATTCTTGATGTAATATGTGATTTTACAAGGAGATTCAGCAAGACCTTGCTTTTTGAAAGGCTTGATGAGCAGTATAAGGATGCCGGCGAATCGTTGGATGAGTATATTGCTAACTATTAATGGCTCCTGTTATGGATGGAAATATAAGGAAAATAAGAACACCCCACGATATTCGTGTACTTACCCTACTGTTGAATCAGATATGTAACTTTTCGTGTGCATACTGTTATTCATCCAAGGGACGTTCCAAAGAGGAGATGTCATTGGAAACGATAAAGGCCGTGCTGGATTTTTATGTTGTAAGGGAGAGGGGAGAGTATCTTCAGATAGTGTTTTCTGGTGGTGGAGATCCTTTGTTGTCATTTGATAAATTTAAGGGGGCTGTTGATTATGCAAAACTGCTTGCTTCAAAAAATGATGTCAGATTGGATGTTGGGGTGGTTACAAACGGGTCTCTTCTTAAAGATGATATAATTGGATATCTAAAGGAAAATGATATTGGACTTGTTGTATCTTTTGATATTCTGAAAGATGTACACAATGCCCAGCGTTCCCATTATGATGTGGTGGCAGGGACAATAGACAAACTTCTCAATTCAGGAATGTCAATAGGGATAAGGAGTACAATAACTCCCTTGAATGTTTCCCGGCAGAAAGAGATGGTGGAAGAGTTGCATTCCAAATTTCCGGCAGCTTCATGTGTTGCATTTGAGGCTGTCATTAATGACAGGATGTTTAAGGATGTATCGGAACTGAGGGCTTTTTACAATGCATTTGTGGAGAGTTTCTTTCAGGCAAGGGAAAGGGGAGCCCAATTGGGCATTGAAGTAGGAAATACTGAGTACATGAATGCTTTCATCAGACAGGAAAGATCGTGTTTGGGCAAGTTTGTAGTGACACCTGAGGGAAAATTGACATCCTGCTCCCGTATATCTTCTCCATTGGAGGACCATTATGATTCGTTTGTTTACGGAGAGGTTAAAGGGGGTAAATTATTGATTGATGATGAGAGATACAGAGAAATCATGAATGAAGCTACGGTTTACAATAAGGAGTGTACAGAATGTTCTGCCCGATGGAATTGCGGTGGAGGATGCCTTTTGGCCCGAAAGGCTTATAGCCATGAATACTTCCGTGAGCATTGCAGATTTATCCGAAAAATCACAGCTGAAGCATTAAATTCCAACAAAGATGAACTGGTTTGAAAAGAATGACATATTTACATATGAACTTGACGGGCAGTTGATTTTATATTCACCTGTTGCAAGAAAATATGCTGTTGCTGCCAGGGAACATATAGATGAGTTCCTGTCATGTGGAAAGTATAACGAAGTGTTTGGTCCGTTGGCGGATTATGTGCCTGTTGGCAAACAGCGTAAGGTAAGGAACCCCGAGGATTATACGCTGCTTACCGTTTTGCCAAACAATGTGTGCAATTTCAATTGTTCGTATTGTTATTCAGCTGCCGGTCGCAATCAGGCTGTATTGGATATTGAGAGGCTTACTGGTGGAATTGATTTTTTCTTTGATTCAAAGCCTGCAGATTTCAACAGGCCCCTTACCATTTCATATATGGGGGGAGGAGAGCCGATGCTGTCGTGGGGGCTTGTAAAGGAGAGTATTGAATATGCAGAAAAAAAGGCGTTGGCCGGAGGTAAGCGCCTCAATATAAGAATTATTACAAATGGTTCTGTCCTCAATGAGGATATAGTATGTTTTCTAAAAGAGAAAAGGGTAGAGGTAAGTGTTTCTTTTGAAATTCTGGAAGAGGTACAGAATGCCCAAAGAAAACATTACCCATTGGTTAAGGAAAACATAAGAAAACTGATAGACTCAGGAATACCGGTGCAGATAAATTCAACTATTACGCCATCCAATGTGATGAGAATGACAGAGATGATGGATATACTCATTGCAGATTTTCCGGAGGTTAGGAGCGCAATGTTTGAACCTGTTACTGCCCAGGAACTTTTTGAATCGGCTGAAAGTATGAATGCCTTTTATGACGAGTACAGGAAAGGGTTCATTGCCGCTCGAAAGATAGGGGACAGCAATGATATAGACATAATATCATTTGCATATTTAAGGACCATCTTCCCGATAGACAGGGCATGCCCCGGAGAATATTGTATTACTGCCGAAGGGTTTATAACCGGATGTTATTGTGTGGCAACACAACAGGAACCTCTTTTCAAGCATACTTGCTACGGTATAATAGATGAGAATGGGGTAAAATTTGATAGAGATAAATTTGACACTCTTCTAAGCCATAATGTACACTCAAAAGAAAAATGTGCAACATGTAAGGTGAAGTGGAATTGCGGAGGTGGCTGCTTCCATCAGTTCAATTCTTATGAAGAAGAATATAGGAATGAAGTGTGTAATTTTACAGAATCCTTTGTGGAGGATCTGGTAAAATATAAAGTTGAAAAACTGATGAAACAATACGACATGAATATGCCAATATGCCTGTCGGAACAATTTTAATAAGTACAACAATTATGAAACCCAATATACTTTTAGTTATCCCAAGATACTTCTCCACTCCAATTTGTGGCTATATAATGCCTATGGGGATATTGTATGTGTCATCTGCACTGAAAGCCTCCGGTGTGTGCAATGTATACACCCTTAACTTGAATCATTGTGTTGAGGATGACAGGACTGTCTTGTCGAGAGTACTTGAGGATTGGAATATTGATATAGTAGGATCTGGAGGAATATCTGGCCAGTTCATAGAAATATATCCACTTTTCAAAACTGTAAAGGAAATTGATCCGTCCATTGTAACCATTGCCGGTGGAGGAATGGTTACAGCAGACCCTGCCGTAGCTATGGAAGGATTTGGCAAATATGCAGATGTGGGTGTTATTGGAGAGGGAGAGATTACTGTGCCTGAACTTGTTGATGCAATAGGAAACGGCAAGCCGTACTCCCAGATAAAAGGGCTTATATATAAAGAAGACGGACAGTGGGTTATCACGGAGAAAAGACCTGATATAATGAATCTTGATGAGCTGCCATTGCCAGATTATGCCGGTTTTGATTATGACAAATATCTTGCTTCCAATGGGGAGGTTGAAAATGGTATAAAATATTCTCCGGTGGCAATTATTGGAGGCCGTTCATGCAAATATAACTGTACCTTCTGCTTCCATCCGTCGGGAAGCAGATATAGACAGCGTTCATTGGATTCCATATTCTCGGAAATAGAATATCTTCTTGCAAACTACAATGTAAATTATATTGCTTTGAGGGAGGAACTTTTTGCTTCAGATCAGGAGAGGGTGCTTGAGTTCTGCCAGAGGGCAAAAAATTATCCTATTATCTGGTCCATTCAGTTGAGGGTTGACAGTGTAAACGAAACAATTGTAAAAGCTTTGAAAAACAGTAATTGCCGTTATGTTTTCTTGGGAATAGAGAGCGCTGATAACAGGATTCTTGAAAGCATGCGCAAAAAAATTACCATTGAACAGGTAGAGAGCGCCCTAAATATGACCATATCGGCAGGGCTTGATACAAGATCTACAATCATTCTGGGTGATGAGGTTGAAACTGTCGGTTCTGCCACAACTACATTGGAATGGTGGAAAGAGCATAGAAAATATTCGGCTATAGATCTAGGACTTATAATTGCATTCCCGGGATCAGCCCTGTATAATCATGCGCGAAAGAATGGCAGAATCCCTGATCCGGTCCAGTTCTTGAAAGATGGTTGTCCTGTAATCAATTTGTCTACACAGATGACCGATGAAGAATTTGCATCGGTTGCCAGTGATGTTTCAAAATACAGTGGGATTCAGTTTAACATAAAGAAGTACAATGATTAAAGTCCTTTTGGTTACCACAGGTGAGAATAATGTCAGAAAGTATCTGGAGGACAACAAGTGCCTCCATTTGCAGGTTATGGATGTAAATGACTTTGCAGATGTGGAAAAACATGTCTTTCTGATGGAGTTGGAAGAGGCAATCAAAAGTGGTGAGGCTGAATTGATGATAACTTGGCGTTGCCCTTATGTTTTGCCACAATCATTGTTCGGTATTCCAAAATATGGGGCTTACAATATACATCCTTCTCTGTTGCCAAAATATCGTGGCCTGGACCCGTGGGTGGGGATTTTCAGGAATAAAGAGGTGGAGAATGGTGTTACTTTACATAGAATTGCCAATGAGGTAGATGGGGGTGAAATATTATATCAGCAATCATATCCCATTACTCCCGACGATAATGTAGATACTGCCAGAAACAATGCAGATGTTATTGCAGCAAGGTTGTTGGACAGATTCTTCAATGAATATTATCAAAAACTAAAACTATAATGCTATGGGTCTTATTATTGTTTCTCTGATTGTTTTTTTTGCTTTAAAGTTACTCCGTACAAAATATGAGTGGGTAGATACTGTCCTTGGATTGCTTGTTATTGTCACATCTGTCATTGCATGGATTAGTGAAGGCTTTTGGGTTGCATTGGTGGTTTTTCTTGTACTGTGCATGATATATGGATTTATGATTAAGGATAAAACAAAAGTCATCATTAATGGGAGAAAGGCTGTGATTGAATGCCATAAGTGCCAATACGAAGATATGCAAATTATCCGTCATGTAGAAAATGGTGTAATAGCCAGATGCAAAAGATGTGGAGATGAGCGTTTGTATATGTGGAAATCCTAGGGCATCTCTGGAGATGGTAATGGTTATCTTCGCACAAACCAACTTGATATATATGAGAGCCAAAACCTTACTTGCAACAGCAGTTCTTGCCGCTTCATTGTGCGTTTCTTGCGCCCAGAAGGCAACAGTGGCTGATTTTGTCACTTATGCAGAGGAGACAGATTTTGTAAAGACACCAAAATTCGGCCAGACAATGGAGTTTTTCCAGAGGCTGGAGAGGTATTCGCCAATGGTGAACATTGCTTCGTTTGGAACCTCGCCGCTGGGGAGGGACCTTTCACTGGTAATTGTAGACAAGGATGGCCTTACCGCTCCGGAGGATATCCGCAGGAAGGGGAGGGTGATCATACTGGTGGAGTCGTGTATCCATGCGGGAGAGCCGGATGGAAAAGATGCTTCAATGATATTTGTAAGGGATATGATTGTGGGGAAAAAGGATATTGGGCTGCTTGATGATGTGAGCTTTGTCTTTGTGCCGGTGTTCAATGTAGACGGTCATGAGAACTTTACAGCACTCAACCGTATCAACCAGAACGGCCCGGATGAGCTGGGTACAAGGAACACCTCGCAGCAGCTGAACCTCAACAGGGATTTCCTTAAGGCGGATGCCCCCGAGATGAGGGCTTGGCTGAAGATGTACAACAGATGGCTGCCGGAGCTGTTCATTGATGTGCATGTTACCAACGGTGCAGATTTCCAGTATGTGATGACTTATGCCATTGACAACATGACCGGCAATATGGAGCCTGGAATTACCCGCTGGAGCCAAGAAGTGTATGAAAAACAGCTTTGCAGCATGATGGAGGAGGCCGGTTTCCCAATTTTCTGGTACGGCAGCTTCAAGAAGTACAATGCTCCCGAGACCGGTTTTGTTCCGGACACCTTTGATCCCCGTTATTCGCAGGGGTATGCCGCAGCACACAACAGATTGGGCCTGCTGATAGAGAACCATATCTACAAGCCATACAGACAGCGTGTGGAGGCTACAATTGAGGCCATTCTTGCCAGTGCAAAAATTCTGGCGCAGAACAAGGAACAACTGCAGGAGGTTATTGCCGCTGCAGATGCATATACATCTTCTGCGGCCTCCAGAGAGGAGCCGTTCGGGTTCAACTACCGCAGCACAGATGAAACTGTTATAATGAAAGATTACTTGAGTTGGGGGCGTGATACCACCAAAAGTGACCTCAGCGGAGGGGAGTGGGTAACCCATGACTATACAGATCCTATAACCCTGAATATCCCTGTATACACTTCATTCAAGGCAACTTCTTCTGTAAAAATTCCAAAGGCATACATTCTTATGCCGCAGTGGAAGAATGTGATTGAACTGCTTGGCCTTCATGGTGTGAAATACACTGTACTTGAGGAGCCTGCCGCAGTGGAGGTGGAGACCTACCGTTACATAGGGGGAAAATTCTCTTCCCGACAGAGTGAAGGACGAATCCCTGTAACCCCAGATTTCACTGTGCAGACCGAGACACTTGAGTATCCGCAGGGAAGCATATATATTGATATGGACCAGCCGGCAGCCCGTTTGGCAATGTGGATGCTGGAGCCTGCCGCACCGGGTTCCCTTACTTATTGGGGATTCTTCAATGTTTGTGTGCAGGCCGGAAACGAGTTCTGGATCCGTCCGCAGTATATGGAGGTAAAAGGGCGCGAAATGCTGGCTAAAGATCCGCAGCTTAAGGCGCAGTTTGAGGAGAAGCTCCGTACCGATGCGGAGTTTGCAGGGAATCCGCAGGCGATACTCAATTTCTTCTACCAGATTGTACGCAAGAGGTCCCATCAGAACAATGAACTCCATCCGGCCTGGAGGGTTATGTAGAAACTGCAGGGACTAAGCCCTTGTTTTAATAATCAAAGCCCCATCAGAGTGCAATCTGGTGGGGCTTCAATATCATAAGCAATCTTTATAATCCTGCAGACCTTTTCTTGTACTCTGCAATGCAGGCATCCAAACGCTCGTGGGCGGTAGTATCGCCAGGAACGTTGTGTGAAGGGTGGATGTAAAGTTTTACACCTCTCTCCTCAAGAATCTCTGCAACTGTACAGATGGTCATCCAAACTGTAGTTACTGAAGCCATGGTTGAAAGAGGACCAACTTTGTCCTGATGTTTCTTAAGCTGGCAAGATGCGTCTACGATAGGGCAGCAGGTGTCAACAACGTAGTCTGCAATCTGGAACAGGTTCTTTCCGCATGAGTGGCGTGGAACTTTCTCGCCGGTCTCGGAAGCTGAACCGAATACGATAACTTTCATGCCGCGTTTCTTGGCTTCAAGAGCTACATCAATGTTAACGGCGTTGATTCCTGTGTGTGAGAAGATCCATACAACATCTTTCTCGTCAAAGTTCCAGCTCTTCATGATTGACTGGCCGTAACCTTCTGCGCGCTCCAGCCATAGGAACTGGTGGATACCCATCTCGCCGGTGATA
Organism: Bacteroidales bacterium; assembly: GCA_017631435.1. Taxonomy (GTDB): domain Bacteria; phylum Bacteroidota; class Bacteroidia; order Bacteroidales; family UBA932; genus Egerieousia. Next base: position 131,624 of record JAGBTG010000034.1, on the reverse strand, counting down.
TGGGTGAAGAATGTAAGTGGAAGCTCGCAAAGTGGGTGGAATCCTACAAAACCACCGATTCTTGGATACATCTCCTCAATTGGAAGGTTTGCGTGTCCGCAACCGAAAGTGTGCACCCAACGGCCAGCCTCAATTGTATCTGCCATAACCTCTGCAACTTTCCTGATGTTCTCCATCTGAGTTTCCTCAATTTTGTCCATAACGCTTATAGCGTTCTTTTTCCATTCTTTAGCTAACATTTCTGTGAATTTTAAGTGTTTATATTTCAGTGTGTTATTTCTTTGATACTTTTACTGCCAGCGGTACGAGTATAACCATCACCACTACGCATACAATCAAGGTTACAGGAAGTGACATGTATCCGGCATTGTCAAACTGCATTCCCATAAACTTGTTTCCAAAAGACTGGCCGCACAATCCAATGAACATTGCTATAGAAAATGCGGTTCCGCTCAATTCCCTGAATGCACTTCCTATAAAGTTCAGCACTACAGGGAAAGTGGCGCCCGCTCCAAATCCTATAAGTGCCATTGCTGTGTACACTGCAACTGTGCTTGATGCCTCAATGAAGAACAGGATTACACCCGCCAGGGCTACACCAAGGTACAGGTAAAGTGTTCCAAGTTCTTTAAGCTTATTCATAATGCCACCCAACGGCAATCTTCCGCAAAGCATTCCAATTGTAAACCAAGTCATGGCCAAGGTTGCAGTTGCGTTGTCCATGCCACCAATATGGTTGAGGTACTGTACTGTAAAGTTTCCGCTGGTACCCTCAAATGCGCACTGGAAGAAAAGTACAACTGCAAACAGTATGAGTGCAGGGTATTTGAGCAGTCCAAGAGATTTCTTCAATGATACATTCTCCTGAGGCTTTGCTTTAGGGAATGCAATGAATATGAATGATGCAATCAGTATTGCCATTATGATTGATACTGCATTCAACGGAATCCTGAAATCAGGAATGAAGTAATTCAGAAGGGTCCATAGCAGGGCACCTATACAGTAGAACGCCCCCAGAAGACCAAGCCTGCCACCTCGCTTGTTATCATCATAAATGTCTGAAACAAGGGCATTGGTAAGGCCATTGAGGATTCCTCCACCTAAACCCAAAAGGAATATTGAGCAGTGCAGCATCCTTATTTCATTGAAGCTGGCCAATCCCTGCACACCTCCCAATGCACACGCAGAAGCCAGAATGAGGAGCCATTTGTATCCGAACTTGTCCACAACAGGGCCAAACAGTATTGTCCCTATAATGATTCCAATTGACATGGTTGACGGAAGTGCATTGGCTCCCTCTACAAGAGCGTTGAGCGGACCAAGAATAGGGCCCAGTGAGAGCATTGTGATTCCAAAGAATGACATCCCTGCGCAGGCTGCCATAAATACAAGGGGAGTGGAATATTTCTTTTCCATATAGCTGTGTTTTATTTTTCGTACATCGATTCCCTTATGGCAAGATAGCCGGCCCCGTAAAGGGCTGCCTCGCCATCAACTTTTGAGGCGGAGAATTTTACCTGTTTCATTGATATGGGCTGTCCCCATTTGCAGGCCTCGTCATAGATTCTTGGGATAAACTTGGCAGCCGGCCCAAATACGCCGCCTCCAAATATGAATTTTTCAGGGTTGAAGAGACTTACCAGGTTTGCTGCTCCCATTCCCCACATCTCAATGGCCTTGTCAAGCACCTTGCGGGCAATGAGATCTCCCTCTTCGTAGGCTGCAAAGACATCTGGAGAAGAAATCTCCTCTATAGGTTTGGCAGAAAGCACACCTGTATAGTTTTTCTCGCACCGCAGTGCTTTCCGGGCCTGAAGGGCAATTCCTGAGCCGGAGGCATAGTGCTCAAAACAGCCGCAAGGGATGAAGTCCTCGTGGTAAGGATTCTGTAGTGCCATCCATCCGGTGGCTCCCACAATGTCGCTGTGGCCGTGAAGCACCCTTCCGTCAATGAGTATTCCTCCACCGATACCTGTTCCAACGGCAAGATAGATGGCGTTCTGACATCCTTTTGCACCACCTTTCCACACCTCTCCAAGAACGTAGCAGGTACGGTCGCTCTCAATTGCTATCTTGATTTTTGGATTCTGCAGTACACTCTCAATTCTCTTCTTCAAGGGGTAGTTGGTCCACCCTGGGATATTGGGGGCCCATACGGTATGTTTCTTTGAGTAGACAATTCCCGGCACACAAACGCCAATTGCCTTTATATGATGCCTGGGGTTCCCCTCCATCAGAGAGAGTATGGTCTGCGTTACAAGTTTGCCCACTTTGTCTCCTTCGGCCCCATCAAGCAACCTTACCTCCTTAGCCTTGATGTTCCCAAAATGGTCAAAAATTGCAGCGGCAATCTTTGTACCTCCAAGATCTACTCCTATAACTGCCATAACCGTATGTTTTAAGGGGAAGAGACGGTTCCTCCCACAGCGGTATAAAGTTAAGGAATTTTCCGCTACATTGTTCCCTTTTCCCGATAGAATATTACATGACTCATTTTGCGTCTTAGGAGCGCGTTCCATGCGCATGCGGGTATGTGTATCGTGTTCGAGCGGTTAGTGTTCTGTTCTAGGGCACAAAATATTGCTGTTTTGTGCCCGCTATGTATGGGAGGTTGGGTATATATAATAAGAAAGGAGAGTGACATTTGTGTCCCCCTCCTTAATCATTTCCCTCACCTCAATCAACTACAGCCTGGTCCTGTAGATCATGGAGTAGCGGATGGTCTTTCTCACCGGATGGAAAACTGTGTAGAGGTATTTGCCTTTGAAGTCAAGTCCCTCCGGTTCGTTGAGCTGGTCTGCGTAGTAGTAGACACCCTCTTTCTCGCCGGTTTTAAGGTTGATCACATGAAGTTTGTTTCCCTCGCGTGAGCAGCCGTCGGGAAGATAGGCCTTCCCTTTCCTTATCTTGCTCCCCTGGGCAATGGCAAGACCTTCAATTACAATCTCCTGAAGGACATCTTCCTTGGTGTAGTGTACCTCGCCGTTCTCATCAGAGTCTGAAAGTTTTGGAAGGGGAAGTTTTTTAAGGTATTTGGTGCCGAAGTGTTTGCCTCCGTATACCCATATGCAGTTGTTCTCTGCATCTACAACCCAGTCCATTGCCACTCTGAACTCGTCTGAATCGTAGAAGATTTTCTGTACGATTTTTGAGCCCTCAAGGGTGATGTCGGTAACATAGCAGCAACGTTTGCCCATGCACTCAGTGATGTAAAGCAACGGGAACTGCGAATCCTTGGAGTATTTCTCCTTGCCAAACCCGGCGTTGTTGCAGTGCGATTTGTTCCCCTCAAGCATGAATGAGTTCACGTACTCTCCCTTTTTGAGGTCCATCACTATGCACATGCCTCTGTTGCGCAACGAGAAGCCGTAGTTTTTATAGATGGCAAATCCCTGTACAGGCCCCTTTACTTTAAGGTCCTGGGGCAGCACATTGTCATACTCCAAAAACAGCTCATCAGACTTGAACTTGAGCGAGTCCTGAGCAAATGCAGCTGTTCCCACAAGAACAGCTGCACCTATAAACAAATGTTTCAAAAATTTCATCCCGACAATTATTTTGCAACTTTCGCACCTGTCCAGTTTGCTGCTTTACCGTATTTGAACATTGTTGCAACCGGAGTTCCAGGGATATCGCTGATGTGAGCCTTTACAAGGCCGTTTGCCATATTCTCAGGATCGAGGTTGTTCTGTCTGATAGCGGTAAGTTTGGTCTTCTGGCTGTCGCAAACGAAGAAGTGTCCGTCTGAGAAGGTTACACCAATCTCTTTAGCATCACCTCTCTGGGTAATTGCAACAATCTTGCCTGCAGGAGCATTCTCCTCTTTGCTGAAGTCTCTGTAAAGGTAAGAAAGACCTGTAGCATAATGGTAGAAGTAAAGTTTCTGACCAATGTTGAAGAATACATGTACATCTGCGTTGTAGTCTGTACCTGCGCCTCTTGGCATACAGAACTCGGTATCCTCATCAATTGCATACTCAGGGGCAAAAGCCTTCTGGGTAAGTGTAGATACGGTTATCTTGTAAGTACCTGAAGCAAGGGTAAGAAGAGCATCGTTGATAAAGTATGCGCCACCTCTTTTTACAATGTTGGTAAGGTTCACCTTGTAGCCGGTTTCACCATGTGTCTCACCGTATACAAGCTCCACATCCTCAGCCATACCTGTGCAATAGTTGAAACCATCCTCAAATTTTGTTTTTGCATCAGCTGTGAATGCAGGGATGTTTTTCTGGCCTGTCATTGTTGTATTGTAAGCCAGCCATCTGTTTCCAAGGGCATCAAACAGCAATGTGTAGTATGAGTTTGCACCTGCAAATGTATGGTGGGTAAACCTTGCCTTTCCAGCCACGTGAGGGAATGCCTGTGTTGAGAACAATGCATCCTGGAATACCGCTGTAGAGGTAGTCCTTGATTTTGCATTAAGTCTGTCATACATGTTGCCGTTCTCAGAGATAAGCATCTCTGCACCCCTGTGGCTGAACAGCATTGATTTCACCTTAAAGTTCTCCTCAGGGAACTGCTCACCAATAAACTCGTGTTTCAGGTAACTTGCCTTTACAAATGAAAGTCCGCTCAATGAAACAGGACCCTCACCTCCCTCCTGAAGAACCACAATCTGGTCCTGTTTAGAGATACAGGTGTTTGCAAGTCCGTAAGGTTTGCTTCCAAGCTCGTCACCGTTGATTGTAGCGTAGATGTCGGGGTACGAAGTGTAGGTATCCATATCTACAAAGCTCAACTGCGATTTCTGGCCTGCACCCTCAGAAAGGATAACCCAGCCAAGGAAATATTTTGCACTTACTGTTGCAGAGAAGTCCTTGCCGTATACAATGCCTGTCTGTTTGTCGGTCATCTGGAATGCAAGGTAGATATCTCCAAGCTCAGTGAAAATGTGTTTAAGGGTAAAATCTGTAGAGATCACCTCACGGCCGTTCAAAGTCCATTTGTACTCAAAGTCGGCCTGGCTCTTGCTGCCCCACTCAACAGATGGAGTATAGTTTGTCTCTACACCAACAGAGAAAGGAATTTTCTCATGAGAGGCAATCTTTACATCCTCCAATCCAATCTGGAAAGATGTTGAATCATCCTCATAGCATCCCGACAACATTGTCATCAGGCATATTGCTGTAAATAGATATTTGATCTTGTTCATAATTTTCCACTTTTTTTATTTACCGCCTGCAGGAACTGTCATAGGGGTGCCGTTTGCCTCAAGTATAGGATTGCCGGCAGCAGCCTGCTCCTCCAGCCATGCCTTGAAGATAAGGGCATAGTGTCTGATTGTACTGTTGTCTGCGCCATCAAGGTCAACTTTGGTAACCTGTAGGAAATATTTGTATTTCAACTCAGAGAAAGTGCCCAAATAGTATGAGGTAACAGAAGATGTCCACCAGTCAGGTTTTACAAGGTTGTTGTGGAACCATAGGTCATACATAAGGTATCCGCTCTCACCATACTTGAAGTTCTCGTTCTCCTCAATCTTAAGGGTAAGTCTCATTTTGTTTGCATCCAGTTTGTCTGAATATTTCAGGCTTACATAGAATGTGTCAACCACATTGCCTTTAAGGAATGTGAATGAGGTTGGCATTGCGTAATCTGAACTGGCAGCTGTAGTGCTGTCTGCCACAACTGAAATGCTGTAAGGCATGTCCACATTGCCAAAGCCGGAACTTTTTACAACTACAGGATACTGGATCTCAGTCTCACCGGGGAAACGGAAGAATGATACATCTGCCGATGAGGTTGAGAACTGGATGAACCTGTCGGGAGTAAGATCATTGTATGTCTTTATCTCCTCTTTGCTGCAACCGGTACAAATTGCTGCTGCAGCCAAAACTGTGAATATATGTTTTAGTTTCATGTTGAGTTCTATTAATAGTATACAGCCTCTGAATCTGGAATTGGGATTACATACCATGCGTCAGGAACAGTCTGGTATACTGGTGTTCCGTTGTACATTTTCTTCCAGTCCAATTTCTTAAGGAAACCGAATGTTGTACCTCTTGTAAGGAAGTCCCTCTCTGCCTCGTTCACAAGTTTCTCCATAAACGAGTTGAAATCGGTTACTGTTACAGGGGCAGTACAGTCCCTTGCATCCCTTATGCGTTTAAGGGTTGCAGCAGCCTCGGTAATCTTTCCTGCTTTTGCCTGGCACTCAGCCTTGATGTAGTAAATCTCAGGAAGCTCAAGTACAGGAATAAGAGGGTTGCTGTATTTCTGTACGTTTGAGTTGATGGTGAAGGATGCATCCTGTCCGTCCCATACGCGGTATTTCTTGTTGTCCTGGTCGAATAGGGTAGTGTATCTGTAGTCGGTTGTCTCATCACCCTCAAACAGGTACTGAAGGTCTACCATTACATTGTAAGTGGTACCTGCCTCAGTAGCATAGTCCTCACATACTTTGTCATTCCAGAAAGCAAGGATAGGCTCAGGACGTCTCTTGCCGTCTACTCTGTTGGCACCGTTTTTGGTATCTACAGCGTAGTTGTCTGAGCTCTTGTCGCCGTGGATCCAGAACTGGTAGTCGCATACCCACTCAATGATCTGGTCGGCATAGGTCTCAGCCTGCTGGAAGTTTCTCATATAAGAGTGTACTTTTGCAAGAAGGCCTGTTGCACTCCAGTAGTTGAATCTGTAGCCTCTGAAAGCAAAGAAACCGTCACCGTAAGCGTTGTCCCTCTTTCCTCCATCTGAATGGATATTACCTACGCCCTGGAACAATACATAGTCCATGTTGTCCATGCGGGTAGTACCGGCAACAAAGCTACTTTTGTTTCTAAGCTCGTCAATGTCAATTGGAGCAAGGGTTTTCTGAGCATACTCCAAATCTGCAATGATGTTTGCAAGTACATCATCAATGGACATTCTTGCAGGAGCAAGATCCGGGTATTTGGTTACGTAAGGGATAGCCATTCCTGTATATCCAGTAACAGGAGCAGGGGTGAAGAGCTGAAGAAGCTCAAAATGAAGAAGTGCTCTAAGACCTCTTGCCTCTGCCATAATCATGTTTTTCTCCCAATCGTACTCAAATTGCTCTGTACATCCCTCAATCTCCTGAAGAAGGTTATTGCAGTTTGCAATTGCAAAGTATGCCTTTTTCCAGATGTTCTCGGTAATGTTTTTGATAGTACCGTTTGAGTAGTACTCTGTATCTCCGTTCTGAAGTGCCTGAAGCGGTGAACGGTATTTAGGAATTGCAGTACCTACAGCGTAGTTCCATGCAAGCGAAGATTTCAATCCCCAAGTGAGCTCCTGGCCGTAAAGGCTCTCGGAAGCAACAGTCTTGTAGATTCCGGTAAGGGCACTCCTGTATCCTTTTGTAGATGCAAAAGCGTCCTCCTCAAGCACCTCCTGGTCTGAGGTAATGTCAAGCCACTCGTTGCAAGAGCTCAGCATTACTGCTGCAAAGCAGAAGATTGCCATCAAATATGTCAATTTAATATTTTTCATAATCGTCTACTCTCCTATAGTGTGAAGTTCAAACTGAAGTTGTATGTTCTTGCAAACGGATATGCTGTACCTCTCTCCTGTTTGATTGAAGATAGAGTGAACAGATCCTCTGTGCTCAATTGAAGTCTCAATGCAGAGATTCCAATCTTGCGAAGCTGCTGTCTGTTGAATGTGTATCCCAATGATACAGAACCAAGTCTCAACTCGTTGTCATCCTGTACAAACCTTGAAGTAGGTTTTGTAGTGTATGTACGGTCTTTAAGGCTCTTCAAAGCTGATACGTCACCAACCTCTTTCCATCTGTCGGTAAGGACTCTCTTGTCTCCGCTGTATTTCTCAAGGTTCACGTTCTCAATTGATACAAGGGTAGAGTTGTAGGCCTGTCCGCCATATTTGAAGTTCATTGTGCTGTATAGGGTCCAGTTTTTCCATTTTACGTTGATACCTACTGTACCTGAGAAATCAGGGTCGTAGTCACCAAGGCACTGCTGCTCTGCAGAAGACCATGTGTAGGTAACGGTACCGTCACGTTTAACATACATCTCCTTACCGGTAGCAGGGTCGATACCCAATGATTTCATACCGTAAATTGCAGAAAGCGAGTTGCCAACCTCATATTTGGTGAATGGCTGGCTGTATTTGCTGTCGGTTGCGCTTGAACCTGCACCGTTGAAGAACTCGTCAATTCTGTTGTTGTAGTTCTGAAGTGCCTCACCAATCTCCTCAATGGTGTTGGTGTTGTGGTTGATGTTTGCAAATGCATATACATCCCAGTCCCTGTTTGAGAAGGCCCTTACGTTAAGTTTGAGGTCTACACCTTTGTTAAGAACCTTACCTACGTTGTTCTTGTAGCTGGTGAAACCGGATGAACTTGGAAGCGACATGTCCTCAACCTGATCTGTACTCAAATCGTGGTAGTAGTCGAACTGTACGGTAATTGCGTTCTTAAGGAATCCAAGCTCAAGACCCAAATCAAACTTCTTCACTCTCTCCCAAAGAAGGTTCTCATTTCCTAGAGCCTTAAGAACCATACCCCACTGGTCGATGTAAGGGTTGTCATATAGGATGTCATATGTTGTGCGTGCCTGGTAAGGGCTGAAGTTGGCTTTACCGGTTACACCGTATGTAGCCTTGATCTTGAATCTGTCAAACCATGTAAGGTCTTTCATGAACTCGTAGTTGTGTACGTTCAAACCAGCACCGGCAGACCAGAACACACCCATTTTCTCTTTTGCGCCAAATGAAGATGAACCCTCGTAACGGCCTGCAATATCAAACAGGTAGATATCCTTGTAAGAGTAGTTGCCCTGAAGGTAAGTACCGAATCTTCTTGAGTTGGCATCGCTGTAAACAGGCTCATCCTTAAGTTTCAATGCATTGTTTGCAGAAGGTTTTGCTCCCTCAACAAAGCCTATGTAGGTTGAGTATTTTGATGAAGAGATGTTCTCGGAACCCTCAATACCCCAAGTGGCATTGATATGGTGGTCATTGATTGAACGGTTATAAGAAACCAAACCGTTGATGGTCCATCTGCTTGATCTTAGGTCACCCTCCTTGAAAGAACCTTTCTCGGTAATTGCGTAGTCTACAAATTTTCCCGACATAGGGTCTGCATAAACCTCACTCTCCTGAATCTTGTAGGCCATGCTCATTGTAGCCTTTGCACGCAAATGTTTGGTGATGTCCCAGTTCACGCTCAAGTTCTCAATGAACTCCTTGTAAGTTGATTTGTTGAAGCTGCCGAGACTTGCCTCGTAAAGAGGGTTCTCTACATATACAGGCTCACTTACAGATGAACGGATGTTCCTGTAGATCATGAACACTTTGTACCACTGGTTGGTCTCAGGGTTTACAGGATCGAGGTAAGGTTTCATTTTTGCATACTCGCTGAAGCTTCCGTAAGGCGACTCCTCAGACTCCATGGCATTGAATGTTACCTTGTTCTTGATCTGAAGGGTCTTGTAACGGTAGTCCAATGTCATTGCTCCACCATAGTTGTTTCTCTTTGAACCTTTCATTACACCGGATTTGTTCTGGTAGTTCAAGTCTGCAGCCCAACGCAATGTCTCGCTGCCGCCACCAAGGTTAAGTGTGTGCTTGTGGCTCACCGCAGTTCTTACAGGTTTTGCAATCCAGTCTGTATTTACTCCTCTTCTAACGTTGTTGTAAAGCTCGTCATAGTTGATAAGACCACCGGTGTTCTTGTCGTCCGATGCACTCTCAAACAAACCTGCATACCACTCAGCCTCCAAAGCCTCCTTTGCGTTCATCAAAGAGTAGCTAGAAAGGTCAGGTGTGCTTACAGAAGATGTATTTGTGTATGAAAGATAGATTTGTCCCTCTTTTGGTGCAATTGTCTCAACAACAAAGATACCGTTTGCCGCTCTTGAACCGTAAACTGCAGTTGCAGCCGCATCTTTAAGGATGGTGATGCTCTGGATACGGTTTACATCAAGGTCGTAGATGGTTGCCTGGTCTACCTCAAATCCGTCGAGAATAAAGATAGGGGCACTTGGATTGTTCTTAAGGGCAAACTCTGATACATCGTCACTTAGGGCAACATCAAGCTCTTTTACCTCAGAAACACCTGAACGTCCGCGAACGTAGTATTCCGACATGCTGTTTGGGTCTGAACCCATTGCGTTGTTGGTGATCATCTTGATAGAAGGGTCGAATGAGCTCAACGCCTTAAGCACGTTGGTTGGTGCCACGTTAAGGATCTCGGCTCTTCCTACTGTAGTGGATGTACCGGTAAAACTCTCCTTACGGATGTTTGCGTAACCGGTTACAACAACATTGTCCAATGTGAACTGGTCCTCCTCAAGAACCACGTTGTACTTTTTCTGTCCCTTTTTGTGGGGAATTTCTTTTGTTTTCATTCCCAATAGCGAGAAAGAAAGCACTGTTTTCTCCTTCTCGGGGAATGTGATGGTGAATTCGCCGTCAACGCCTGTTGATGTTGCAATTTTTGTATTCAACACCATAACTGTTGCTCCTATAAGCGGTTCGTCGTTGATGTCAACAACTGTACCGGTAACAGTTATGTTCTTGGCCTGACTGCTTTGCTGCGCCTGTAATGATACTGAGATCATACCAAGCAGAAACACAAGGATAAGGTTCCTCATGCTCTTAACATAGTCACTCATAATAGCATAAAAGTTAAAGGTTATTAGATTCTTATTTTTTTACATTGTTTTCCGTGTGGTGGAAAGCGTGCAAGTTACCCAAAATATTCCAACAGACAAAAATTTAAATTAAAAAAAATATTGACAGGAGAGCACTGTAAAGCGGTTTTCCCCAAGTTTTAGAAAAAAAGATGCAAAATGGGCTTTTAATGGAAAAAAATACTTATTTTTGGTCGCATTTACTAGATGAGAATGGAAAACAAAGACTACATTATTGAACTCAATAATATTTCCAAGAGTTTTGGAGACAAGGTAATCCTTAATGATGTGAGCATTAAGGTTAAAAAGGGAGAGTTTGTAACAATTCTTGGACCGTCGGGATGCGGAAAGACAACTCTGCTCCGTCTTCTTGCGGGCTTTGGTGAGGCAGACAGCGGTGAGATAAGGATCAATGGGAACGACTATACCCATGTTCCGCCGCATTTGCGTCCGGTGAATACGGTGTTCCAGCGTTATGCCCTTTTCCCTCATTTGGATGTTTATGAGAACATTGCGTTCGGACTCAAACTGCAGAAGGTGCCTGGCAACGAGATAGACAAGATTGTGCGCAAGGTGCTGAAGATGGTGAGCATGAATGATTATGAGGACAGGGATGTTGAGTCTTTGTCGGGAGGACAGCAGCAGCGTGTTGCCATTGCAAGGGCAATTGCAAACCAGCCTAAGGTGCTCCTTTTGGATGAGCCTCTTGCTGCGCTCGACCTTAAGATGCGCAAGGATATGCAGATTGAGCTGAAGGAGATGCACAAGAAACTGGGCATTACTTTCATATATGTTACCCACGATCAGGAGGAGGCCCTTACCCTTTCAGATACCATCATTGTTATGAACGAGGGTAAGATCCAGCAGATTGGTACCCCTACAGACATTTACAATGAGCCGCAGAACTCATTTGTGGCAGATTTCATTGGTGAATCAAATATCCTCAACGGAACTATGGTAAAGGACAAGCTTGTTGAGTTTGTTGGACATGAGTTTGAGTGTATAGATGAGGGATTTGGCGAGAATGCCCCTGTTGATGTGGTTGTTAGGCCTGAGGATATCTACATTGTAAGGAATCTTGAGAGTGCACAGTTTACAGCAAAGGTGAAATCGTGTACCTTCAAGGGAGTCCACTATGAGATGTTTGTTGATACAGACAAGGGGTACGAGCTTATGATTCAGGATTATAATGCCTTTGCTCCGGAGCAGGAGGTTGGCTTGATCATAAGGCCTGCCGACATTCAGGTAATGCACAAGGAGAGGACCTGCAATACCTTTGAGGGTGAAATGGTTGATGAAACCCACGTTAAGTTCATGGACGAGACCTTTGAGTGCTTGCCACAGGCCGATGCCAAGGCTGGTGAGAAGGTTACCGTACAGGTGGATTTCTCCAAAGTTGACCTTATAGACCATATTGAGGACGGAACCCTTGAGGGCGATGTCCATTTCATCATCTATAAAGGAGACCATTACCATCTTACAATTCTTACAGATGAGGGATACCACATCTGGGTGGACACTACCGATATTTGGGACAAGGGAGACCTTGTAGGTATTAACATTGCCCCTGCGGACATTAAAATTGTAAAGAACAATGAGTAGATTCAGTAAGAGGAGTACTTGGGCGTTGCCTTATGTAATTTTTCTGGTGCTTTTTGTAGCGCTCCCTCTTATTATCATAATACTTTATGCTTTCCAGGATTCGTCGGGAAACTTTTCATTGGGAAACTTTGCAAAGTTTGTAACTGATGCGGATGCCATAGGAACTTTTGCCCTCTCCTTGGAGGTGGCAATTGAGAATACCCTCATCTGCATTCTGCTGGGTTATCCTGCAGCCTGGATTCTGGCAAACAAGAAGCTCAACAGAAGTGCGGTTACCGTAGTGCTGTTCATATTGCCAATGTGGATTAATGCACTTATGCGTACACTTGCAACGGCCGAGTTGTTCCACATGTTGGGCATACAGCTTGGAAAAGGGACCCTCATTGTGGGTATGGTGTATGACTATCTGCCATTTATGATATATCCTATCTATAACATTCTCAGCAAGATGGACAAGTCATATGTAGAGGCGGCTTCAGACTTGGGAGCAACCCCTTGGCAGGTGTTCTGGAAAGTTCAGGTACCCCTTTCAATGCCGGGTATCATAAGTGGAGTGATGATGGTGTTCATGCCTACGGTAAGCACCTTTGCAATATCCGAGTTCCTTACCAACAACAAGATAAAGCTGTTTGGAACAATCATTCAGGAGAACATCAATTCATCAATGTGGAATTACGGAGCGGCCCTTTCATTGGTAATGCTCATAATCATTGGTATAACATCCTTATTGCAGGACAATAAGAAAGAGGTTAACGGGGTTGTATAGCTATGAAGAGATTTTTTGCACAATGTTACATATGGTTGCTGCTTGTGGTGCTCTATGCTCCAATAGTGTTTATAGCAATCTTCTCGTTCACAGAGAGCAAGGTTTTGGGAAACTGGACAGGCTTCTCGACAAAACTGTATACCAACCTCTTTACAGGCGACATGCAGGGGAGCGGAGCCCTGGTTTCTGCAATTGAGAATACCATACTCATAGCCCTTGTAGCTGCAACAGTGGCAACAATATTGGGTACAGTGGCGGCCATAGGAATCCACAACATGAGGGGAAAAGGGAAGCAGGCAATCAACTTCCTCAACAATATTCCTATCCTTAATCCCGACATCATTACCGGTGTCTCCCTATTCCTGCTGTTTGTCTTCCTACACATCAGCCAGGGATATGCTACCGTTATACTTGCACACATCACCCTATGTACCCCATATGTGGTGCTGAATGTGCTTCCTAAACTGACCCAGATGAATCCAAATATATACGAGGCTGCCCTTGATTTGGGTGCCACCCCTTATCAGGCTCTCCGCAAGGTGCTTATGCCGTTGCTCAAGCCTGGAATGATATCGGGATTCATATTGGCATTCACCATGTCTTTGGATGATTTTGCAATCACCTTCTTTACCAGAGGAACAGTAGGGTTGGACACCCTCTCCACATACATTTACACAGATGCCCGCAAAGGTGGTCTTACCCCCGAGCTCAGGCCTCTGATTACCCTTATGTTTGTGGGTGTGCTCGTACTCCTTATTGTCATTAACATCAGGGCAATGCGCAATGCAAAGAACAATGCCCGTTAATATCTTGTGCAGGAAAATGAAGAGATTTATATATTTTGTTGTTGTGGCATTGGTACTGGCGCTGGCAGGTTGCTCCAGCGACAGGGACAATATCCTTAAGGTATACAACTGGGCAGACTATATAGATGAGGAGCTCCTTGTAGAGTTTGAACAATGGTATAAGGAGCAGACCGGAGAGGAGGTAAAGATAATCTACCAGACATTTGACATCAACGAGACCATGCTCTCCAAAGTAGAGCTGGGTCACGAGGATTATGATGTTGTGTGCCCTTCTGATTACATCATTGAGAGGATGCTCAAGAACGACCTCCTTTTGCCTATCAGCAGGGATTTCGGTTCAACCCCCAACTATCTTGGAAACATTTCACCTTACATAGTTGACAAGTTCAACCAGATTGACGGCAACGGCAAGAATGCAAACGAATACAGCGTAGGATACATGTGGGGAACAGTAGGCCTCATCTACAATCCCAAATATATTCCCGACAATGAAGTGATGAGTTGGGAAGTGTTGAGAAACCCTGCCTACAAGGGCAAACTCCTTATGAAAGATGCCTACAGGGATGTATATACAGCATTGCTTATTGCCATCAACAAGGATGCATTGGACAGGGGCGAAAAAGATGTAAATACATTGGCCTTTGATGTCTCTGATGAGTCTATTGCTCAGGTGAAGGATTACATCAATACCTTCAAGGAATCAGTTGCCGGTTGGGAGGCAGATTTTGGCAAGGAGCAGATGACAAAGGAACTTGCATGGCTCAACCTTTCCTGGAGCGGTGACGCACAATGGGCAATTGATGAAGCTGCAGAGATTGGCGTTGAACTCAAATATGCTATCCCGGAAACCGGAAGTGCCGTATGGTTTGACGGTTGGGTAATCCCCAAATATGCAAAGAACATCGAGGCTGCACGTTACTTCATCAACTTCATGTGCATGCCGGAGAATGCGCTGCGCAATATGGACATGACCGGGTATGTAAGTGCTGTAGGAGGAGAAGAGGTGCTTGAGAACATGCAGGATGAGGAGTTCCCTCCAATTGATGTCACATACTTCTTTGGCGAGGGGGCAGACAGCATCTGTGTGAATCCTGTGATGTATCCTCAAAAGAGCATCATTGAGCGTTGCGGCATGATGCACGATGCCGGTACCGAGAAGCTTCTCCGCATGTGGAGCCGTGTTAAAGGTGACAGTGCATCTGCATGGACATATATCCTCATTTGCCTTGTATTTCTTGGGCTTATAGCTGCGGTGATTGTCAAGTACACAAAGAACTACTACCGCAGGCAGAGATACGCCAAAAAGAGGAAAAAGAAGAACCAGAAAAAAGGGAACTGATGGCAGTTCCCTTTTTTTTATGCGGCAATCCGGTTGTGCGGGCACATAAAAGTGCTTCAGTATGCCCGTTGGTGGGCTTGTTGGCCCAACTTGTTTTGAGCCTGAGAGCTCTCTGTCAAATAATTTTTTTGATTAATGAGAACAGTTTGTACGGCATGTACCTGAACGGAAGATCAATCCAGGCAGGTGTAACCAGTACAGAACGCGAGTGGGAAAAGCACTCAAAACTCCTCCGGTTGTGGTAACTTCCCATGCCGGAATTTCCCACTCCCCCAAAAGGGAGTCTCTCATTGGCAATGTGCATGATCACATCATTTATGCATGCTCCTCCCGACGAGGTATTCCTTATTACCTCCCATCCATCTTTCTCCTCCCCGAACCAGTATAGGGCCAGAGGTTTTTCCTTTGCCTGAAGGTATGCCGTAACTTTATGATTGAAAGGGGTGCCATTGGAGTCATCCAGAACAATCATCGGGAAGACAGGACCGAAAATCTCCTCTTCCATAACGGGAGAAGAGGGTGGAATATCTTCCAATAGGGTGGGTTCAATGCAGAGAGTGGTGTGGTTGCTGCGGCCGCCGTAGGCAATTTTACCCTCCTGAATGTAACTGCATACCCTTTGGAATGCCTTTTCGTTTACCATGTGCACATAGTGGGGACTTTCCAGGATGTCATCTCCGTGCAGTTCCCTTATCCTCTTGCCAAAGGCATCAATGAAAGCCTCCTTCACATCCTTGTGGATAATGAGGCAATCCGGTGCAATGCATGTCTGGCCGCTGTTGAGTGTCTTGCCCCAGGCAATTCTCCTGGAGGCAATTTCAATGTTTGCGGTTTTGTCTATTATACATGGGCTCTTGCCTCCCAGTTCCAGCACTACCGGGGTGAGGTTGCGGGCAGCTGCGCTCATTACAGTCCGGCCAAGGGCAGGGCTTCCGGTAAAGAAAATCATGTCCCACCGCTGTTCCAGCAGTGCGGTGTTTACCGTGCGGTCTCCCTGAACCAATGATACAAACTTGCTGGGGAATGTCTGTAAGATCATCTCTTCCAGCACCTTGCTTGTTGCCGGTGTGTATGGCGACGGTTTGAGCATGGCAGTGCATCCTGCCGAAATGGCTCCAACAAGTGGCGCCAGAAGCAGTTGCACGGGGTAATTCCACGGGGCAATTATAAGGGCGCACCCAAGCGGCTCCTTTACAATGCGGCTTTTGGAAGGGGCAAGTTTTGCAGGGGTGGGTACCTTCTCCGGCTTTGCCCAGTTGCTGAGGTTTTTCAGATGGCTCTTTATCTCACCTTTAATGATGCTCAGTTCTGTAAGATATGCCTCTTCATAGGATTTGTGCAGGTCTTTCCACAATGCCTTGGCCAGCTGCTCTTCCCACAACTCCATGGCGTTGAGCAGCCTGCGCAACATCTCTTTCCTGAACCTTATCTCCAGTGTCTGTCCGCTTGCAAAGAATTCCCTCTGTTGTTGTAAAGTCTCTATAATCTGCCCGGTAGGGGTGTTCATAATCGTTGCCAGTTTTGCCTTATTGCTGTGTTTCCATTATTCTGCAAGAAGTTCCAGCAGCCCGGTGCATCCTTGCAGCACATCCTGATATGTTTGCTCAAAATCTCCTGTGTACCAAGGGTCTGCAACATCTCTTGCGCCATATTTTCCTGAGGTATTGTCGGGAGCAGCAAACTCCATCATCATGTGCACCTTACCAACAATCTTTCCTGCCGGAATGTTCTCTCCCGGTGCTGCAGATTCCCAATTGGGTACAATTCTTCCAAGGAGTCTCATGTTTGAGGAGTCCATGGTGATGATGAGGTCATTGGCTGAGAATTCCTGCGGAGTAATCTGGTGGGCCCTGTGTCTTGCAAACTCCACCCCCTTCTCCTGCAGCTTGCGCTTGGCAGGCGAGTAGATGTCATTTCCAATCTCCTCCCTCGATACCGCTCCGGAGGTGATTTCAAATTCGTTCTCCCTACCTTGCTGTTTTACAAGGTGTTTCATTACATATTCAGCCATTGGGCTGCGGCAGATGTTGCCGTGGCAAAGGAATATTATCTTTTTCTTCATATTGTGTTATTTTTTCTGGGAGTCTTGAGCCTCCAGCGCTTTCTTTACAGCTATCTCAATGTAGGGGCCCCTCAGGCCGCGGGCAATAAGTTTTCCGCTTGGGTCAAAAAGCATTATTTCCGGAATCCCCTTGATGTTGTACAGATACGCAACCTGGTTTCCGGCATTGAGTATCTGCGGATAAGGGATGCCCATGGTTTCAATCAGTTTTTTTGAACTTTCCGGCTTGTCGTTCAATGCAACTCCCAGCACACCAAAATTTTCCCCTTTGTACTTGTTGTAGATCTTTATTAGTCCGGGAATCTCACCCCTGCACGGCTGGCACCAGCTGGCCCAGAAATCCACAAGCATATATTTCCCGTTCCCTACATAATCTGAAAGTTTCTGTTCCTTTCCGTCATATTTCACGGTAAAGTCTATGAACTTGCTCCCTTTGTTCCCCTGTCCGTAAGAAATTGCCGCTATCAGGCATATTGCCAGTGTAAAAAGTATCCGTTTCATGTCTGTAGTTTTTTTGTAAATATAATTAATTTTTTTGTTACGTCGTCTTTTTGTACAATCGGTTGATTATCAAAGGCGTAGAGATATGAGTTTTTGATTTCTTGAAATTTTGCATTTTTTATAATCCTGATAATCAGTAAAATGTACAAAAAGACGACGTTACAAAAATTACTATTTTTGTGCAAAATTTTCAGATTATGATTAAAGGTGTTTTTAAAGTGGCAGCAGCGGTGGCTGTAATTGGTGCGGCGGTGTGTTCGTGCAGCAGCAAGGGTGATTTTACACAGATAGAGAAAGATATAATTAAAGGGGCACAGGATACCATCCTTAAGGTTTATACGATTGATAATGAGGAGGATTTGAAGGTGCTGAGGGATACTTCTGCAAACTTGGGCGAGAAGGCCATTGAGAGTGAACTTTATGCGGTCTTGGCTCAGAGGATGGTGGAGACAGTTACCCATCCGAATGTAGATGGCGTAGGGTTGGCGGCTCCGCAGGTTGGCATAAACAGAAGGGTAGTGGCGGTGCAGCGTTTTGATAAGGAAGGGGAACCGTTTGAGGTGTATCCGAATATCTCAATTATAGAGAAATCGCAGGAACTGGCTCCAGGACCGGAGGGATGCCTTTCTGTTCCAAACCAGCGTCACGAGGTAATGCGCCACACCTGGGTTACAATCCAGTATTACTCATTGGAAGCTCACAAGGTTGTGCAGGAGCGCATTGAAGGGTTCACTGCAGTAATTTTCCAGCATGAGGTGGACCATTTGAGCGGGGTGCTTTACATTGATAGGGTAGAGCAGTAATTTCTTCCCGATGAAATTTCCCCCCCACCAAAAAAAAAAACCACCATAGCCGACGTAACTATTTCAGGGTAAAACGTATCCCTGCCCGCATATATAGAGTTGAATTTTCTTCAGACCGGTATGTCTGCAGTGAACCTGTGTTAAGGGCACGGCTGAGTTCCGGTTCAAGATATATGGATGAAGATGGGGTAAGATTCACCTGAAGTCCGGCGGCGCAAGTTGCAGACCAGAGCACCTCTTTCTCATGGATAGTTTTACCCCAGGCAGTTGCCCATAAGCATTTGTCGGCCTGTATTCCGGCACCCAAGTATAAGCTCAGGTTCTTGCTCTCTGCAAGTATCAGGTCAAATCTTACCGGTATTCCAATATAATGCACTTTCTGCATTGAACTTTGTTTGTGACCCTGAATGTATCCAGTGCGTTTTGATTCGTATTTTGTGTAGTTGATTCCGGTGCTTACAGCCAAAACGTCATTTAGGTGAAATCTTGCTGAAATGCCAAATGATACCGGCATTTCATGGTCGTACCTGTCGGATTTGTATTTGGAAGCGGCAGGCTTAGTATGGTATGATGAATCTGCCGGTTCTATTACGGAACCATACGATATATCGGCTTTTTCTCCCATGTCCATAGTGCCGGAAATGGCCCCGGATATGCCAATGGATATCTTGCGCCTGTTTTTATTCCGTTCCGGCTCTTCCAAAAGATTATCCAGTGCAAGATATTTGTTTTCTTTTCCAGTCTTATCCACCTCATCGGTAGCCTTTTCAGGGGTTGTAGAAGATTGTATTTTGACAGGGGCATCAGATACCGCTTCCGTGGCCGTTTCCGAGGCCGTTTCCGAGATTGTTCCCGAGGCCGCATCAGCGCTCATATCCGTTGTCACTTCAGGGGTGGAACAGGTAGATTCAGATTCCTGTCCGGATGGTTTGTCCTGCACAGATTCAGTTGCCTTGGAGGTTCCCAGGTGTGGATGAAGTTCTTCCTGCGGGAGGGAACAATTGTCCGCTGACAGGGTACAACTGTCGGGAAGAATCACATGTGAATGTGGAATTTCTTCGGCTATGAGGGTGGTGTGTGGGGTATTCTCTTTTGGCAGAGAAATGAAAATTATAAGGAGCACCGCTGCTGCTGCGGCAACAAGGCGGCCGGCCCAATGAAATGCTGCGGCCCTTCTTGCCCTCCTGCGGGAAGATGAGTATTTCTGCTGAAGCACCTTCCAGTCATCAGCAGGGAGAGTCCCGCTCATATTGGAGAGCTGCTCACCTATGATATCTGTCCAGTCGTTCATCATAATCCGTTCCTTTTAATGTATTCCTTAATGTTTTCTGCCAGTTGTCCGCGTGCCTTGAACAGCAGCGAGGAGGAGGTTTTTTCCTTAATGTTCAGAAGTGCGGAAATCTCTTTGTGTGAATATCCTTCCACGCAGTAAAGATTGAATACAACCCTTTTCGTTGGGGGAAGTTGGCTTACCATGCGCAGAAGTTCCTCTTTTGGAATCTTTTCAACCTCCTCCGTATCGGGTTGAGGAACCGTTGTCACACTCTCTTCCAGCGGCACCACATCCATCTGCCTGGATTTGCGCAGATGGTCTATCACCAGATTTACGGTAACTCTGGAGCACCATGATTTCAATGATCCGTGCGGTTGGTATTTGCCTGCGCAATCAAAGATTTTTATCATTGCGTCGTGCATGAGGTCGCGGGCAAGCTCCCTGTCACCAACATATCTGAAGCAGAGCGCATAGAGCCATGCCGCATACCTGGTATACAGCTCCTTTCTGGCACTTTCATCGCCATTGGCGCACAATCTGGCCAGTTCAACATCCGTCATATTGGTTATTCCGCTCAATTTTTTATATATTTGAAACGGGAGAATAGCAAAAATACTTCCAGGCAGATGCATAAATCGTGCAAAAAAATTAAATATGTTCCGCATAGGAAGTATTTGCATGGAGGTTCCGTTATAAATTCAAAAACACAGAACCGCTTATGAAAAGGATATTGTACAGAATCAGCAGGTGGATACTTGCATCAATGGGATTTACGGTTGTTGCATCCTGCAGTAAAGATAATGGCTTTAAGGCTGAATACGGGGCACCATACTGCACATATGACGTCAAATGCAAAATTGTGGATTCTCAGACAAAGGCCCCTGTTGACGGTTTGTCACTGCTTCCTGGATCCATGTATTCATATGTAGACCAATATGGGGCAAACAAAGAGATATTCCGTGATTTCAGTTATCCGGTAACAGGCAGTACACAGGGTGTGTACCTGCTTAAAGGGATGTTTTCCGGGTGGGATAATGAATATTACGGCCAGATGTTCATAAAGATGCATGATCTTGATACAAATGCCAACGGCAACTACAAGGATACTGTTTATATAGTCCCATTGAAGTTTGTGGGGGAGGCTGAAGGAACCTGGTATAACGGCAAATACGTGGAAGATATCACATTGGAGGCAACATGCTTACAATCAGACAAAAAATAGCACTTGAACTGAACAGGCAACTTGTAAGGCAGATGCAGGAAGAGCATCCCCTGAGGCAGCTTTTCTGGGAATCCACCCTCCGCTGCAACCTCAAATGCCGTCACTGCGGCAGCGACTGCAAGATCTCTTCCCTTCATCCCGACATGCCTTTCAATGATTTCCGCAAAGTACTTGAGAGGATTAAGGAAAAGTATGATTCCCATAACATTATGGTTATTGTCTCAGGCGGAGAACCCCTTGTGAGGGAGGATATCCTCAAGTGCGGCAGGGAAATATTCAACCTTGAATTCCCGTGGGGAATGGTCTCCAACGGCCGTCTGATGAGCCCCCGGATGATAGACGGACTCCTGGAGGCAGGCATCCACTCCCTCACCATCAGCCTCGACGGGTTTGAGGAGCACCACAACTGGATGCGTGGTCTTCCCGACAGTTTCAGCCATGCCTCCAGGGCTGTGGAGATGCTGGCAAAAGTTCCGGCCATCAAATTTGATGTGGTTACCTGTGTAAACAATATCAACTATGATACCCTTGAGCAGTTCAAGGAATATCTGATAAGCCTTGGCCTTAAAAGCTGGCGCCTGTTTACGGTCTTCCCTGTAGGACGCGCTGCCGCAGACCCGCAGCTGCAGCTGAGCCGTGAGAAGTTCCGGGGACTTATGGAATTCATCAGGAAGACGAGGAAGGAGGGACGGATACATGCCAGTTACGGATGCGAAGGATTTTTGGGAGAATATGAGGGAGATGTGCGCGACCACCTTTTCAGTTGTCAGGCCGGTCTCTCAATTGCGTCGGTAAGGATAGACGGTTCAATTTCTGCCTGTGGAAGCATAAGGGCAGACTATAATCAGGGCAATATATATAAAGATGATTTCATTGAGGTGTGGGAGAACAGGTTTCAGCAATACCGGAACCGCTCTTGGATGAAAACCGGCAAATGTGCCGCCTGCAAATGGTTCCGCTACTGCCAGGGCAACGGCATGCACCTGCGTGACGGTAATGGGGATCTTCTCCTTTGTCATATGGAGAGGATCTGATGCAGTATATTTTATATTTGAACCTGCATTGCATTTTACATGAAATCTGTAAAGATATTTATCAGCTGTAAAGTTTCTTTACAGCTTTTATTTTTGCTAAAATATGCAATATTCACATAATCAGCAGTTTGAGTAGTTTGGCACGGCCGTTGCTCCAAGGGATGGATGTAAAACGGCAAAAGATGGAAAGACTATTTAAAATATCATTGTTGGCAATGGTGATGGCAGGTGCTTCAGTAGTGGCCACTGCCAGTGAGCGGAAGGTTATGACACTTAAGGAGTGTATGGAGTACGCTGTTTCCAATTCAACTGAAATGAGGATACAGCAGGCAGATATCCGCGATGCGCAGGTGGAGCGCAGGAGTGCAATTCTGGAGGCATTTACCCCTTCTGTATCTGCCGGAACTTATGCGTATTACAACTTTGGACGTTCAGTAGACCCGGAAACCAATACCTACAGGGCTGTAACATCATTCCAGAACGGCTATCAGGCCAGCGGAAGCATTGCCCTTTTCAACGGTTTCCAGGCGGTAAACAATGTGAAGATAGCCAAAACGGCAGAGGCTATGGGGCTCAGCAGATACAGCGAGAGCCGTGATGCAATATGCCTTGCAACCATGGAGGCTTATTATAACGTGGTGTATTACAGCCAGATGGCAAAGGCTATGGAAGAGGAGGTTGCAGCAGCCAAAAAGGCGGTACAACTTGCACGCAAACAGGAGCAGTTGGGGCAGAAAGGGTATGCTGATGTGGTGCAGATTGAGGCCGATCTTGCTGCCAAGGAGTATAGGCTGGTAAATACCCGCAATATGTACAACGATGCTCTCCTCACCCTTAAGGATATCATGTTCTGGCCATTGGAAGAGGAACTTGAGATTGATTTCTCCATGGCAGACGGACAGGTGATGGAACAGGGGGAGAAACTTGTGATGGACGGGTATCTTGATACCCCATCAGACATTGCGCAGAGGGCTGCACTGTCACTCCCGTCCGTAGCCATAGCAAAAGGGGAGATGCTGAATGCAAAAAGGGCATTGAATACATCAAAATGGCAACTTTTGCCCTCTTTGAACCTAAGTGGGGGCTGGAGCACCAGTTATTTCACTTACCCACGGGAGAACGGGTATATTGCTACACCGTTCAAGGAGCAGTTTTCCAACAATATGGGTGAATATATCCAGCTTTCAATGAGCATCCCAATTTACGGGCGCCTCTACAGGCAGGCAACTGTGGCCAAAAGAAAAAATGCCTATTTGAGGGCATCGGCCAGGTATGATGCCAAGATGAGGGAGGTAGAATCGGAGGTGGCAAGGGCACTGCAGGATAAGGAGGGGGCTTATGCAGCATTCATTCAGGCTTCCCGACAGGTACAGGTGCAAAATCAGGCGCACAAATACAACACCAGGAAGTTTGAGCAGGGGATGATTTCCCCTATTGAGTGGCAGACTTCGTCGGGAAACTGGTTGGCAGCCAGGGCCGAGCAGTTGAATGCCTTGCTGAAGTATTATTTGAAGAGGAGTGTGGTGGAGTATTATAGCGGGGTTCCTTATTTGGAGCAGTAAATTGTCGGGAAGAAAATAAAAATTACAGATATGGATAAAATTATTGAGAAGAAAAAAGGTTTGGCGGCGGCATTTACAAGGAGGGCGCTGCCGTATTGGATGGGTGCGTTTGTGGTTGCTTTTGTGCTCTGGCTGGTGCTCAGGGACAATTCCAGCACTTTGCGGGTGAATGGGGATACCCTCTCGTTGGGTACTGTTGCCCAGGGGGAATTCAATGATTATATCAGGGTTACCGGTCAGGTGCAGCCTATGACAACAATTCAGATTTCCCCTCTTGAGGGTGGTGTCGTGCAGGAGATTGTAACTGAGGAGGGATCTAAGGTTTCAAAGGGGGATGTGATTGTGATTTTGAGTAATGAGAGCCTTGATCTTCAGATTCTTAACTCTGAGGCGGAACTGGCTGAGAAGGAGAACCTGTTGCGCAATACCATGATCTCCATGGAGCAGCAGAAACTGAGTGTGAAGCAGGAGATGCTGCAGTTGAGGGTGGAGGTGAGACGTTCCAAGAGGGCTTATGAGAGTGCACGAGAACTGTTTGCCGAGAAGCTTATTTCGCGCGAGGAGTGGCTCAAGGCTGAGGAGGATTATATGCTCGCTACTGACCGTCTGGCCCTTGTGGAGACCCGTGCCAAGCAAGACAGCCTTTACCGTGCGGTGGAGATTCACCAGATGGAGGAGAGCCTGGCCAATATGCGCCTGAATATGAGGATGATCCGCAAGCGTAAGGATAACCTTACCATTAAGGCTCCTATTGATGGCGAGCTTGGGTTGCTGGATGTGGCCCTTGGACAGAGCATTGCGGCAGGTGTTAAGATTGGCCAGATAAACAATCTGGATTCCTATAAGATTGAGGCGTTTGTGGATGAGCATTATATAGACCGTGTGGTTGCCGGTTTGCAAGCCCGGTTTGAGAGGCAGGATGAGTCTTATGAAACTGTTATACGCAAAGTGTATCCAGAGGTTCGTGACGGCAAGTTCAAGACCGATTTCAAGTTCAACGGAGAGCAGCCTGCGAATATCCGCACCGGCCAGACCTATTACCTGAACCTGCAACTTGGCCAGCCTGAGGAGGCTGTGATGATCCCCCGCGGTACCTTCTACCAGAAAACCGGCGGCCGCTGGATCTACGTTGTCTCTGAGGATGGTACCCGCGCCGTTAAGCGCAACATCCGTATAGGCCGCCAGAACCCTCAGTACTACGAGGTGCTTGAAGGCCTGGAGCCTGGAGAACGGGTAGTGGTTAGCGGTTATGACAATTTTGGTGACAACGAAGTATTGCTGTTTTAAAGTTACGTCGTCTTTTTGTACAATTCTCTGATTTATAAAGGTTTACAAACTTGGATTTATGCAAAATTCAATAAAGGTGATTTTTAAGGTGTTGAGGCACAGCGATTTGTACAAAAAGACGACGTTACAATAAAAGAGGTATGTTGAAGAATTTTTTGATGACACTCAGGCGCTACAAGGTGGCGGGGGTGTTGAATATACTGGGGCTCACAATGGCGTTTGTGGCGTTTTACATAATTGCCGCGCAGGTGTGGTATTCGGTTACTTATAACAGGCCGTTGGAGGATGCGGACCAGGTGTATATGATTTCGGCGCTGTGGGATGGTACTTTGGGTGGTGAGGATGAGCAGTGGAGCGAGTCATCTCCTACACCAATATCGTTGGAGAGCGTCCAGGCCCATCCGGAAGCAGTTGCATTTACCCATTTCAAAAGTTATGCATCACCGCAAAGAATATGGAGCAAAAAGGAGCAGGGGGATTTCCAGAAACTTGCACTTGGTACCTACAATATCTCCATAAGCGGTTTAGAGGTATTTGGCTTTGAGATTGTTGCAGGTGATGCGTCAAGGATGGCGGAGCCCAATACCATTGTTGTTTCAGAGTCTGCTGCCCAGATTGCACAGGTGGGAATTGGGGATCAGCTTTATTACGAGGGTGGTCAAATGAACAACAATATGGTTCCAGAAAAACCTTGTACCGTAGTGGCCATATTCAAGAACTTTCCAAAAAATACCTTCCTGTATGACCACCATATTTTCAGGGATGACCACTGCACTGACGGAACGGAGAACAACAACTGGAACTACAGCAACTTTGTAAAGTTCAAGAAGGGTGCGGACACAGAACTGTTCAGGAAAATCTGGATGGACAAATATGCCGCATGGCAGCTGCAGGAGGCCGAAAAATGGAAAGTTGAGTATCCCGACGAGGAAATTTTTGCTGAAGGGGATGAAATATTGCCTATAAGGCTGGTAAGGCTTGACAAAATGTACTATGAAGGAACTTTTTTTGATGGCAACTATGAAAACGGTACAAAATCTACAGTAATTACACTTTCTGCCATAGCGCTTGCAATTGTAATCATTGCCTTCATCAATTTTGTCAACTTCTTTATGGCTTTGGTTCCGGTAAGGATGCGCTCAGTGAATATCTGCAAGGTATTCGGAGCAGGGCAAGGAATCCTCAGGCGCAGTTTCCTTTTTGAGGCAATAGGATTGGTCCTTGTATCTTTTGTTCTGGCAATGGGAGTCATCATGGCCCTCCAGGGAGGTTTCCTCATGGAGTATGTTACCTGTTCGCTTTCTCTTCCCGACAATTTTCCTGTAATTGCAATAATCCTTGCTCTGATGCTTCTTCTGGCAGTGGTGTCAGCCGTATACCCGGCCTACCATATTACCGGATTCAATGCATCTTTGGCTGTAGGGGGAAAATATGCCGGTTCGCTGTCGGGAAGAATGATGAGGACAGTTCTTGCCGGTGTGCAGTTTGTGGTGGCCATTGTGCTAATAATTGTGGCCGCTTCGTTTTTCATGCAGTACAGGTACATGATAAATTATGACATGGGGCTTGACAGTGAGAACATACTTGCTTTTACCTCGTATAGCCTGAGGCCAAAAGGGGAAACTGTGGTGGAGAGATTGCAGCAGTATCCCGATGTTGCTCAGGTGACTGCAACTGGGAGTCCCCTTACATCTCCAAGCAGCAGGTGGGGCAGAAAATATGAGGGGAAAGACTATACCATGAATGCGTGGTACGTGATGTGGAATATGCCAGAGTTCTTTGGAATAGAGATAGTTGGGGGAGAAGGGTTTACACAGCAGTCGGCACAGCGCGGCGAGATGCTTCTGAGCGGGAGGCTGCACAGGGATATGGGAATTCCCGTAGGGTATGAGATGGAAAGGCTCAAGGTGTGCGGAGTAATGGAGGATTTCAGACTCAATTCCGTAAGCGAAGAGGATATTTATGTTGCTCTGATATGTGCCCGTAAGGGGTTGTCCACTTTTTATGTCCGCCTGGTGGAAGGTGCAGATATAAAGGCCTTTGCTGCTTATGTGAAGGAACTGGTGCAGGAGTTTGCCCCCGGCAGTGACGATCCGGATGTGAAATTCTTCAATGAAAAGGTGGAGAACATGTACAACTCAACAAAGAAGTCTACCATTATTGTTGGCCTCTTTGCCCTGTTGGCAGTTGTAATTGCCCTGATGGGAGTCTTTGGAATAGTGATGTTTGAGACCCAGCACCGCCGTAGCGAAATAGCTATACGAAAAGTGTATGGAGCAGAGAGAGGCCAGCTTGTAGGGTTGCTCAACAACCAGTATGTTGGCCTTGTTCTGGTGAGCTTTGTTGTTGCTGCACCTGTAGCCTGGCTGATTGTGATACGCTGGCTGGAGCAGTTTGCCAACCGCATAGCCATGCCGTGGTGGATATTCATTGCCGCTTTGGTTGTTGTACTTGCTGCAACAGTTGCGTTGGTAACCCTCCGCTCCTGGAGAGCCGCGGGAGAGAATCCGGTGGAGGTGATGCGCAGTATATAGCAATTTTGCCCATTGGGACGTCGTCCCAGTGGGCAAAATTGTGTGCGGAACATAAAGTGGAAATAAAAAGTGCCCATTAGGACGTCGTCCCACGGGGCAAAAATTGTATATTTGCATAACAGTTATGGCAACAAAAACAAAAGGAAAAATACTTGTAGTTGATGACAATGCAGGGATAAGGGGGGCACTGAAGGTGCTTCTCCCTTTGCATTTTACGCAGGTGGAGCTGATAGCGTCGCCAAAGGAACTTATGGCCAGGATGAACGAGTTCAAACCAAATGCGGTACTGTTGGACATGAATTTCCATACAGATATAAATACCGGAAATGAAGGATTGTTCTGGTTGGCGGAGCTGAAGAAGTATTTTCCTCAAACAGAGGTAGTTCTGTTTACAGCGTATGCAGATATCCAGTTGGCTGTGGAGGGGATGAAGCGCGGTGCGTTTGATTTTGTAGTAAAACCGTGGGATAATGCCAAGCTGGTGGAGATCCTTGGCAAGGCAATTCAAAAGAATGCCCAGGAGGATAAACATAACTCACGGCAATCGTCTCTTCTTCCAAGCAAAATGATTTGGGGAGAATCGCCGCAGATGCTATCAATCCGCAAAACGGTAGAGAAGATTGCCCCAACGGATGCTACGGTACTGATAACCGGAGAAAACGGAACCGGTAAGGATGTGCTGGCCGGTGAAATTCACCGCAGCAGCAACAGGAGCGGACAGCAGATGGTAAGTGTGGATGTGGGGGCCCTTACGGAAACCCTTTTTGAGAGCGAACTGTTCGGTCATGTAAAAGGGGCCTTCACCGATGCTCATGCAGACCATACAGGAAAATTTGAGCAGGCCAACGGCGGTACGCTGTTCCTGGATGAGATAGGAAACATACCGCTTCACCTGCAGGGCAAGCTCCTGAGGGTTTTGCAGAACAGGTGCATAACAAAGGTTGGTGACACCAGGCAGATACCAATAGATATACGCCTTATCTGCGCCACAAACATGGACCTGGAGCAGATGATCCGCGACGGCAAGTTCAGGGAAGACCTCTACTACCGCATAAACACCATGCACATCATACTTCCTCCGTTGAGGGAGCGTATGGACGAGATTAAGGAGCTGGCTTACAGCTTTATGCTCACCTATGCCCAAAAATATGGCAGGAATGTGCGCCAGATTGATACCCAGGCACTCACAGCCCTCAAACTCCATCGCTGGAGCGGCAACATAAGGGAACTGAAGAATGCCATGGAGAAGGCAGTGATAATGAGTGAGGGGGAGATACTCACCCTGCAGGACCTTCAGATGAGCATCAATCTTCCCGACAGCTCCACAACCGGACGCAATCCGATGTCACTGGGAGAAGGGGTATCTTTGTCGGGAAAAGGGGAACATGAGTACAATGGGGAAACCCTTGAAATGCAGGAGGAACGCACCATCAGGGCTGCTGTTGAGAAATGTGGGGGCAACCTCTCACTTGTGGCGAAAACCCTGAATATCTCGCGTCCTACCTTGTATTCCAAATTGAAAAAATATAACATCTGATTAGGGGATGATGGAGGTGATTCTCATATTGGCTGTTGCTGTGGCGGTGTGCTTCGGGTACACTGTCTATTTGTGGCGCAAGACAAATGAGAAACTTACCTTCATGCTAGATTCCCTTGATAACGACGATGTGAATTTCCGTTTCCGTGAGCGGCTCTTCTTCAATGCATCACTCAACCGTACACTCAACCGCCTGAGGGGAATCTATGAAAAAAGGCAGCGTGAACTCCGTGAGCAGGAGGAGTACTATGCCCATATGCTTGAAAATGTGCAGACCGGAATTGTGGTGGTGGAAGAGAGCGGCGGCAGGGTCCTTTTCTGCAACAATTTTGCAAAAGTGCTCCTGGGAATGGAGCAGATAGCCCATTTGAGGCAGGTGCGGCGTATAAATGAATCGCTTTACAATGCATTCCTGCAGGTAAAGCCCGGGGAAAACCTCAAGGCGTCATATTACAATGAAAGTTCATCCGTAAATATCCTCCTTTCGGCCTCGTATGCTGCCATAAAGGGGAAGGATGTGAAAATAGTGGCGGTGAGCAATATTTCCTCGCAATTGAGTGAGAATCAGGAGGAGAGCTGGCACAAACTCACCAGAGTACTCACCCACGAGATAATGAATACCATTACCCCAATTGTCTCCCTGAGCGATACCCTCAACCAGTGTGCAGTTGAGGACAAACTCAATCCAAACTACATCTCCGGGCTTGAAACAATCTCCGCATCATCAAAAGGGTTGCTCAGTTTTGTGGAATCATACCGTAGCCTTACCCGTGTGGCGGCACCAATCCGCAAATCGTTCATGGTGAGCGAACTGGTGGAGAGGGTATTCCAATTGTCGGCCCCTTATACCTCTGAGGCGGGAGTTGAAACCGTTTATCTTGAGAAAACGGAAGATGTAATCCTTTGGGCAGACGAGAACCAGATAGCCCAGATTCTGATAAATCTTGTAAAAAATGCGGCCCAGGCAGAGGCTACCCGCATAGAGATCTCTGTAGAACTGGATCCCCTTGAGAATGTGATCATTGAGGTGTCCAACAACGGAACCCCCATAAGCGCGGAGGGCCGTGATGAGATCTTTGTCCCGTTCTATACCACCAAACAGGAGGGTACCGGCATAGGACTTTCCCTTTCCCGACAAATAATGCGCCTTCATAACGGCTCCCTCACCCTCTCGCGCAGCGATGAGCAGGGGACTGTTTTCAAATTAAGATTCTCTTAAATATTCATCCGCAAATTTCATATAACTCTGTGTGAAATATAGCGTAAATTTTTACAATCATTTTTTTTACTCATATTGTAAGGTGTTTTTTTACGCTGTTTACGCTATAATTTTCCTATATTTAACACTTGAAGGATAGTGGGTAGATGGTAGAATAACTGGTTCGTTACCGCCCAGGGCGCAAAGATTAATTGAAGAATGGTTGGAGTTGCATAGAAATGAGCTGCTCGAGAATTGGGAACTGTTACGGAGAGGTGAGCAGTTTAAACGTATTAAACCTTTGGAATAAAATGAAACTTGTCTGGATTACTGATGCTCAAATTGTAGAAGGATATACCCTATATCTTACATTCAACGACGGGTGCAGAAAGATATTTGATGTGTCAAGCTTGTTGAACGATGGGAATCCCCTTTATCTGCCTCTCAAGGATATTGGAGTTTTTTCAGATATGGAATTGGATGGTTGGACCGTAACGTGGAATAACGGAACAATTGATATAGCACCTGAGTTCCTATATCAGGAAGGAATACCAATTGACTGAAACGTCATAAGCCAATATTGTTGAATAATAAAATATAGTGTAAAGAAACTTGCCACCTGTAAAGTTTCTTTACACTTTTTCTTTTGGGTAATTAAGGCTAAGTGTTTGTAAAACAGTTGTATGAGTGTTTTGGCACACCCATTGCTCCATTTGTGGCATATGGATAATGTGTAAAGATTGACTTATGAAACTTAAAAGGGACATTGTAAAAATTATTTCGTTGGCTTTGGGGCTTGCAGTGGGAGTTGTGCTTATAGCAAAGGTGTGTTTTGAATTGCAGTATGACGGCTATTATGAGAATAGGGAGAGGGTTTACCGCATAATGACAGGTGCGATAAGGCAGAATGAGGAACCGTTGAGCGCAGGGCAGGTGAGTGGAGCGGTGGCTCCGGGATTCAAGGAGTTTGTGCCGGGCGTTGAGGTAGCAACCAGGGTAACTCCAGTATTTGACAACAAGACATTTTATACAGAAGAGAACAACAAACTTACAGCCAATCAGCTGTTGGCTGATACAAGTTTCTTTGATATTTTCACAAGGGAGATTTACAGCGGAGATCCCCATAAGATTTTCTCGGAGTGGGGAAAGGTGATGGTTTCCCGTTCGTTTGCCCAGAAGTTGGGAGGTGTGGAAGAAGCTGTCGGGAAGACAATATACAATGAATCACTTCCTAAGGCAAAGTTTGCCATTGAGGGGGTGTATGAGGATTTTCCCCGCAATTCCACTTTTGCTACGATTGATATTTTGTTGAGTATGCCTACTTATGCCAAAAACAGCACTGAAAACTGGTTGGGTAATGACCGTTATTATGGTTTTGTGAAATTGCAGGAAGGTGTTGATCCTGAATCTCTTAAGGATGCCATTCATGCTATGCAGGTGAAGAACCAGCCTATGGAGCAGCTGGAGGAGTCGGGGCTCAAGCTGTGGTATTTCCTGGAGAGGGCAGACAAGCAGCATCTGTGGAACAGGACAAACAGGAATATGGTGCTTATGCTTTCATTGGTGGCTTTGCTCCTAATTTCGGCGGCTTGTGTAAACTATGTGCTCAATACTGTCTCTTCTGTTGTGCAGAGGTCTAAAGAGGTGGGTGTGAGGAAGTGTTATGGTGCCGGGAGCGGAAGCATCATTGGGCTTGTGGTTAAGGAAGCGGCACAGAATCTGGGGATTTCGGTGGTGCTGGCAGTTGCAATTGTTTTTACAATGCAGGGGACAATTGAGAACCTGTTGGGAGTTCCGTTGGCATCGCTGTTTAATGTGTATTCGGTGCTGGCATCTGTTGCGGTTTGTGCAGTTGTACTGCTGGTGGCAGGCCTCATACCTGCAAGAATTTTTACCGGAATTCCTGTTGCTGCAGCTTTCCGTAACTACAAGGAGACAAAAAGGAGATGGAAACTGGTGTTCCTTTCACTCCAATTCACTTTTACAATTTTTCTGGTTTGTATTCTTCTCATTTTTGGGAGGCAGTATAATGTGATGCTTAATGAGGAGATGGGGTATGAGTATGACAATCTGCTTGTTGTGTTCATGCCGGGAGCCAAATCCGATGACTTTTTCAGGGTTCAGGAGGAGCTGCTCAAGAGGTCTGAGGTGGCTGGCTGTGAGGTGATGAGTGAAATTCCGTTAAACGGATCGTCGGGAAACAATGTGTACCTCCCTGGGGCCGAGAAGGAACTGTTCAATATTGCAGACAGGTACAATGCTTCTGAGGGAACTGCAGAACTGTTTGGATTTGAGTATATTGAGGGGCGTGAGCCGATTGCTCCAAAGGAGGTGGCTGTGAGCCGGAAGTTTGTGGAGAAGATGCAGCAGTTTGAAGACTGGTCTGACGGGGCCATTGGCAAGGGGGTGATTTTTACCCAGCACAGCCAGCACAAGGATGACATTTTTACAATTTGCGGAGTTTATGAGGATTACAAGATAGGTGCCGTTTATGTAGATGATAGGCCGAGTGCCACTTTTGGTGCAGGGCAGGGGTGGAACGATATGACCCTTTCATTTGTGGTGGTGAAACTTTCCCGGATGGATGCCAATGTGATTGCCTCTTTGCAGGGATTTCTGGAGGATCTTCTTCCCGACAAAACTTTGACAATTGCCTCTTATGAAGAGGGGATGCTGGAGGAGTTTGCGGATATCAGGAAAATGAAGGATGCAATATTGATAGGCGGACTTGTTTCACTGCTCATCTCCCTTATGGGGCTTATAGGATACATCAGGGATGAGATTCAGCGCCGCAGTTCCGAGATGGCAATCCGCAAGATAAACGGTGCTTTTGCGGGGGAGATAGTGATGCTTTTCATAAAGAATATCCTCAAACTGGTGGTTATTGCAGCCGTGTTGGGTGTAGCAGCCTCGTGGTGGGTTGGCAATACCGCCCTGCAGAT
The DNA here is from genome assembly GCA_017631435.1 of Bacteroidales bacterium. Taxonomy (GTDB): domain Bacteria; phylum Bacteroidota; class Bacteroidia; order Bacteroidales; family UBA932; genus Egerieousia. The sequence goes on along the minus strand of JAGBTG010000034.1, from coordinate 98,543 downwards.
GTTCCCCCAAAAGGTTTCCTTGAGCTTCTGGATTTTTGCCGCTGGGGTGGTTTCCGTCACGCTGCTGATTCTTGCCACAGTTGTACTCAACTGCCTGGCTGCCGCCTCGGAAAATCCAGTCAAACACATTTCGTAACGTTGTCTTTTTGTACAACTGGCTGGTGTTTAGGTAGTTATAAAAACAAGATTATAGAAAAATCAAATAGAGTAAAAATTAAAGCGTTGATTCTTAGTGTTTTGTACAAAAAGACGACGTAATTAAAACTTAAAGTTATGATTAAGATTACAGATTTGAGTAAGGTCTTCAGAACCGAAGAGATTGAGACTACAGCATTGAATGGTGTGTCGTTTGAGATTAAGGATGGTGAGTTTGTGGCAATTATGGGACCGTCGGGATGCGGAAAATCTACATTGCTGAATATTATGGGATTGTTGGACAATCCTTCAGGGGGAAGTTACAAGTTGTTGGGAAGTGAGGTTGGGCAGTTGAAGGAGAAGGAGCGTACCAAGTTCCGTAAGGGTAATATAGGTTTTGTGTTCCAGAGCTTTAACCTCATTGATGAGCTTAATGTGTATGAGAATGTGGAGTTGCCGTTGAGATATCTGAATATCTCTGCAAGTGAGCGTAAGGTGAAGGTGACTGAGATTCTCAAGAGGATGGGTATCTCGCACCGTGCAAAACATTTCCCTCAGCAGCTTTCGGGAGGTCAGCAGCAGAGGGTGGCAATTGCCCGCGCGGTGGTTTCTTCCCCTAAACTGATTTTGGCCGATGAGCCTACCGGTAACCTGGATTCAAAGAACGGCAAGGAGGTAATGGACCTTTTGGCCGAGTTGAATGCAGAGGGCACCACAATTGTAATGGTAACCCACTCGCAGAAGGATGCGGCTGTTGCACAGAGGGTTATCAATCTGTTTGACGGCCAGATTGTGGGTGATGTGAAGAATGAATTGTAATTTTCCGTTACGTTGTCCTTTTGTACAATATGCAGATTTACAGGCGTTTATAAAATAAGAAATGTGGAAAATTATAAAACGGTAATTTTTAAGTTGTTGAATATTAGTTAATTGTACAAAAAGACAACGTTAAAAAAAGAAGGTATGAGAAAATTGTTTAAAGGATCCGGTATCCTGAATCTGTTGGGAATGACTGTGGCGTTTGCGTCGATGTACATTTTGTTGGTGCAGGTGTATCATGATCTTACCTACAATAAGGGGATAAAGGATTCCCAGAGGCTGTATATAATGGCGGTTCCAAGCTGGTTTGAAGAGGGGAACTTGCAGGTGAGTATGAACAGGCCTGTTGCTTCAATGATAGCGGGCCAGTCGCCTATGGTGGAGAGTTATGGTGTTGCCAGGATAAATACAGACAATAAGCGCCCGGTATTTACAGGGGAAGGGGAGACCCAAAAACAGTATTCGGCAGGGATATCGGAACTCACAAGAGGGGCACTTGACGTGTTTGGGTTTACCCCCGTTGCCGGAACCTTTGAAGGGATTGAGAAGACAAATGCCGTAGCCATAAGTGAGAAGATGGCCATAGCCATGGGTGTGGGCGTAGGGGACGCCGTAAGGCTAATTGAAGAAACTGGAACCCCATACACCGTGGCGGCTATATATGAAGACATGCCTTTGAACAGCGACCTTGGAAATGTAGAGGTCCTTTTCTGTAACCAGCTTGAAACCAGAGGCGTGGACGACTGGGGTGAGTGGGGATACAATAACTTTATAAAACTCACCTCAGCAGCAGAACTGGAGGCTTTTGAGGAGGGGGCAGTAAAGGCAGTTGAGAACATTATCAGGGAAGAACTGTTTTCAAAAGTGCCTCCGGGAGAGGAAATAACCGAGGAAGACATAAAGGAATACATCAAAAGGGCCACTCCAAAGCTCATCCCATTTGAGGAGATGTATTTTGCAACAAATCTGGATAACCACTCCGGCCGCCAGGGTAACCGCACCACAACCCTTACACTTCTGGCAGTTGCAATCCTCATAGTGGTCATCACCCTCATCAACTTTGTGAACTTCTTCTTTGCGCAGGTCCCAATGAGGATAAAGGGGGTAAATACCCGCAAGATCCTGGGAAGCAGCAGGGGAGCCCTCGTGGGGAACCTCATGGTGGAATCGGGTATGCTCGTGGCAATCTCATTATGTGCAGCAGTGGCAGTGGTACTCCTGTTCAAAAGTTCCACCTATGCCAACCTCATAAGCTGTTCACTTTCTTTTCCCGACAATTTCCCTGCAATCCTCATAACCGTAGCAACAGCAATGGTGATGACAGTGGCATCCGGGGTATATCCTGCCCTCTACATCACCTCATTCCCTCCGGCACTTGCAATAAAAGGAACCGTGGGGACAACAACTAAAGGAAGAACTTTGAGGTATGTGCTCATTGCACTGCAGTTTGTGATTTCCATCTCATTTGTGATATGTGCAATCTGCATAAAGAGGCAGCACTCCTATATGATGAACTATGATATGGGATTCAACAAGGAGTATCTCCTTACGGCTGATCTCCCTATTGGAAGTTTTGAAGCAAGGGAGACCATTCAGGGTGAACTGCTCAAGTCCACTCATATCAAGGATGTTGCCTGGGCGGCGGGTCCGCTGGTAAATACCACCAGAATGAGTTGGGGGCGCCCCTTCAAGGATGGGCAGATAGGTTTTGACTCCTATCCCGTTTCGTGGAATTTCCTCCGTTTCATGGGAATTGAGGTAGTTGAAGGGAGGGATTTTACAGAATCTGATGAGGTGAGTGAAAACGGCGTGTTCATCTTCAACCAGGTAGCCAAGAACAAATTTGGCCTTACCCTTGAAGACAGGATAACTGGACACAGGGGGGTGACCGATATCGCCGGCTTCTGTGAAGATTTCCAGTTCCGTCCGCTGCAGTATGAACTTACCCCGTTTGCATTCTACATTTTTGGCAAGGAGCCATGGTGGCAGACAACCCATCTGTACATAAGATGTGAGGCCGGAGCCAAGGTTAGTGATGTAACAGAAGCACTGCATGAAACAGTACACAATTACGCGCCAGATTATCCTGTAGAGAAACTCAATGTGAATTTCTTCGACCATGAACTTGGCTATATGTACAAGAAAGAGAAGAACCTTACTACTTTGGTTACACTCTTTACCGTAATTGCCATCATCATCTCACTTATGGGAGTGTTCGGACTGGTAATCTTTGAAACCCAGTACCGCCGCAAGGAGATAGGGGTGCGCAGGGTGCACGGCTCAACCATTGGGGAGATCCTGCAGATGTTCAACCTCAAGTTTGCAAAACTTTTGCTCATCTGCTTCATTGTTGCAGCCCCTGTAAGCTGGTTTGTAATTGACTATTACTACAGCACCTTTGCCTACAGTGCACCAATAAGCTTATGGATTTTTGCGCTGGCATTCAGTATGGTAGCGGTAATTGTATCGGCGGTGGTAACTGTGGGCAGCCTCAAGGCCGCAACAGAAAATCCGGTGAGTTCACTAAAAAGCGAATAATCATGAAAAGTTATTTGAGATTCCTTTCCCGCAACAAGCTCTACACTGCCATTGAGGTAGCGGGGTTGGGCATTGCGCTGGCGTTTGTAGTGTTCATAGCCACATTTGTGGCGGGAGAGCTGGGGTACGACAAGGATCTCAGGAATACGGAGAATATATATGTAGGTCATGAAGATCACTTCTCAATTATGAGTTATACGGCAGGTGATCTTGTGAAGGAAACCTGTCCCGAGGTGGAACAGGTGTGCAGGTTCCTTTCAACGGCAGTAATAGGCGGTGTGGCATTGGAGAAAACTGTGGGGGAGGAGACAACCCCGCAGAATGCAATCATAGCAGATACCTCTTTCTTCAGATTCTTTACATTCCCGTTTGTTGAGGGAAGGGGTGAGGATGCCCTTTCGCAGCCGGATGCGGTTGTGGTGAGCGAATCGTTTGCCAAAGCGCATTGGGGCAGCAAATCCCCATTGGGAGAAAAGCTGCAGATTACCGTTGGCAACGGAAAGAAGGACCTCTTCATAGCCGGTGTATATGAGGATATAAAGAGATCGGTTTTCCCCAAGGCTGAGATTATTTATGGCACACACCACATAAAGGAGATGTACCCCGATCTCATAAGGGAAGGCAACGGAACCGCTGTGAGCTTCTACCGGATTACGGCGGGGGCAGATCTGCAGCAGGCTGAGGAAAAGGCCCTGGCCACCCTTAAGGAGAAGGATATACTGTTTGAAGTAGGGTTGATGAAGAACTTCTATTTCTCTCCGTTCTCAAAGATACATTATGGCATTACCGTGCAGAGTTTTCCGTTTGAGGGGATCATAAACTTCAATTTTGTAATGCTGTTCCTGGCTGCCGGAATTCTGTTGCTGGTGTTTGCATTGCTCAACTACATCTCCCTCACCGTTGCCCAGATAGGATTCAGGGCAAATGAGATGGCCACCCGCCGGCTCCTGGGAGAACAGAAATGGGAAATTGCTTCCCGATATATAAAGGAAGCACTCCTCCTCACTGCATTCTCATTTGTATTGGCATTGCTGCTCATAGAGGTGTTCGGCCCGTATGCGGAGAAACTTGTCGGGAAGGAGATATCACTTGTGGAGAACCTTGGAATATGGGAAATTGTGGTGATGGTGGCAAGTGTGTTTGTGGTGTCGCTGTTGGCAGGAATCATTCCGGCTATGCTTGTGGCAAAATACAAACCCATTGATGTGGTGAAGGGTGAGTTTGCGGTGCAGGGAAGGATGGTGCTTGGAAAAGTGTTCATTGGGGTGCAGAATGTTGTTGCAATATCAACCCTGTGCATTGCATTGGCAATGTTTGTACAATTCCGTCATCTTCTCTCGCGCGACAGCGGTTACACCAAAGATAATCTCATAACCATTGAGGGGGCACAGAGGGGTGCAGATTATTATCCCGACGAACTTTTGCAGTTGCCTTTTGTGGAGGAGTTGGGATGGGTGCAGTCGGCTCCTGTGCATACCGACAGAAGCGGTATGGGAATGTCCCATAGAGGGGAACAGGTGCAGTTGGAGGGAATTTATGGCGACAGTACGGCTTTCAGGATGCTTGGATTCAATGTGGTTTACCTCAATGGGGATGTACATCCTTCAGACGGTACATTGTGGCTCACAGAGGGGGCCATGAAAGGGTTGGGCCTTGATTATTCAGACCGCAATGTAGTGTTTGGAACCAATGATTCCTATGGCATTTGCGGAGTGATCAGGGATTACCAGAAGGGGAACCGTACAATTGAGGATTGTGCCTCTTCAAACATGATATGGTGGAATATGGAGTACAAGGGTGAGGAATCTTTCCCGTATCTGAGACGCATATTGCTTAAGGTGAGCGGCGATGAGGATGTTGCTGCGGCTGAATTGGAAAAATTTTACAGGGAGCGTGACAATGGAAGCGGTATCAATGTCTATCCGTTGAACAGGCATTACAGGCGCTACTTTACCTCAGAGGAGAATAACCTCAAACTCATTACCGCCTTTACAGGGCTGGTAATCCTCCTCTCTGCAATGGCCATGCTGGCAATGAGTACCTACTATACCCGCCAGCAGTCGCGTAACTGGTCGGTCCGTAAGGTATTCGGGTGCGGCAGAGGTGAAGTGTTCCGCAATATGGCTCTCGGCTTCCTTAAAGTTGTAGGTGCATCAGCCCTTCTGGCTATCCCGCTTGGATATATTGTTGTTGACAAATGGCTTGCCGGCTACTCCTACCGCATAGACAACCACTGGTGGCTCTACCTCTTTGCCGTAATCCTTGTAGCCTCAGTAGCCATTGCCTCCATCACCTGGCAGGCTGTGCGGCTGATGAATTCCAACCCTATAAAGGAGTTGAAGCAATCATAAATTGTATAAAAAGACGACGTAAACAAAGATGAAAAGTTATTTGAGATTCCTTTCCCGCAACAAGCTCTACACCGCCATTGAGGTGGCGGGGTTGGGCATTGCGCTGGCGTTTGTGCTTGTTTTTACCTGTTATGTAAGGCAGCAGTTGGATGTGTGCCATTACTATCGGGATTATGGGAGGATATACCTTGTTGCAACCGGCAATGATACATATTCTTGCCACAATATGGCGCAGACGCTTGAAAATGAGGTGCCTGAACTGGAGGATGCAGTGCTTGTGCAAAATTATTATAACGGGTATAAATTCAACGGGGAAGTTGCATCCAAAGAGATTTTGTTGGTTGTTGGAAAAGATTTTTTCAATTTCTTCCCGATAACTTTCCTTAAAGGTTCTCCAGAAGAGTTCAATACAAAGGAGAATGCTTTTGTGACGGAGAGTTTTGCCAAAAGGCATGGAGGGGAGGCGGTAATTGGGCAGAAACTTGTTGAGGGAAAGAAGGAATTTGTGATTGCCGGCATTATAGAGGATTTTACCGGAGGGGTGTTTGATAATTATGAAGTGGTTGTAAATGCAAATTCCAATTATTACCGGAAAACCGGCAATTATCTCAACAGCTCTCTGATGACCTTTATAAAGATAAGGGAAGATGCAGATGTTGATGTGGTGCACCAGAAGGTGACATCAGTTGCAAATAAGTTGAATGGAGAATTTCTGGGTGTTGATGATGGGAGAGCCGTTTTGGTGAGGTTGGACAAACTTTATCTGTCGGGAATTCAAAATGGAAGCGGATTGAAGTCCGGCGACAGAAACAGACTGGTAATTTTCAGTCTTGTTGTAATTTTCCTTCTGGTATCTGCCATAATCAACTATGTCAATCTTAATGTTGCAAATGCGGAAAATAGGGCAAAGGAGATGAGTATACGGCATATAATGGGCGAAGAGTACGGAAAGATTGGCAGACGCATATTTTTGGAGACCCTTTTTACTGTTTCAATATCATTCTTGCTGGCCATTGGGATTGCCTTTCTGATAACAGATGAACTTAACTGGCTGCTCAAATCTGACGTGCAGACAAAATTGAGTTTCACTTGGGATTATATTGCGCTGTATACCATACTTGTAGTGGCAATAGCGGCTCTTTGCAGCATTTTTGTATATGTGGCATCAACGGGTGCAAAATTTACAAGCAGCAGCAATACCAGGAAAAGGATGGGCAGGGCATTCATCTGCCTGCAGTTCATTTTGTCATTCATAATGATATCATCTGCCATAACAATGGAACTGCAGATGAAACATATCCTGGGCAGGGATATGAATGCCAATATGGATAATATCTATTTCACCAACTCAATTGCAGAGGAACTGGAACAGGAATTGGAAGGCCTTCCGTTTGTGCGCAGTATAGGGGTATCAACAGCGTATCCCGGACATTTTGCTATGTCATTCAAAATGAAGGATGAGCCTTACCCCATAAGTATTATGGAGTGTGACAGCATTGCATTCCGCATCTTTGGATTCAAAAAAATGGAGGAGTTCAATGCAGAGGATTGTTTTGGCTGCTGGATGAGTGAAAGTGCTGCCAACTATTACAATATAACTGCAGAGAATCCGGTATGGGCTGCAAATCCAGGGGTAAACACACTTACCCATATCGTTCCGGGAATCATAAAGGATGTACCTACAAAGGAAATCCTCAGCAACAATGATGGGGCATTGTCTGTAGTAAGAGTTGCTCCCCGCAGCGAATTGATGTGGGGCGGATTTGTGCTGGATGTGGAACAGGATGAAGAAAACAGGTATATTCTCGACAGCCTGGTACAGTCAGTATTTTTCAAGCGAACCGGTATGGATGCTTCGGGATATGGCTTTTTGAGGGATCTCCAAAAAGAGAAATATGACAAGTCAATCAGGGAAATGCTGCTTATGGAAATGTTTATGATTATTGCAATTATGCTCTCCAGCCTGGCATTTCTTGCCATGAGTATGCACTATGCCACCGGCAATACAAAACAGGTTGCAATCCATAAAGTGTTCGGCGGCAGCACCATGAGTGAAATTGTCCGTTGTATGTCCATGTACTTGAGGATAATGGCCGTTGCCATAGCAATATCTCTCCCATTTGCTGTCTGGGCCGCTTCCCGGTATCTGGAGCAGTTTTCCGAAAAAATATCACTTGCCCGGAACTGGTGGATTTTTATTGTATCAGCCATCATCCTGATGCTCATTTCCACTGCCACTGTCCTTCTCCATACCATCCGCGCCGCCCGCACTAACCCGGCCGAGGTGCTGAAGAAGGAGTAATCTTTCAGGATAAGGCCAAGGCCGTTTGAATCTAAACTGAAAAAACTGAGAAGGTGACTCAAACTTTAGAGTCATACATGCGCAGAAATCCTACATTTTTTGAACACACCTCACTATCTATGTGTAAAAAAAGCCATTTTACTGCGCATAGGGGTGTTTTTGAAGGGGGTATGTGCAGAAAATAGCCATTTTTGAGGCGGTCTACCTTGGGCATGTGCGGAAATTAGCCTTTTATTGCGCATATCTCTCTCAGAGCCTTTATACCTTAAATGACAAGAGGGCAACCCTTTACTTTTGGGTCACCCTCTTGTATAATTTGACGGTTGCGGAGCTTGTTGCTATCAATTTTACAATCCCAGCGCTTTTGCTACCCCTTCCCCGTAGGCGGGGTCTGCAAGGAAGCAGTTGCGCACGTGGCGTTCTTTTATGAACTTTTCGCAACCGGCCATGGCGCGGGCGGTGTTTTCAAAGAGCAGCTGCTGTTCTTCCGGGGTCATGAGGCGGAAGAGGGCTCCGGGCTGTGAGTAGTAGTCGGAGTCGTATTCGCGTTCCGGGTAGTTGTACACATCGGCGCCGGGCTCACTTATATCGTGGGGGCCCACTTTTTCAAAGGCATCTCCTGTAACCCTCAAAGGGGGATCCTTGCGGGTTGGGTCTTCCATCCACTCCCCGTAACTGTTGGGCTCGTATCCGAGGGTTGATCCGTAGTTGCCGTCAACCCGCATGGCGCCGTCTCGGTGGTAGGCGTGCACCTTGCAGCGTGGGCGGTTCACCGGAATCTGCTCAAGATTTACCCCAAGGCGGTATCTCTGGGCGTCGCCGTATGAGAAGAGGCGCCCCTGCAACATCTTGTCGGGAGAAAAACCTATGCCGTCAATGATGTTCTGGGGGTTGAAGGCAGCCTGCTCCACCTCTGCAAAGTAATTCTCCGGGTTGCGGTTGAGTTCCAGGATGCCCACTTCGTGGAGGGGGAAATCTCCGTGGGGCCACACTTTTGTGAGGTCGAAAGGGTTTATCTCATACGATTGGGCCTGCTCCTGGGTCATAAGCTGCACTTGGAACAGCCAGCGGGGGTAGTCGCCACGCTCAATGGCCTCATAGAGGTCTCTCTGGTGAGACTCGCGGTCCTTGGCAATTATTGCCTCTGCCTCCTGGTCGGTGAGGTTGCGGATTCCCTGAAGGGTTCTCAGATGGAATTTTACCCAGGTGCGTTCGTTCCTTGAGTTTATGAAGCTGTAGGTGTGGCTTCCAAATCCGTGCATATGGCGGTACGAGTATGGGATGCCCCTTGTGCTCATGGTAATGGTAATCTGGTGCAGCGCCTCGGGGAGGAGTGTCCAGAAATCCCAGTTGCTGTTTGGGCTCCGCAAATTTGTGCGGGGATCCCTTTTTATGGCGTGGTTGAGGTCCGGGAACTTTAAAGGGTCGCGCAGGAAAAAGACAGGGGTGTTGTTTCCCACCAGGTCCCAGTTGCCGGTCTCGGTGTAGAACTTCATGGCAAATCCGCGGATATCCCTCTCTGCATCAGCAGCTCCGCGCTCTCCCGCAACAGTGGAGAACCTCACAAAACACTCGGTCTTCTTCCCAATTGCGTTGAATATGGATGCCCTGGTGTACTTTGTTATATCATGTGTAACGGTAAAAGTACCGTAGGCTCCGGAGCCCTTGGCGTGCATGCGCCTTTCCGGGATAACCTCCCTGTCAAAGTGGGCAAGTTTCTCCAGAAACCATGGGTCCTGAACCACCATCGGGCCTCTCAGACCGGCTGTCTGTACATTCTGGTTGTCTGCCACGGGCCTTCCGTTGGCTGCTGTAAGTTTGTTGAATTTCTCCTTTTCCATAAGTGCTGTTTTTTATTGAGCGAGGGGAATGTCCGCCTCCTTGTATTGATAACGGCGGAAGGGGGGAAAAGTTCAGATGGCGTTAGAATACTGAATTTGCAGATTAGTAGAAGCATTCATATCTTTGCTAAGCGTATCTATCGTGTCGTTTCTATGGAGGCAGAGTATTTATTGGATGAGGAGTTCGGGGAGCGTCTCTTAATCAGCATCAAGGCAGATAAAAGTGAGTTGCTTAGCAATATAAGGGCTTCAAGGGCAATTCTGTGTTCTTATAATGAAATAAGTATAAGGATAAATTCTCATACATATGAGTTTGGACATAAGAATCCGGAATATACAATAAGTGAACAGCTTGGGGATAGAAAAGGGGTAATGAGTGAAAAGGGGATTACTGCTGGGTTTAAATCGGCGAAGAAGCAAGGTTGTAAAGTGGTTGTAATTGATCTGGATGAACACATAATGAATGTGGATGCATTTTTGTTGTCCAAATATATTTCCAGAAGAAAGGAAGATTTTACATCATGTGTGATCACAGACTGCTATGTTGTGTTTTGCGGAAGGGCTGTGAGAATTAATGCAAGATATCAATCCAGAAAAGAGATTGAATCTAAACTAAAAAAACTAAAGCCGTAAGAGAACCTACGGCTTTGTATAACTGACGGTTGCGGAGCTTGATGTTATCTCGCCTATATGCAACTCTCATCTCTTTGCAAAGATAGTTATTTCATGTAAAAAAACAATAAATAGTTCATTTAGTTGATAGGACTTTATGGCACAATCGTTGTACATCAAATAGAAAACTCATATTATGAATCCTATGAAACCATTGCATTATCCGCTCATTTTGAGCATCGCCTTCCTGTTGCTGCATGCAAAAGCGTTTGCAGGAAACGGTACAATCCAAGAGAAGAAACCGCAAGCAGACAGCATAAAAATAAAATTGGCCATGGTGCTTGATCCCCGTCCCAGTGGTGAAATGAGATATTACAGTTTGTCCGACTGGAACATGTATGAAGGGGATGTGGACCTTGATATTGACAACATCAGTTCAATAACCCTTGTAAAAAGGAGAGACAAGGATGCCTTTATGGAAATCCTCAGCAAATATGCAGTGCACCAGGAAGACAAGCAGGCCAGGTTGGAGCAGTTTGGGGTAGGAGAGTCAATCAATGCTCTTCCCGACAGCTGTTTCCAGAACCTGTATGAGGGGAGATTCAGCGATATGCTGCAATGGAATCCTCACCAGGTGAAATATCTTGCCGATTCATTGCGCAAAGAGAGCCTGAGGAGCAGGCTCCTGGACAGTTATCTTTTGGATTTTCAACATGAAGGGGGAAATAAGGTCTATGATGTGGAAATTTACCGCAATGGTGAGGTGGTGGAAAGGGTCATATTGTCGGGAAGAGATTTCTATAGGGGAGATATTGAAAGGTTCCTGCAGGGGAAGTTGGATACCAAAGGCCTAGTTCCGGAAATTACCCCATACCTTTACGGCATGGATTTGCTTAAGGAGCTGGCAAAGAGGTTTGTAGAGCGCTGGCCCAATACTTTATACAAGTTGGGATGGCATGATTGCAAACAGATGTACAGCCGTCTTGAGGAGAGTTTTACAATTGAGGACAAATGCCAGTTGCTGGACAACTGGAACGTGAAATATGGCGGCAGGTACATAGACAACAGAACTCCGGAGTACATTGCCAGACTCTCCATAAAAGGGGGGAACCCAAATGTGCAGCTGATGTTCCTCCATACATACAACACCGATTTCAACAAGCAGATATCTGCTATGGAAAACAGTTATAAAAGCCTTGTGGAGAGGGTGTGCAGTGTCCCTTTCATCAGGGAAAAAGCCGTTGACGCAGGAGCCCAGTTGCGGATTTGGTACTTCAATGACAGGAATGTGAATGACTACCTTCACCTTCTGGCTGTTGAGGGGCTGCGTCGGGCACACGTATACGGAATATCGTGGAGTGATCTCAAAAATTCCGTTCTGGTGGAGTACAAGGCCCGCAAAGGGTGGAACATGTATCTTCTTCTTCCCGATAACCGGCTGGTTATGCTGATTGAGGACGGTTGGAAATACAATTATGGAGGGGTAGTAATAGGTGCTCCCCTAAAGGAACTCCTTTAGAGGAACTGTGATGCCTCTTCCCAGACACAATCGTCGGGAGAATGCCATAGGAGGGATACCTCGTGGAGGATTTGCTCCTTTAGGGTCTCCAGCTGTGCCGGGGAGATACGGCTGGAGATGTGGATGCCGCGCCAGATCTCTTTCAACGAGGAGATGGCGGTGCGCTCCTGGCCGTGCTCGCGGCAGAAGCGGGCAAATAAAATGGCCTGAACGGCTCCCGATGCAGTGGAGCTCAGGCTCTCAAGGGTGTATTTCCCGCAGGCAATGAGCTCTGCAATGGCAGAAGGGGAGAGGTGGAGTTCACCACTGGGGTTGCATGTTGCAACTCTTTCAAAAGATGCTCTGTGAGCAGAACAAGAATATGTATTGTACATAAAAAAAGATGACAAAAAGGGATTTCCGGCGCGCAGCCAGCTCCTTTTGTGTCATCCTTTTTTTTGCGTGCCCAGAACAAGACTCGAACTTGCACACCGTAACCGGCACCACCCCCTCAAAGTGGCGTGTCTACCAATTTCACCATCTGGGCCTTTGAGCGGTGCAAATATACACACTTTTTTTCTGCATTTCCAAACCTTTTTGCTAAAAAAATGTTATATTAGCAGACTGGATTTAACAATTAAAACGTAACAGTGTATGGTAGAGCTATACGAGAGCAAGATCAGCCAGACAGATGATTTGGTTGATATCGCAGATTTTCTTACAGAGGATCCCCAATACAAGAAAAGTGTACAGAAATATATAAACAACCCGTTTGATGCCGATATTGAGAGGGTAGGTAAAGGTACTTTCACCGTTGCAATCTCTAAGGCTGATTCCCCTTCATTGGACAAGTTTGATCCTGCAACAGCGGTAACCAAGGCTACTACCGAGGCCCTTGCAAAACTTGCATGTACAGGAGCCCGTTTCCTTACCACCAAGAATGTGGATGACCGCAGGATAACTGCACTTGGTCTTGTGAAAGACAAGAAAAAAGTTGCCTCAATGGCTTTTGATGCCAAGGGCGATACCATTTATCTTGTTGGAAACATTGAAGATGAGTCTGATTTCCAGATCAACAACAAGACTCTTGGCGTAATTCTCAAAGCCATTGAGAGAGACCTCATTACCAGTGCACATCATATCTCTTCAAACGGCCTTTTCATCTCGTTGCTTGAGTGCTGTGCGCCAAACGAGCTTGGCTTTGACATCACAGGCGATGCGGAGTATGAAGACAAGGAGTTCCTTTTCGGACGCAGCCGCCATCTTGCAATCATTACCGTAAACGACGAGCAGGAGAACGAGCTTGTGGATTTCCTTTTCAATGAGGATATTCCAATTACCCTCCTTGGTCATGTTACCAAAGGGGAGTTGAGGCTCGATGACCTTTCATTCGGATACATAGACGATTATATCTGCGAGTAGTGTTTGGGAACGGATGGCAGATAATCTCCGCGGTTCTCTATATTATGAACCTGCTTCTGGCGGTTTATGCCGCCTGGGCATTGATTATGCGCCGTCAGGACCCAATCAAGACCCTTTCATGGGTTGCAGTACTGATTCTCCTTCCGTATATTGGACTTCTGCTGTACTTCTTCTTTGGCATGCATTACCGCAAAAGGAGGCTTTACCTGTTCAAGGGTGACGCGGAGTACCGCTACAGGAAGGAGGTTTCCCATCTGCAAAGGGAATTCATAATGGAAAATCCTCAGGTTCTGGGAGAACTGGAGCCATACAAGAAGCTGATATTCCAGAATTTGCGCAACAGCTATACCCCGGTGGAGAACAACAGTTCAATAGAGTTCCACTTTACCGGACGTGAGGCCCTTGATGCAATGTATGCGGCAATTGAGGGGGCCCAGCGCCACATCCATCTGCAGTCGTATATCTTTTTGAATGACCGTACAGGAAACCGTTTTGCCAGGCTCCTTATGAAAAAGGCCAGGGAAGGGGTTGAGGTGCGTGTCATCTATGATGGGGTTGGCAGCATTTCCCTCAAGGATGAGTTTGTTGAGCAGATGGAGGCATCGGGAGTAGAGATGCTCTGCTTTGCCAAGGTGAGGTTTCCCCTTCCTACATCAAAGGTGAACTACCGCAACCACCGCAAGATACTGGTTGTTGACGGCCACACCGGATTTCTTGGGGGAGTGAACATTGCAGACCGCTACTACTTTGGCAATGAACTCGGCAACTGGCACGATACCCACATGAAAATCACCGGAGAGGGTGTAGTTTCGTTGCAGACAAGTTTCCTTTTGGACCGCTACTTCATCCTCAACCGCAAACTCAAGAAGAGGAAAAAGTACTTCCCGCAACTGCAGATTAAGGCCAGAGAGGGGGATAAGGTGGAAAAACACATTGGAACCCAAACACTTGTCTGTGGTCCCGACAGCAACTGGGCAAGCATAATGCAGTGCTTTTTCAGCGCCATAACCATGGCCCGCAAGCACATCTACATAGTATCTCCATATTTCACCCCAAATGAATCGGTGCTGAATGCAATAAAGATTGCAGCATTGGGCAACATAGATGTGAGGATTATGCTTCCCGACAAATCCGACACCCGTATAGCCCACTACAGTACAATGTCCTATATTGGTGAGCTGCTTGAGGCTGGGGTGAAAATATTCCTTTTCAAGAAAGGGTTCAACCACTCCAAAGTGGTAAGCATAGACGGAGAGGTGTGTATTGTGGGATCTGCAAATATGGACATGAGAAGCTTTGAACACAACTTTGAGATCCTCTCTGTGATTTATGACAGGGAGTGTACCGGGGTGATAGAGAAGCAGTTTATGGAGGATGCGGCGGCATGCCGTCAGGTGACTGCCGGCAAATGGGCCAGGAGGGGCAAGAGGGAGAAGATTGCAGAGAGTGTTGCCAGATTGTGTTCCCCATTATTGTAGAGAATCTAAAATTGGTTAAATTTGTGGGGAAGAAAACAGGAAAATTAAAGACAATAAATAACTTAAATTTAAAAAACAATGGAAAATAAACAGAAAAACTATGTATTGCCTATAGCAATCATGTTTGCATTGTTCTTTATGATTGCATTCGTTACAGGTTTGCAGAATCCGTTTGGAGTAATTGTAAAGAACCAGTTTGGCGCTTCGTCATTCCTTTCACAGCTTGGTAACCTTGCCAACTTTATCGCTTATGCCTGTATGGGTATCCCTGCAGGTTACATGCTCAGCAAAATCGGCTACAAGAAAACTGCCCTTCTTGCAGTTGTGATTGGTTTTGCCGGTGTTGCAGTAACTTACGTTTCGGGTAAAGCCGAGAGCTTTGGAATCTACCTTTGCGGTGCATTCGTTTCAGGTTTCTCAATGTGTATGCTCAATACAGTTGTGAACCCTATGCTCAACACCCTTGGCGGTGGCGGAAACAAAGGTAACCAGCTTATCCAGTTTGCAGGTGTGTGCAACTCTACTGCTGCTACCATCGTTCCGGTACTTGTAGGTTACCTTATGGGCTCAAACGAGGCTGCAAGAACTATTGCAAAAGCTAACCCTGCATTGTTCATTGCAATGGGAATCTTTGCTTTGGCATTTGTAGTATTGGCTGTTTCAAATATCCCTGAGCCAGCGTATGAGAGTGCTTCTAAAGAGGAGAAATCTGCAGATGGCAAGAAATACAGCGCAATGAGTTTCCGTCACTTTGTATTGGGTATTGTTGCAATCTTCATCTATGTAGGTGTTGAGGTTGGTATTCCAAACATCAGCAACCTTTACATGACCCAGGAGCTTGGCATTGATCCGGCTATGGCAGGAAGTTTGGTTGGTACTTATTGGTTCCTTATGCTTGTAGGCCGTCTTATTGGTGGTTCAATTGCAGGTAAAGTTTCAAGTAAGGTTATGCTTACTACAGTGAGCGGTATTGCATTGGTATTTGTACTTGCAGCAATCTTCACTCCTGCAACCAGCAACGTTATGATGCCTGTATTCCAGTCCGATATTTCATTTGGTATGGTAAATGTTCCGGCTGGTATCATGTTCCTTGTACTTTGCGGATTGTGCACTTCAGTTATGTGGGGCGGTATCTTCAACCTTGCAGTTGAGGGTCTTGGCAAATACACTGCTGCAGCTTCAGGTATCTTTATGGTAATGGTTTGCGGTGGCGGTATCCTTCCTGCAATCCAGGGCTTTGTAGCAGATGCAACCACTTATATGACAAGTTACTGGGTAGTAGTTGCAGGTCTTGCATATTTGGTATTCTACGCTCTTGTAGGTTCAAAGAATGTTAACAAAAACATCCCTACTGAATAATTGGAGAGATTATGGAGAAAGCATATGTAGTTGGTGTGGACATTGGAGGCCAGACCACCAAAATTGGAATTGTAGACAGAAAAGGAACTATAGTTACCCAAACGGTAATCGGTTCCAAATATAAGGCAGGCGAGGCCGGTATCTTTATCCAGGCTGTATGTGACACCATCAGGGAGCTTGCAAAAGAGGTTGGCTTTGACCAGATTCAGGGTATTGGTATAGGTGCCCCTAACGGCAACTATTACAAAGGTACCATTGAGGATGCAGCAAACCTTGAGTGGGCCAAAGGTATTGTGGTTGAGCTTGCAAAAGAGGTTTCCCTTGCATTGGACAACCTTCCTGTAACCGTAACAAATGATGCCAACGCTGCTGCTGTAGGAGAGATGACCTACGGTGCTGCAAGGGGAATGAAGAACTTCATCATGATTACCCTTGGTACAGGTGTGGGTTCTGGCATCATCATAAACGGTGAACTTGTTTACGGTCACGACGGCTTTGCAGGTGAGTTGGGACACGTTACTGCTGTAAGGCATAACGGACGCCCTTGCGGCTGTGGCAAGACCGGCTGTCTTGAGACATACTGCTCAGCCATTGGCGTGGCACGCACTGCAGGTGAGTGGCTTGAGCTTACAGATGAGCCTTCACTTTTGCGCGGCATAGAGAACATCACATCAAAGGATGTGTTTGAGGCAGCGCAGAAAGGAGATGAGCTTGCATTGAAGATCTTTGAGTTTACCGGCAAGAAACTTGGTGAGTCGTTTGCAGATTTTGTTGCATTCAGTGCTCCTGAGGCAATTGTAGTGTTCGGTGGCCTTGCACGTGCAGGTGAGTTCATTTTCAAGCCTATCCGTGAGGCTATGGAGGCCAACATGGTTTCTATCTGGAAAGGAAAAGTGAAACTTCTTCCAAGTGCACTTAAAGAGTCAGATGCAGCCATTCTTGGTGCTTCTGCCCTTGCGTGGTAATAAAGTGTACGGAAAACATAATGAGGGCGGCTATTTTTATGGCCGCCCTTTGTTGTGTATATTAAAAAAAATGGTAAATTTGTTCAAATTTACCCAAACTAAAATGCAAAAGTTTGATTACATAGTTGTAGGTAGCGGACTTGCAGGTTTGTATGCAGCTTACAAGGCTTCTTTCAAGGGAAGTGTGGCTGTCATTACCAAGTCATTTGTAAGAGAGAGCAATTCATTCAATGCCCAGGGCGGAATTGCAGCCGTTACATCTTTTGAGGACGATCCTCAAATCCATAAATCAGATACATTAATTGCCGGTAGAGGCTTGTGTGAAGAGAGCGCTGTAGATGTGCTGGTACACGAGGGGCCGGACCGTATTGAGGAGATAATTGCAGACGGAATGCAGTTTGATACCGTAAACGGTGCGTTGGCTCTTGGCCTTGAGGGCGGACACCATAAGAGAAGGATCCTGCATGCCGGCGGAGACTCAACAGGCCGCTGGATTACGGAGTTTGTCATCTCCAAGGTTGAGGAGAAGGAGAACATACAGGTTTACGAGAATACCTCACTGCTTGACCTTCTTGTGCAGGACGGAGAGTGCTACGGCGTAAGGTGCTGGACAGAAGATCCTGCTCTTGGAGAGAGCAGACACGAGAAGGAGAAAGGTTGCGAAGTGCTCCTTTATGCAAACAATGTTTTCCTTACATCGGGAGGAACTTCTGCAATCTACGCAAGAACCACCAATCCACAGACAACAATAGGTGACGGTCTTGCAGTTGCATACAAGAATGGCTGCAGGATTATGGATATGGAGTTCATCCAGTTCCATCCGTCGGGATTATATATAAAGGATTCCTCAAAGGCATTCCTTATCAGTGAGGCTGTGAGGGGTGAGGGTGCCCACCTTATGGGTAAGGACGGCAAGAGGTTTATGGTACCTATCCATGAGTTGGCTGAGTTGGCTCCAAGGGATATCGTTGCCCGTTCAATCTACAAGCAGATGTTCAAGGATGATATGCCGTATGTGATCCTTTCACTGAAACATCTCAACAAAGAGGAGATTCTTGCCCGCTTCCCTTCAATCAATGCAAAATGCAAGGAGTTCGGTTACGACCTTACACAGGAGATTCCGGTTGCTCCGGCTGCACATTACACTGTTGGTGGTGTGGTTTCAAATATGGACGGCCGTACAGACATAAAGAGACTTTATGTTTGCGGAGAGATTGCGGCTACAGGTATTATGGGTGCCAACAGATTGGCTTCCAACTCATTGCTTGAGTGTCTTGTGTTTGCCAACCGTGCGGTTGAGGACTCTGTAAAGAACGGTGCACCTGAGAAGATGCCTGTATTTAAAGAAGAATACTACAGGGATGAGACCAATGCCGAGTTCTATCAGACCCTTAAAGCCAAAGTATCTGAAATCATGAATTCATATGCAGGTATTGTAAGGACCGAGGAGAGGCTCAAGGAGGGCTTGCGCAAGATTGAGGAACTTGGTACCGAGCTTATCATGAGCAGAAAAGTTGTAAGTACCGTTCCGGTTAAGGAGTACTACGAGGATGCTGCCTGGAGGCTTCTGATTGTGGCGTCACTTATCATGAACCCTGCGCTTCTGAGAAAAGAGAGCCGCGGAGGCCACTACAGGGAGGACTTCCCTCACGCTGACGAGTCGTACGAGGTACACTCTATCCAGCAGATGGGCAAGGAGATAACCACAGCACCGGTAAACAAGGATTATTTGAATTTTTAGCTTATTCCCGATAATTTATTACAAAATGATACAGTACGAGAATTTGATAGACAAACTCATTGACCTGGGCCTTGAAGAGGATATCAACACAGGAGATGTAACCACCGATTCAATCATTCCTGAGTCTATGAATGGTGTGGCTACAATGACAGCAAAACAGGATGGCGTTGTATCCGGCATTGAGGTTATAAAGAAGGTTTATGAGAGATTCCAGAAAGATATAGTATATACCCCATATTTCAAGAACGGAGATGCAGTAAAGAAAGGTGATGTGATGTTGAGAATTGAGGCATCATACCCTACACTCCTTAAAGGCGAGAGACTTTCATTGAACATCTTCCAGAGAATGTGCGGTATTGCAACCGAGACCGCTAAATATGTAAAGGAGCTTGAAGGTACATCTACAGAGCTTTTGGACACCCGCAAAACCGCTCCAGGCTTGCGCGTGCTTGACAAGATGGCCGTTAAGGACGGTGGCGGAACAAACCACAGGATGGGCCTTTACGATATGGCAATGATCAAGGACAACCACATCAAGATGGCCGGCGGCATTACCAAGGCTGTTGAGCAGGTAAGGGGCAATATCCCTGCAACCATAAAAATTGAGGTGGAGACCACCAACCTTGATGAGGTGAGGGAGGCCATTGCTGCAGGTGCAGACATCATCATGTTGGACAACATGGACAACGCAACCATGACCGAGGCTGTAAAAATCATCAAGGCTTCCGGCAAGGCCATCAAGACAGAGGCTTCCGGAAACATGAGCATCCCACGTCTTGTGGAGGTTGCAGCAACTGGAGTGGACTACATCAGTGTAGGCGCACTTACCCATACCGTTAAGGGAATGGATATCAGTATGAACATTCAAGTAGAAAAGTAAGTATATGACAAGAGAGGAACTTGTACAGAAAATAACCGAACTTAAAAAAGAGAAGAATGCAATAGTGCTTGCCCACTACTATTCCAACCCTGATGTTCAGGATGTTGCAGATTTTTTGGGCGATTCGCTTGAACTTTCGCGCAAGGCCGGCACTGCAGATGCAGATATCATTGTATTTGCAGGTGTCCATTTCATGGCCGAGACCGCAGCCCTCATCTCCCCAAACAAGAAGGTACTTGTACCCGCTTTGGGAGCAGGCTGTACCCTGGCAGACGGGGTATGTGGCGAGAACCTTGCACAGTGGAAGGCTGCCAACCCCGACGGTATTGTAGTGAGCTACGTAAACACCACCGCAGAGGTAAAGAGCCACACAGATATTTGCTGCACAAGTGCAAATGCCCTTTCAATTGTGAAAGGCCTTCCTGAGGACAAGAAAGTTTTCTTTGTTCCCGACAGAAACCTTGGTTCATACATTATCTCCCAGACCGGCCGCAAGATGGAACTTTACGACGGATGCTGCAAGGTGCACGATCAGGTAACTACACAGATGGTACTTGATATGATGGCCAAATATCCTGAGGCTGACGTACTTATCCACCCGGAGAGCGTATGCTCAAGCGACCCTGTAATCCTGGAGAACCCTAATTGCTATATGTACTCAACATCCGGTATCCTCAAACATGCCGCAGAGAGTTCAAAGAAGCAGTTCATCATAGCTACAGAGATAGGTACCCTTCACAAACTCGGCAAGGACAACCCTGGCAAGGAGTTCATCCCTGTTTCAGACAAGATAGTTTGCGAGTATATGAAACTTGCAACACTTGAGAAAGTGTATGAGGCATTGAGGGATGAGAAATTTGAAGTTAAGGTGCCTGAGGAGATTTCTGCAAGGGCTCTTGCTCCTATCACTGAAATGTTAAGCAAATAGTTTGACCAATATGCTTCCCGACAGGCAATTCTGTCGGGAAGAAAATTTTTATACAGATGAGAAAGATTGTTTTTTTAGACGCAGATACAATTGGAAGTGATATCTCCTTGGAGCCTATAGCTGCCCAGGGTGAGTTGGTTAGATATCCTTTTACAAAACCTGAGGAGGTATTTGAGAGAATCCAGGGGTTTGACGTTATCATTACAAATAAGGTTGTAATTGGCAAGGAGCAGATTGATGCATGTCCAACACTCAAACTTATTTGTGTGGCTGCAACCGGTACCAATAACGTGGATATACCTTACGCAAACAGCAAAGGGATCCCTGTAAAAAATGCAATCGGATACTCAACCGAGAGCGTGGTGCAGGTAACTTTTGGAATGGTCCTTTCACTTGTTGGCCAGATGTCGTACTTTGATAACGCTGTAAAGAGCGGCAACTACTCAAAAGGTCCTTCATTTACAGATGTAAGCAAATGCTTCTGGGAGCTTAAAGGGAAGAGATACGGCGTTGTAGGTTTGGGCAACATTGGCGGCAAGGTGGCCCGCATTGCACAGGCGTTTGGAATGGATGTGGTTTACTACTCAACTTCAGGCAACCCTCACTCAGACGAGTTCCAGGCTGTTTCACTTGAGGAATTGATGAGCACCTGTGATGTAATTTCGGTTCACTGTCCGTTGAACGAGCGTACAAACAACCTTATCACATACGACAAACTGGCTTTGATGAAGAAAACCGCATACATCATCAACCTCGGACGAGGCGGCATCATCAATGAGGCAGACCTTGTTCAGGCTCTAAATGACGGCCTTATGGCAGGTGCCGGAGTGGATGTATTCTCTAAAGAGCCGCTTCCGCTGGATTCACCTTACTTCAAGGTTGCAGATCCTTCAAAAATCCTGCTTACACCGCACATAGGCTGGGCAAGCCAGGAGGCCCGCAAATGCCTGGTAGGGAAGATTGCCGAGAATATTGCAAATAATTAAATTCATTTTGGAAAGGGAAAAACTTGCAGTTGCCGCTGCAAGTTTTTCTTTTTTTGGCATATAGTTCGGCAAAATATTCCTAATTTGCATGCGGAAATATCAAAAAATGTAGAGTTATGGAGAAACAGGAGAGCATTAAGATTTTTGAAGAGAAGCGAATCCGTACCCTATGGGATGAGGAGCAGGAAAAGTGGTACTTTTCAGTTGTGGATGTTATTCAGGTATTGACCGATAGTGTAAATCCAACTGATTATCTCAAGAAGATGAGGAAAAGGGATCCAGAACTTGGTAAGTTCCTGGGGACAAATTGTCCCCAGGTAGCAATGATGACAGAAACTGGAAACCGGTAATTTCTTCACTGAATTCTAAAAGTGAATATCAAAAGGATGAATTATTTATTATAGAATCCAATAAAAATAAAGACAAATGAAAATGAAGTTCAAGATTCTCGTATCAGTAATTTCCCTGATACCGTATTTCGTTTCTGCACAGAGTTCAGACAAAAGCGGTTTCTATAAAGATATCTTTATGGACAGCGGCATCCAGTTGTATGGCCGCAAGAACCTTATTGCGGCGGAGTTCCTGGGAGCTGAGTATGAGGTGTTCCTACGTACCAAGCTTTCCGGAACAAAGAATGATACCCTCATGCAGCACAGATGTTTTGTGGGATGGGAGGGGGACCGCAACGGTACACTTCTTTATCCCGACGGAGCTCCACGGTTCAGGATGCTTTATGTGAATGGAGGACTGGCCGGTTCTCACGGAAGATCTTTGGGTGAGGATGGAAGGGAGGCAATCAGGAAATATGTGGCAGCAGGTGGCTCATATCTTGGAACTTGTGCAGGTGCATTTGTAGCATCGTCGGGATACATAGATGCAGAAGACAATTATTCTCCAAACAAAAACTATCTTGGAATCTGGCCGGGTAGGGTGAGGGATACCTATCTTGCCGACAAGTGGCTTACAATGTATATGGATGAGGATTGTCCATTGCTCAAGTATTATGATTTTGGGGGAGACCTTAAGGTGGAGAATATCTACCACTTGAATGGTCCGTATGCAGCTCTTGAACCGCAGGATATGCCCCCTGCAGGCACTTTGCCTCTATTGAGGGTTGATTATGATACAATTCCCCCTACAGGTCCAAGCATAGACAATCAGGTTACCTGCTGGGCGTACAAGGCAAATGAGACTGCTGGAACAGTGATTTCAATGGCATCACACCCTGAGGAGATTACTGAAGGGGAGAGGCTCCATCTGATGGCTGCGTTCCTTCAGTATGCAATGGATAATACAGGTGTTCCAGTTGTGAAGGGGGAACTTGTTCCAGGATATGTGCGTGAAATGGACAAGGCAACAGAGGATGCTATGCCGGAATTCACCAGGATTGGCGACCGCCAGTATCATCACTTTACTGTGCAAGTGCCAAAACGTGCGAGGAAGCTTGTTGTTTCCCTTGAGGGGGCTGATGGCTTTGACCTTTCATTGGCTGCTGCGCCTGGAGAGTTTGCATTCCTTAAAGATGCTTTTGTAAAAGATGAATCTGCCGGAAGCAGCAAAACCATTGTATTGAAGAAGCCTCAGGCCGGTAAATGGTACATATCGGTGTTCTGTGAGACGGCTCCAGATGCTGAATTTGGTGAGAATGGAGTGGTTTATACAGGGAGAACAGATGTTCTTAATGGTGTGCCGTATAAAATTAAGGTTGATATTAAATAAGATTAATTAAGCAGAGGAGATATTTCATGGGGGGACGACGCAGTCTCCTCTGCTTCGTCATTGCTTATGTAAATATCTCCTCTGCTCTATAATCTGTCTTTAACTTTAATCCGTTTTTAGGTGTATCTGATCTTTCTGCCAATACGCAGAACAGTCGTTTTCTTTATGCCGTTCAACTGGCACAGTTTGTTTACGGAAACGCCGGTTCTGTAGGCAATTCGGCCAAGTGTATCACCCTTGCGTACTGTCCAATAACGGATCTTGTCTATCTCCTGTTTGTAGGCAAATGTCTGTGCATTAAGAACCAGAACAGGCTTGTGAACCTCGTGGGTTTCAAAGTTTACAATATCGTTTGGATTGATAGGGTTTCCAAGATATCTGAACTCCAGGTGGAGGTGATATCCAGTGGAACGTCCGGTGTTTCCACCCATTCCTACCGCCTCCCCGGCCTTTATCCTCTGGTCGTTCTTAACCATAATGCGGTTAAGGTGGGCATATAGGGTTTCAAGTCCGTTGTCGTGTCTTACAACCACAAAGTAGCCGTAGCCGCGGTCTCTTCTGGTAATCCTCACTGTGCCGTCCCATGCACATTTTACGGTATCCCCCTTGTGCACTTTAAGGTCTATGCCGTAGTGGAATTTCCATTTGCGGAATCCCCAGTTTGAGGTTACATGTTTTGGTGATGGAGTGTGGTATCCGCTTACATCAATCTTTATGGTGTCCTTCATCCCTACAAGGGAGATGCCATATGGGTTGATGCTGGTGTTGCTCCAGATCTCATATTCGTCGGGAAGATCTGAGAAGTCTGAGAACTGTTGCTCTTCTGAAATTGGAATAATCTCCGGATTGGGGTCAAAAATGATGTTCTCAATTGTGAGCCCTGTAAGTTCCTGCCAGGTAGGGGCCTGGAACCTTTCATAATTTATCTCTGTGGCCTGTGGCTCTTTGCCAAGGGAGAGTATTTTACGGATACTTGCGCCCAGTTTGGTCTGAGCGCAAGCATCTGTGTAAAATACGGCTGCAAGAAGCAGCGTAAGTATGGTTAATCTTTTAAGCGTCAATGTTTGCGTATTTGGCGTTTTGTTCAATGAATTCTCTTCTTGGTGGTACGTCATCACCCATAAGCATTGAGAAAATGCGGTCAGCCTCAGCTGCGTTCTCAATGGTTACCTGTCTTAGGATACGGCGTGAAGGGTCCATTGTGGTATCCCACAACTGCTCCGCGTTCATCTCTCCAAGACCTTTGTATCGCTGGATGCTGATACCTTTCTCAGAACCGCCGCCAAGCTCCTCTACAAGCTGTTTGCGCTCCTCCTCGGTCCAGCAGTATTTCTCCACTTTACCTTTCTTCACTCTGTAAAGAGGTGGGGTAGCACAATATACGTGACCGTTCTTGATAAGGTCGTTCATATGGCGGAAGAAGAAGGTAAGGATAAGGGTTGTGATGTGGCTTCCGTCCACGTCGGCATCTGTCATGATGATAACCTTGTGGTAACGGAGCTTGCTCAAGTTCAACGCCTTGCTGTCCTCCTCTGTTCCAATTGTTACGCCAAGTGCGGTGTAGATGTTTCTGATCTCCTGGCTCTCAAGAACTTTGTGCTCCATAGCCTTCTCAACGTTGAGGATCTTACCTCTCAAAGGAAGGATAGCCTGGAATCCACGGTCGCGGCCAGATTTTGCAGTACCGCCCGCAGAGTCTCCCTCCACAAGGAACAGCTCGCACTGCTCTGCATTCCTGTTTGAACAGTCTGCAAGTTTACCCGGAAGTCCGGCTCCGCTCATTACGGTCTTTCTCTGAACAAGTTCCCTTGCCTTGCGTGCAGCGTGTCTTGCTGTAGCTGCAAGGATAACTTTCTCAACAATCTGTTTTGCATCCTTAGGGTTCTCCTCAAGATAAATCTCAAGCGCCTCGCTCACAGCCTTGCTCACTGCACCAGTAACCTCGCTGTTTCCAAGTTTGGTCTTGGTCTGGCCCTCAAACTGAGGCTCTGCAACCTTAACCGAGATCACTGCTGTAAGACCCTCGCGGAAGTCTGCCGCATCAATCTCAAATTTTAGTTTGCTGAGCATTCCGTTCTTCTCTGCGTAAGATTTGAGGGTGGTGGTAAGGCCCCTTCTGAAGCCGCTCAGGTGAGTACCTCCCTCTATGGTGTTGATGTTGTTTACGTATGAGTGGATATTCTCTGAGAATCCTGTGTTGTACTGCATTGCAATCTCTATCGGGATGCCGGTCTTGTCGGTCTCCAATGCAATTGGTTTCTCTGTGAGTTTCTCCCTTGTGCCGTCCAGGTATGCAACGAACTCCAAAAGTCCTAGCTCTGAGTGGAAAGTTTCCGATTTCTCAACCTCAACAGTCTCACCCTCCTCGTTTACCTCTGTAACGCGGGTATCAGTGATTGTAAGTTTCACACCCTTGTTAAGGTATGCAAGCTCCCTGAGTCTTGCTGCAAGGATATCGTAGCTGTACTCGGTAGTAACGGTGAAGATCTCTCCGTCGGGTTTGAAGGTGATGATTGTACCTGTATCTTCAGCCTCGCCCACAACCTTTACAGGATACTGTGGAACTCCTCTTGAGAACTCCTGTACAAACACTTTACCCTCCCTGTGGATCTCAGCCTTAAGGTAAGTTGAAAGGGCATTCACGCAGGATACACCCACTCCGTGAAGACCACCTGAAACCTTGTAGCTGTCCTTGCTGAACTTACCGCCGGCGTGCAGCACTGTAAGTACAACCTCAAGGGCGCTTCTTCCCTCTTTCTCATGCATTCCGGTAGGGATACCTCTACCGTTATCTTTTACTGTAATTGAATTGTCCTTGTTGATGGTGATGTAGATGTCTGAACAGTAACCTGCCAGTGCCTCATCAATTGAGTTGTCCACAACCTCATAAACCAAATGGTGAAGACCTCTTGCACCAACGTCTCCAATGTACATTGAAGGGCGTTTCCTAACTGCCTCCAAACCTTCCAGCACCTGAATGCTGTCTGCTGAATATTCACCATTATTTACAACGGCTTCTTTCTCTATTTCGCTCATTTTCCATTAAAATTTTAACATACAAAAATAAGAAAAAATAAGCAGATTATCAAGCATAAATTTAACCTTATTTTCCTAAATTTGTATCCCGATAACTTATAGGAAAATATATGTCTGAGAATACATACAATGAGGATTTGAAAGTGTCGGCAGAGGTGTCTGCAGAAGAGGTTGTGGCGGTAGCGGCCGGGGTATCAGAGGAGGCTTCCGGTGAAGTTCCAAAGGAGGCTCCTGTGGAGGTTTCTGAGGAGGCTTCCGGTGGAGTTTCTGTGGAGGTTGCCGAGGAGGTTGGTGAGGAGGCTTTTGAGGAGGTTTCTGAAGGGGCCGGGATGGCTGTCGGGAAGGAAATTCTGGTGCAGGTTTCCGGTGCCGACATCATAAATGACGGCAACCTTGTGCTTTCAAATGTGAATATGGAAATTGCAAAGGGAGAGTGGGTGTACCTGCTTGGAAAAGTGGGTAGCGGAAAGAGCTCCATCATAAAGACACTCATTGCCGAATTGCCGCTTAAAAAGGGTGCCGGCTCTGTGCTTGGATTCCAGCTTGAAAAGATAAAGAAACGCCATATTCCATACCTGCGACGCAAGTTGGGCGTAGTGTTCCAGGATTTTCAGCTGCTGATGGATATGACAGTGGAGGAAAACCTCATGTTTGTACTGGAAGCAACCGGATGGAGCCGTAGCCGGGAGATGCGCGCACGCGTGCAGGAGGTGCTTCAGATGGTAGGTCTTCCCGACAAACTCAAGAAAATGCCCCATCAGCTCTCCGGCGGTGAGCAGCAGAGGGTAGCCATTGCCCGCGCCCTTCTGAACAGCCCCCAGCTCATCCTTGCCGATGAGCCTACCGGCAATTTGGACGAAGAGACAGCATCCGAGATTATGAAGGTTTTCTCCGGAATCCACGCCGGCGGCGAAACCTCCATCCTCATGGTAACCCACAACCGAGAACTTACCAAACGGTTCCCCGGCCGTGTCCTTGTATGCGAGGCCGGCACCGTGCACGAGCAGCCGGAGGAGGAGATTGACTTTGAGCTCATGTAATTTTTTTTACCCCTTTTATGTTACGTCGTCTTTTTGTACAAAGTATTGGTTTACAGGCGAATAAAAATTGGAGTTTAAGAAAAATGCAAAAGGTTACTTTTGTAATTAGTTGATTTTGTGATAATTGTACAAAAAGACGACGTAACTTAAAAATATTTTTATGAGAAAGAAGGAACGTGTAGCGAAAATACTGGAGTGGTTCAGGGAGAATATGCCGGTGGCGGAAAGTGAACTGAATTTTGAGAATCCGTATCAGTTGATAGTGGCGGTGATTCTGTCTGCGCAATGTACTGACAAGAGGGTGAATATGCACACTCCCGCGTTTTTTATGCGCTTTCCAAATCCGCAGATATTGGCACAAGGAACATTTGAGGAGGTGCTGGAGCTGATTAAATCAATATCGTTTCCAAACAACAAGGCAAAGCACCTGCTGGGTATGGCCAGGATGCTGGTGGAGGATTTTGGAGGGGAGGTGCCTCAGGAGGTGGAGCAGCTTGAAAAGCTCCCCGGAGTAGGGCGGAAGACTGCCAATGTGGTGGCTTCAGTCATATACAACAAGCCGGTAATAGCGGTTGATACCCATGTCTTTAGGGTGTCGCACAGATTGGATTTCTCGCGGGGAAAGACTCCGCTGGAAGTTGAAAAGGATCTTAACAAGCTTATTCCGCTGGAAGAGCGTGCCATAGCCCATCACTGGATAATTCTGCACGGCCGTTATGTATGTACTGCCCGCAAGCCAAAATGCGGCGTGTGCGGGTTGAGGGAGTGGTGCCCTGAGGCTGCAGTGGCAAATTAAAGGAATCGGAAAATGTCCCCTTGGGAGGGCAAATCCTGCCATTTGTTGAGGCTTGGCAAAGTGGAAAGGAAAAACACAAAAAACTGTCGGGAGAAAAATGACCTGGGAAGAATATATATTTGATTTTAAGATGTACTTGAGGCTGGAGCGTTCCCTTTCTGAGAACACTGTGGCGGGGTATGTGGCTGATGTGGAGTTGCTGAGGGATGTGGTAAACGGCAGGGAACCGGAGCATAAAATGAGAGGCCGGAAGGCAGCAGCGCCGGATAAGGAGTCTCTTCCCGACAGTGTGCAGGTTCATCAAGTAACTGGTGAGGATATTCAGAAATTTATAAAGTTCCAATATGGAGCCGGACAGGCAAAGAGGAGCCAGTCACGGAGGATAAGCTCGTTGAGGACCTTTTTCAAATATGTGGAGCTGCAGAAAAATGCCATTCCCGATCCGCTGTTCAGCGGTTGGGTAAACCCAATGCAAGGTATTGATACTCCAAAGATTACGCGACATCTTCCCGATGTTCTTTCATTTGGGGAGGTTGAGGCAATCCTTTCATCATTTGACCTTTCAACCCCAGAAGGAGTCCGCAACCGGGCCATTATTGAGGTGCTCTACGGCTGCGGCCTGAGGGTATCTGAACTGGTGGATCTTACATTGCCCGATCTCTTTCTTGATGAGGGTTACATAAGAGTAATTGGAAAAGGAAACAAGCAGAGACTTGTGCCGGTGGGAGAGTGGGCAATCAGTGCTATAAAGGAGTATCTTCCAGTGCGTTGGGAGATTCTTTCAGGGGCTGGAAAAAACCGTGGCCGCCGTCCGGAAGGGAAGTCTTCCCGACAGATAAACAAGTTTGCCCAGGAGTCAAATCATACACTCTTCCTCAACCGTCGCGGAGGTAAACTCTCCAGGGTGATGATCTTTACAATGATTCATGAGACGGTGCTGGCTTTGGGAATAAACAAAAAAATATCCCCCCACACCTTCCGCCACTCCTTTGCAACCCATCTGGTTGAAAACGGTGCCGATCTGCGCGTTGTGCAACAGATGCTCGGCCACGAAAGCATCCTTACTACAGAGATCTATACCCACATCAGCGCCCAGCAGTGGATGAAAGACATTCTGGAGCATCATCCGCAGAGGTAATTTGTTTCCGCAGAGAGGAAATGTTGCCGCCTGGGCACAAAAAGGTGGCTCAGTGTGCCCTCTGTGGGGCAGGCGGGTGCATTTTGATGGCGATCTGTTCCCGCAGAGTGGAAATGTTGCCGCCTGGGCACGGAAAGGTGGCTCAGTGTGCCAACTGTGGGGCAGGAGGGCATATTTTGATGGTGATTTGTTCCCACAGAGAAGAAATGTCCCCGCCTGGGCACGAAAAGGTGGCTCAGTGTGCCCTCTGTGGTGCAGGCGGGCATATTTTGATGGTGATTTGTTCCCCGCAGAGGTGAAATGTTGCCGCCTGCCGCCATCTGAGTGCAGAATGTCCCCGCCTGGGCACAAAAAACAGCCTCCCCGGGAAGGAAGGCTGTCTGAAAAGTATTTTTTTGAGCGGGGGAGACTATTCTGCCCCGGAAGTTCCCGGAAGTTCCCGGAAGTCCCCGGAAGTTCCCGGAAGTCCCCGGAAGGGAAGATTACTCCCACTCAATTGTTGCGCTTGGTTTTGGAGACATGTCGTAGCAAACGCGGTTTACGGTTGGAACCTCTGCAAGGATTCTGTCGGTAATTTTCATAAGGATTGGCCAGTCGATCTGCTCGATTGAAGCGGTCATTGCGTCAATTGTGTTAACGGCGCGGATGATTACAGGCCAGTCGTATGAACGGGCGTTGTTGCGTACACCTACAGATTTGAAATCCGGAACTACGGTGAAGTACTGCCATACTTTCTTGTCGAGGCCGCATTTTGCAAACTCGTCACGAAGGATAGCGTCAGACTCTCTAAGGGCCTCAAGACGGTCGCGGGTGATTGCGCCAAGGCATCTTACGCCAAGACCAGGTCCTGGGAACGGCTGGCGGTAAACCATCTCGTATGGAAGGCCAAGCTCAAGACCGCATGCGCGAACCTCGTCTTTGAAAAGCTGTTTGATTGGCTCAACAAGCTCAAACTGCATGTCCTCAGGAAGACCGCCCACGTTGTGGTGTGATTTAACCATTTTGGCAGTTTTTGTACCGCTCTCTACAATGTCAGGGTAGATGGTTCCCTGGCCAAGGAAGTCGATGCCGTCAAGTTTGCGTGCCTCCTCCTCAAATACGCGGATGAACTCGCCGCCAATGATCTTGCGTTTCTCCTCAGGATCAGCAACGCCTGCAAGTTTGCCAAGGAAACGGTCTGTAGCGTCAACGTAAACAAGGTTTGCGCAAAGCTGGTTTCTGAAAACCTCAACAACGTTCTCAGACTCACCTTTTCTCATAAGGCCGTGGTTAACGTGAACACAAACAAGGTTCTCGCCAATAGCCTTCAAAAGCAACGCAGCAACAACAGAGCTGTCTACTCCTCCCGACAATGCAAGAAGAACCTTTCTGTCACCAACCTGTTTGCGGATAAGCTCAACCTGGTCGTTTACGAAGTTTGTCATGTTCCAGTTTTTCTCAGCCTTGCAGGTATCAAGTACAAATGACTCAACTGCAGCCTTCACAGCATCAGCATCACTGCCGAATGCAGGAAGCTTAACCTCGCATTTTGCTTTGTCGTGGCCGGCAGCCATTACAGGGAAGCCTGCCTCATATATCTCGTTCAGGACATCAATCTCAACTCCGTCAATAACATTGTTAGGGCCACCGTTAATGATGATACCCTTAACGTTAGGTAGTGCTTTCAACTCCTGTGCAGTGATGTCGTGAGGATAAATCTCACTGTAAACACCCAATGCACGTACGGCTCTGGCTACCACTGTATTCTCGTGGCTGCCCAAGTCCAAAATTACAATCATGTCCTGTTTCATATACGTGTGTTGTTATTAAAATTTCTATACTGTTGCAACTGCTTCAATTCAGGCGAGGGAAGCTGATTGGTACCAGTACCCCATCTTAAGCAGTAGATTTTAACTCTGCAAAAATATTACAATCTCAAAAAAACACAAAAAATGAGCCAAAAAAGTTTACAAGAATTTAGCAATTTTTTGTTGTTTTCTGTACTTTTGCCCCGAATTATGCAAAACATTAGAAACATAGCAATCATTGCTCACGTAGACCACGGAAAGACAACCATCGTGGACAAGATGATTCTTCAGGCAAAGATCACAAGAAATGCCGAGAAGAGCGGTGAGCTTATTCTAGACAACAACGATCTAGAGAGGGAAAGGGGTATCACAATTCTTGCAAAGAATGTGAGTGTGCCTTACAAAGATTATAAGATTAACATCATCGACACCCCGGGCCATGCCGACTTCGGCGGTGAAGTTGAGAGGGTGCTCAACATGGCAGACGGAGTTCTGTTGCTTGTTGATGCTTTTGAGGGCACAATGCCACAGACAAGGTTTGTGCTCCAGAAGGCTATTGAGATGGGTAAAAAACCTGTAGTGGTAGTAAATAAGGTAGACAAGCAGAACTGTCGTCCCGACGAGGTAAACGAACAGGTCTTTGACCTTATGTTCTCCCTTGATGCCACTGAGGACCAGCTGGATTTCAAGACCCTGTACGGAAGTGCAAAACAGGGATGGATGTCGCATGACTGGAAAAAGCCTACCACCGACAT
Organism: Bacteroidales bacterium; assembly: GCA_017631435.1. Taxonomy (GTDB): domain Bacteria; phylum Bacteroidota; class Bacteroidia; order Bacteroidales; family UBA932; genus Egerieousia. The sequence goes on along the minus strand of JAGBTG010000034.1, from coordinate 66,417 downwards.
TACAGCACTCCTGGATACAATTATAGATGAGATTCCTGCACCGGAGCAGCTTGAGGGTACTCCGCAGATGCTGATTTCTTCATTGGAGTATTCTCCGTATGTAGGCAGAATTGCTGTCGGGAGGATAAAAAGAGGTACTTTGAAGGCCAACCAGCCTGTTACCCTTTGCAAGAGGGACGGTACATTTGAGAAGAGCAGGATTAAGGAGCTGATGGTGTTCGACGGCCTTGGAAAGATTAAGGTTGATGAGGTTCACAGCGGCGATATCTGTGCTGTTGTGGGTGTTGAGGGATTTGAGATTGGAGATACAATTGCAGATTACGAGAATCCTGAGGCACTTCCACCAATTTCAGTGGATGAGCCAACCATGAGTATGCTCTTCTGTATCAATGACTCCCCATTCTTTGGAAGAGAGGGGAAATTTGTTACTTCCCGACATCTTAAGGAGCGTCTTGACAAAGAGCTTGAGAAGAACCTTGCCCTTAGGGTTAAGGACGGACTTACTGCAGATTCGTTTGTGGTTTACGGCCGTGGCGTGCTTCACTTGAGCGTGCTTATTGAGACAATGAGACGTGAGGGCTTTGAGCTTCAGGTTGGACAGCCTAAGGTTATTGACAAGAATATAAACGGCGTGAGATGCGAACCTATTGAGCATCTTACAATTGACCTTCCGGAGGATAAGGTAGGTGCTGCAATTGAGCTTACTACCCGCAGGAAGGGAGCGCTGCTTCATATGGAGCACAGGGAAGACCGTGTTCACCTTGATTTTGATATCCCTTCCAGAGGTATCATAGGATTGAGGAGCAACCTTCTTACCGCTACCGCCGGCGAGGCTGTAGTTGCCCACAGGTTTAAAGGATATGAGCCTTACAAGGGTGAGATTGAGAAGAGGAACAACGGCTCGTTGGTGGCAATTGAGACCGGTACTGCAGTTGCGTATGCAATGGACAAACTTCAGGACAGGGGCAAGTTCATCATTTTCCCTGGTGAGGAGATTTATGCAGGTCAGGTTGTAGGTGAGCACTCGAGGGTAGATGACCTTAACATCAATATCTGCAAGACCAAGAAACTTACCAACGTACGTGCTTCCGGTACAGATGAGAAGGCACAGCTTCCGCCGCCATTGCAGTTCTCGTTGGAGGAGATGCTTGAGTACATCCAGGAGGATGAGCTTGTAGAGGTAACTCCAAAATCTATGCGTATAAGAAAGATTTATCTTGATGAGAACGAGCGCAAGAGAAGGAAGAACAATGCCCTTTAGTGGAAAGTAAGTTTGATTTAACAGAAAAAAATACTATCTTTGCACGCTCTAAAGTGGAGAGGAATTGAGATGGCTGAGAATAAGGACTTTATAATTCAAATCAAAGGACTGCAGATTGGAAAGCACGAGTATGATTTTCCAATTGACGGCAGTTTTTTCAGGGAGTTTGAGAATTCCCAGATCCTTGATGCAGATTTGGATGCAGAAGTTGTGCTGGAGAAAGGAAGTGGATGGATGAATGTGGAGGCAGACATAACAGGCTATGTTACAGTAGAATGCGACAGATGCCTTGATGATGTGGAACTTCCTATGGATTTCAGCTGTTCAATGGCAGTGAAGTTTGCCAAGGACCTTTCAGATGATGATGGAGATGAGTTCATCATCATGGATCCGGCAGACGGGGAGTTGGACCTTACCCAGTTCCTTTATGATTATGTCTGTCTTAATCTCCCTTTACAGAAAGTGCACCAGGATGGTAAGTGCAACAGTGAGATGATGGCTAAGCTGGCAGGTGTGAACTCTGCAGCAGAAAAAGATGATGATGAAGTTGCGCAGAATTCACCTTTTGGGGCATTGAAAGGATTGTTTGACAATAAGAACTGAAATTCCGACCGTCCGGAACAGAAATAGAAAGATAACAAATTAAAAATATTTAGAAATGGCACATCCAAAGCACAAAATTTCAAAACAGCGCAGAAACAAGCGTAGAACTCACGACAAAGCAGTAGTTCCTACACTAGCAACTTGTTCAAACTGTGGTGCAACTGTAATGTATCACCATGTTTGCCCTGAGTGTGGCTACTACCGTGGCCGTCTTATCATTGAGAAGAACAACGCGTAATTAGCGCCGTTCCGGTATGATAAGAATCGGTATTGATGCAATGGGAGGAGACTTTGCCCCCAACAATGTAATATTGGGGGCTATTGAAGCCTATTCCTATATTGGTACCGATACAAAGATTTTTCTTATTGGGGATGAGAAAAAGATTAGCGAGGTCTGCCAGCACTATGGCTTGGACTCCGCTAATTTTGTTATTGTGCATGCACCCGAAACCATTGGGATGGGAGAGCATCCGGTAAGGGCATTCCTCAAAAAAAAGCAATCCAGCCTTGTGGTTGGATTCAATATGTTGGCGGCAGGAAAGATTGATGTCTTTATAAGCGCGGGAAATACCGGGGCAATGCTTGCCGGTTCCGTTCAGGTATTGAACAATATCCCGGGTATCATAAGGCCATGTATCCCTGCCCAGATACCTTTGGCAGACGGACGCGAGATGCTGCTTCTTGATGTGGGTTTCAACTCGGATACAAGGGCAGATGTGCTGTACCAGTTCGGCATTATGGGTTCTATTTATGCAAAGACCATGATGCAGATTGACAATCCAAGGGTAGCTCTGCTGAATATAGGAGCTGAGGCCGAGAAGGGAAATGTGGTTTCCAAGGAGGCATACAAGATCATGAGTGATACTGCAGATTTCAACTTTGTCGGGAATATGGAGGCAAACCAGATGTTCAGCGGAGGTGTTGCCGATGTGCTTGTTACCGACGGGTTTGTGGGGAATATCTGCCTAAAGCAGGCAGAGGGAATGTATGAGCTTGTTGCCAAACTTGGCGTGAAGCACCCTTTCTTCAACAGATTCAATTACGAAACCTACGGCGGTGTCCCTGTTTTGGGGGTAACCGCACCAGTTCTCATCGGACACGGAGTCTCTACACCGCTTGCCATAAAGAATATGATTCTAAAAGGTGAGCAGGTAGTAAGGCATGGCTTGATTGACAAGTTCAAGAAGGCTATGATGGACGGTGTGAATTAAAACCAATACTACTACAATGACAGACAAAAAAGCTATTATTACAGGTATTGAAGCTTACTTGCCTGAGTATATCCTTACCAATGCTGAACTTTCTACTATGGTAGACACTTCAGACGAGTGGATCATGAGCCGCGTTGGAATTAAGGAGAGACGAATTCTTAAACAGGACGGCTTGGGAACCTCATTCATGGGTGAGCAGGCTGTAAAGAAACTTCTAGAGAGTACCGGTACCAAACCTGAGGAGGTGGATTTGCTTATTTGTGCTACCGTTAGCCCGGATATGCTTTTCCCTGCAACAGCAAACATCATAAGTGACAAATGCGGTATCCTCAATGCTTGGGGATATGATATCAACGCAGGCTGCTGCGGTTTCCTTTTCAGTTTCTATACTGTTTCAAACTTCATTGAGAGCGGCAGATACAAGAAGGCAGTGCTGGTATGCGGTGAGCGTATGAGCGGTATGACCGATTACCAGGACCGTGCTACATGCCCGTTGTTTGGAGACGCTGCAGTTGCAATGCTTATTGAGCCATCTGATGACCCTTCATTGGGAATGCAGGATGCAATTATGCACGTGGATGGCGTTGGTCGTCATTATCTGTATCAGACAGCCGGCGGATCATTGTATCCTCCAACTCATGAAACTGTGGAGAAGAGACAGCACTATATCCATCAGGAGGGACAGCAGGTATTCAAATACGCTGTTTCCAGAATGGCGGATGTATCTGTGGAGATGATGCAGAAACACAACCTTACTGCAGACGATATTGCATACTTGATTCCTCACCAGGCAAACTTGCGTATCATTGACGCTACAGGAAGAAGAATGGGACTTTCTACAGACAAGATACTTATTGATATAGAGAAGTTCGGTAATACTGCAGGTACCTCAATTCCATTGGCTTTGTGGGATTTCCGCAACAAGTTCAAGAAAGGTGATACCCTTATCTTCTCTGCATTCGGTGCAGGATTTACATGGGGTTCTATCCTTTACCGTTGGGCGTATTAAAAATTTTATTATATTTGCAATCCGTTTCGGGAGTTCTTGTGGCTCCCGAGGTGATGGCCCTATAGTTCAAGGGATAGAACGAAAGTTTCCTAAACTTTAAATACAGGTTCGAGTCCTGTTGGGGCTACAAAAAAAGCGCTTGGAATTCCAAGCGCTTTTTTTTACATCTCAACCAGCTCGGTCCACAGACGGCGGCCTTTGTAGTCGGTGTTGTTGGTCTGGTCAACTACATATTTGGCGGCGTTGGAGCTGATGCTCACAAAGCACTCGCTGCGGCGGATCTCAATCTTGCCAATTCCTTTTTTGCCTACTCCAAGTGAGGTCATCATCCTTACAATTGTTCTGGCACTCACGCTCTGCTTGCTTCCAATGTTCATCTTAACCCACTGGAACCCTTTCTCGTTGCGGCGTGGAACATATGCAGGTGCGTCTGAATCTGATGAGCCATCTGAACCTTTTTTCTTCTTTTTCTCCACTACAATGTTCAGGTCCTGGGCATTGCGGTAGTAATCAAGGAAGCGGTTGAATTCCATAGAAAGGAATTTCTTAATGATCTCGTGGCGGCCAAGGTTTCTCCATTTCTCCTCAATGAGTGAAAGGTATGGAGCAATCTCTTCCTCCCTCACCTCAACAGCATTTATCTGGTCAATCATTGAAAGGAGCTGCTTAGAGCAAACCTCCTCACCTGTAGGGAGTTTGGCCTGTGCAAATGTCTTCCCGATAATTTTTTCAATTCTGCGCACCTTGCTCTGCTCCTTGGTGTTTATGAGCACAATGGATTTTCCGGTCTTGTCGGCACGGCCGGTACGGCCGCTTCGGTGGGTGTACTGCTCCACCTCGTCGGGAAGATTATAGTTGATTACGTGGGTGAGGTTGTTCACGTCAATGCCTCGGGCTGCCACGTCGGTTGCCACAAGGAGTTTGAGGGTCTTCTCCTTAAAGCGGCGCATCACCTGGTCGCGCTGCATCTGTGAAAGGTCTCCGTGAAGTGCATCTGCATCGTAGCCGTCCTTTATGAGGGCAGCGGTGATGTCTCCGCACTCGCGGCGGGTGCGGCAGAAGATGATGCCGTAAATCTCGGGGTAGTAGTCTACAACCCTCTTGAGTGCAGCGTAGCGGTCTTTCTCGTGGATGGTGTAGCAGTAGTGTTTTACATTGTTTGAGCCGCTGTTGCGTTCGCCTACGGTAACAACTTGTGCATCACGCATATATGTTTTTGCAATCTTCTCCACCTCAATAGGGAGTGTAGCCGAGAACAGCAGAACGCGCTTTTCTGTTGGAAGGCTCTCCAAAATGGCATCCAGTTCCTCTTTAAAGCCCATGTTGAGCATCTCGTCTGCCTCATCGAGGATAAGGGTATGCACCTGGCTGAGGTCTGTAGCTTTCCTCCCGATAAGGTCCAAAAGTCTTCCCGGGGTGGCAACCACAATGTGCGGAATCTTCTTCAGAGCCTTTATCTGCGGCTCAATGCCTGCTCCTCCGTATACGTCAACAATCTGAAGGTCGTGAAGATGTTTTGAGTAGTTCCTCAAGTCTTGCGATATCTGTTTGCACAACTCACGGGTAGGGCTGAGCACCAGCACCTGGGTGTAGCGCTCCATGTTGTGGGCAACGATGCGCTCCAGCGAAGGGAGTCCGAATGCTGCGGTTTTTCCGGTACCTGTCTGGGCAAGGCAAACCACATCTCCCTCCTCAGAGAGTAGGGTAGGGATGATTCTGGCCTGCACAGGGGTAGGTTTCTCAAAGCCCATCTCGCTGATGGCCTTAATTATATAACTGTTTAGCCCAAAGTCTCTGAAGGTTACCTGCGGGATTTCAGGCTCTGAAGCTGTTTCCGGTTGTGTTGCAGTATCGGCTGATGCGGTGTCAGTTGTCTCTGTGTCAGTTGTTTCTTCAGCTTCCCATTTTCCGGTGGCTGCTTCTACAGCCTGCTGTGCTCCGGCAGCAAATTCTGCTGCCTGCTGCGCTCCCTGAGCCGATTCTGCCGGCTCTTGCGCCGCGGTATCCACTTCTGTATCCATTACAGCGGCTTTTGCTTTGGCAATGAGTGCGTTTGTCTGCTCATCAGCCTCTTTGGCTGCTTTTTCTGCAGCCTTGGCCGCCTTCTGGGCTGCCTTGGCCTTTGCCTGCATTGCCTCCAGCTCGGCTGCTGTTTCTGAAGCAGATGCCCCAAACATGCCTGCTGCCTTTACGGCATAGGCAAACTCCTCGGCCATACGTGCTGCCTCGGCATTCTTCTTTGCGCGGGCCTTGGCCGCATTCAATTTGTCGGGATTAAGTTTTGGAGTCTTCTTGGTCTGACCTTTCATTGATCCCCATGGAGCCCCTTTTGCTGTTTTCTTTTCAGATGATTTTTCTCTGGTCTTTTCCCTTGATGCAGCCCTTCCGCGAGCCTTTGTATCTCTGGATTTTCCCCTTGATGCTTTTTCTCTTGCCATTTTGTGCGTGTAATGCGTGTGCGTGTAAATTAATCATGCAAAGGTACTCAATTTGCGCCGGATAACAAATGCTTACTCTCCGCTCCAGCCCCGTTTGAACCCCTCCACAATCTCCGGCCAATACTCCACCGCCACATAAATGAGATAAAACAGGCACAGCACCCCCAAAAACAGCAGCGCATCCTTCCAAAAATCCTTGTTGCTGAAAATATTTTTCATATTATTTGAGTTTGAAATCCGATCTTCTTCCTCACAGCCTTTGAAGTTCCGGTCTGCCGCCCCTGATGTACAAGATGCGTTGTGACGCATTTTGTGATTAAGCAGCAGTGTGGACTTAGGGCAAAGCCCACACTGGCCGCTTCAAGCGGGTGCATTGTGCTTAATCCTGCACATGCACTCATTGTCCGGCAATCCTCTCTTCCCGCAATAACTTTTCATTAACACTAAAAAAATAACCCTTCCGGACTGCTGTACAAACTTACACCCTCGCTCGCCTTAACCTCCCTTTCCTTACCCGGGCTGTCCGCTTGTGGAGCAAATGTATGCAGGGTTTGAGGAAAATCATGCCTGAAAAAGAAATTTCTGAAAAGTTTTGCTCTTTTTAAAAAAAGCAATTTTAGGAAAAAGAAAAATATGCATTTGGGAAGTGCACCTGAGGCGGTTTTTGAGTTTTATGCATTATATTTGTAAGGGGATTGTCGGGATGAAAAAAAAGTGTGGAATTTTAAAATTTACTCAATTATGGGCGTAAAACATATTGGAATTTTTGGAAAAAGGAATGTGGGAAAAAGTTCCCTAATAAATATCCTGTTGGGTCAGGAGGTGGCAATTGTGTCGGATACTCCGGGCACTACAACAGATCCGGTGAAAAAGCGTATGGAGATTCCGGATATAGGACCGGTGCAGCTGATTGATACTGCCGGTTTTGATGATGGGGGAGAGGTAGGGCTCAAGCGTGTTGAAAAGACCATGAAGGTGATTGAGGAGATTGATATGGCGCTGCTGGTGTTTTCGGGAAATGTTTTTGGCAAGGAGGAGAAGGATGTGCTGGCCCGGCTGAAGGAGTTTGATGTGCCGGTTGTGGTGGTGCATAACCAGTCAGACATTACTCCGCTGGATTGCGGTGTGGCCGGTGACCTCAATAATATGTATGATTGTGATGTGGTGGAGTTTTCGTGCAAGATGCCAACCCCGGAGGAGCAGCGTGAGGCTGTAGATATGCTTATGGCGTTTATTGTTAAGGGGCTTCTGTTGAGTGGCGGAGAGCGGACCATTATGGAGGGGCTAGTTGATCCCGGCGACAATTTTGTGCTGGTGTGTCCTATAGATTCAGAGGCTCCTGCCGGCAGACTTATCCTTCCGCAGGTGATGGCTATCCGCGATGTGCTGGACAACGGCGGCATTGCAACTGTGCTCCAGCCGGAGCAGCTGGAGGGGTATCTTAAAGGGATTCCTTGCGTGGAAGATGCCGGAGATTTGTCGGGAGTAACGTCTGGTGAGGGTGGCGTGTCTTCTGTTAAGATGGTTGTTACAGACAGTCAGGCTTTCAGACAGGTATCTCAAATTGTGCCTGAAAGTATTCCTCTTACAAGTTTCAGTGTGCTGATGGCCAGGGCAAAAGGTCCGTTTGAAGAGTATATGAAAGGGGTGAAGGCAATTGAAACCCTCAAGGATGGCGATAAGGTGCTTGTGCTGGAGTCATGTACCCATCATACCTCTTGCGAGGATATAGGGCGCGTGAAGATTCCGGCCATGCTGCAAAAAAAATGCGGCTGCAAGCTGCAGTTTACCTTTATCAGCGGCCTTGACCAGCTGCCTCCTCATGAGCAGCTCTCGGACTATGCCCTCGCGCTCCAGTGCGGCGGCTGCATGGTTACCCGCCGCCAGCTTGCCAACCGCATCCGCCGCGTAGTTGCCGCCGGCGTTCCCGTAACCAACTACGGCATGTGCATTGCCTACGTTACCGGCATCTTCCACCGTGCCACTGCCCTTTTTTAAAAAAAACTTTTAAGTTACGTCGTCTTTTTGTACAAGTACTTGATTATTAATACTATACAAAAATAAAGTGATGTGATTTTAAAATTTTAATATTTTTAATAGCTTGATATACAATGGATTGTACAAAAGGACGACGTAACTTACAGCAGGAGGCTTATGCGCTTAAGTTGCAGCATAGGGGCCTGCAGGTGTATTTCAGGGGGTTGATTGAGATTTCCAACAGGTGCGGCAAGAATTGCCTGTATTGTGGAATAAGGGCGGGGAATGCGCAGGTGTGCAGGTATGAGATGTCGGATGAGCAGGTGCTCAGGGAGGCGCAGTTTGCCCTTGATGCGGGGTACGGGTCGGTGGCTATTCAGGGGGGGGAACGCAGTGACAGTGAGTTTATTGAGAAGATTACCCGTCTGGTATGGCAGATAAGGCATCTGCAGAAGGGAGGCAACCCGGAAAGTGTGATGCAGTTGGCCTCAGAAAAAGCCTCCACACTACCGTTGAACAATCTTGGAATAACCCTTTCGCTCGGGGAGCAGCCCCAGGAGGTGTACAGGGAGTGGAAGAAGGCTGGAGTCACCAGGTATCTGCTCAGAATTGAGACCTCCAACAAGGAGCTGTACGAGAAGATACATCCCGGATTTGCCCTCACCGGCAACAATGCAAAGGATGCGGCAAACCACTCGATGCTACGTAGGTTGCAGGCGTTGGCCGACCTTAAATCAGAGAATTACCTCTTGGGCAGCGGTGTGATGATTGGACTCCCTTTCCAAACATATGAACATCTCCAAGAAGATTTGCAATTTCTTAAGAATCTGGGAGTTGACATGGTGGGGATGGGGCCGTATATCCCTCATTATGACACCCCTCTGGGGCAGATTGTGTCACATTGGCGCACAGGAACTCCTCTTCCCGACAACCTTAAGGAACTTGCCTCACAGCCCCGTGGAGACTTTTGGAACATGAGCAACAGTGAACTCCTTGAGGTGAGCCTGCAGATGGTGGCCCGCCTGAGGATTCTTCTTCCCGACATAAACATTGCCGCCACAACGGCCCTCCAGGTGCTTGACCCTATGGGAAGGGAGCAGGCTCTGCTGCATGGGGCAAATGTTATCATGCCAAATATGACTGAAACGCAGCTCAGGGGCAACTATTCTCTGTATCAGGGGAAACAGGGGGTTGAGGATGATGCGGTTTCTACAAGGGACAAACTTCTTGAGAATCTGTCGGGATTAGGGATAAGTGTAGGATGGGATGAAAGGGGTGACAGAAGATAAGTTTTATTCTTTATTTAGGATTTTTTTTTATATTTTTGTACCGCATTTTTTCTAAAAATGACTAATTTATAACCAAACAATATTTAATTTCATTTATTATGTCAGAAATCAAGAGAGTTTATCGTTTTGGTGGTAAAACTGCCGACGGCGATGGAAGCATGAAAAACCTTCTTGGCGGTAAAGGTGCCAACCTTGCTGAGATGTGCAAACTGGAGATTCCGGTTCCTGCAGGTTTTACTATTACAACTGACTGTTGTACTGAGTATTACAAAAATGGTTGTAACTATCCTAAAGAGTTGGAGGCTGAGGTAAATGCTGCAATGGCTGCTACTGAGGAGGTAATGGGCATGAAATTCGGTGACCCTACTTCTCCACTTCTAGTATCTTGCCGTTCAGGTGCAAGAAGCTCTATGCCTGGTATGATGGAGACAGTTCTTAACATTGGTCTATGTTCTGCAACTATCCCTGGTCTTATTGCTAAAACCGGTAATCCTCGTTTCGTTTATGATGCTTACAGACGTTTGATCATGATGTACTCAGACGTTGTAATGGAGAAAGCTGAGGGTATTGAGCCTGAGGAGGGTAACGGTATCCGCGTTCAGTTGGACAGAATGTTGCACAAAGTTAAGAAAGAGAAAGGTTATGCTTCAGATACAGACCTTACTACTGAGGACTTGATGCAGCTTTGCGAGGATTTCAAGATTAGAGTTAAACAGGAGCTAGGCAAACCATTCCCAGACGATGCTTACGAGCAGCTTTGGGGCGGTATTGGCGCCGTTTTCAAATCATGGAACGGTAAGAGAGCTATCGCATACAGAAGAATTGAGGGTATTCCAGACGAGTGGGGTACTGCAGTAAACGTACAGTCAATGGTATTCGGTAACATGGGTGACAACTCAGCTACCGGTGTTGCTTTCTCAAGAAACCCTGCTACAGGTGAGAACAAGTTCTACGGTGAGTGGTTGATCAACGCTCAGGGTGAGGACGTTGTTGCAGGTATCAGAACACCTAACCCATTGAACGAGGCTACAAAGAACGAGCACAACAAGAACCTTGCTTCTTTGGAGACTGCTATGCCAGCTGTATACGCTGAGTTGGATCAGATCCAGCAGAACCTTGAGGCTCACTTCCACGATATGCAGGATATTGAGTTCACTATCCAGGACGGCAAACTTTGGATGCTTCAGTGCCGTGTAGGTAAGAGAACAGGTCTTGCTGCTTTGAACATGGCTATGGATATGCTTGCTGAGGGTCTTATTGATGAGAAGACTGCAGTAATGCGTGTTGCTCCTGCTCAGTTGGACGAGCTTCTACACCCAATCCTTAACCCAGCTGCCGAGAAGAAAGGTACTGTAATTGCACAGGGTCTTCCAGCTGGTCCTGGTGGTGCTGTAGGTAAGATCGTATTCACTGCTGAGGAGGCTGTTGAGTGCGCTGCAAGAAAAGAGAAAGTTATCCTTGTTCGTGAGGAGACTAACCCAGAGGACGTTGAGGGTATGCGTGCTGCTGACGGTCTTTTGACTGCTCGTGGTGGTATGACTTCACACGCTGCTCTTGTTGCACGTGGTTGGGGTAAATGCTGTATCGTAGGTTGCGATGCACTTCACATCAACATGTTGAACAAAACTTTGACTATCGGTGAGAAAGTTTACAATGAGGGTGACATCTTCTCATTGAACGGTAGCAAGGGTTATGTATATGATGTAGCTATCGAGACTATGGATGCTTCAGAGAATCCTCGTTTCGTAGAGTACATGAAGATTGTAGACAAATACCGCGTTCTTGGTGTTAGAACCAACGCTGATAACCCACAGGATGCTCAGACTGCAATCAACTTTGGCGCTGAGGGTATCGGTTTGTTCCGTATTGAGCACATGTTCTACGGTGAGAACTCAGAGGCTCCTCTATCAAAACTTCGCAAGATGATCCTTTCTAACTCAGAGGCTGAGAGACGTCAGGCACTTGCTGAGCTTGAGCCATACGTAAAAGAGGCTGTTAAAGGTACTATGAAAGTTCTTGACGGCAAGCCAGTAACCTTCCGTCTACTTGACCCACCTCTACATGAGTTCGTTCCTCAGACTAAAGAGAAGATTGAGGAGATGGCTGCAGAGTTCGGTATCACTCCAGAGGATATCAAGAAACGTGGTGAGGCTCTACACGAGGTTAACCCTATGATGGGTCACCGTGGTGTACGTCTTGGTGTAACTTATCCTGAGATTTCAGAGATGCAGTTCCACGCTATCTTCACTGCTACTGCAGAGTTGATTAAAGAGGGTCTTACTCCACAGCCAGAGATCATGGTTCCTGTAACTGTTTCAGTTAAAGAGCTTGATTTCCAGAAAGAGCTTTGCGACAAAGTACACGCAGCAGTAGAGGCTGAGCAGGGTGTTAAGATCGTTTACCTATACGGTACAATGATTGAGATCCCTAGAGCTGCTATCCTTGCTGACGAGATGGCTAAGACTGCACAGTTCTTCTCATTCGGTACTAACGACCTTACTCAGATGACCTTCGGTTTCTCTCGTGACGATATCGGCGGCTTCATGGGTGACTACCTAAGCAAGAAGATCCTTCCTGCTGACCCATTCCAGACTTTGGACAGAGGTTCAGTTGGTAAACTTGTTGAGATGGGTATCAAAGGCGGTAGATCAACTAACGCTAAACTTAAAGTTGGTATCTGCGGTGAGCACGGTGGTGATCCAGACTCAGTAGAGTTCTGCCACTTGGCTGGAATGAACTACGTTTCATGTTCTCCATTCCGTGTTCCAATTGCTCGCCTAGCTGCTGCTCAGGCTGCAATCAAACACAATGCTCAGAAATAATTCATCTCTCGAGCAACAGCAACAAAAAACACCCATGAGAGCCATAAAACTCTCATGGGTGTTTTTTGTTGACTGTAGCAGCCGGAGATGCTTTATTCCGGCTGCGGTGCTGTACGGTTGTTTAGGCGTTCTTCTCTCTAGCAATGCAATGCTTTACAAATTTATAGTCTACATGAAGAACAGAGGCAATTTGCAGCATTTTAGCTCCGGTATTGCGGTAGAGATTAACAATAAGATCAGCTATTTCATCTCTTTTAAGACTATTAAGAGGTCTTCCGTTAAGGAGTCTCGATGCTTCAGCGGCAATAGTGCCGGGAGTATTGGATTCCCATTTGGCGTTGTCGGGAATAACAGATGACCTAAGTATTGGGATATTATTTACGTAATCTGCAAATTCTTTAAAGTTCTTGAATTTGCTGTCGATAAAAGATGTGTCTATTTCAATTGCTTCAGATAATCTCAAATATTGGTTATAGCCAATTGGTAAATGCCTTTTTTCATCTCTGAAATGGAAACTCATGGAACACCACCGGTGATGCTCGGCTTTACTGCAAATTCTGGCGACAGTAGCGTTCCTGAGAATATACATGCTGGTATCAAATACCCATTCATCGCTCCTTTTGCATGCGCTGGAAAAAGGCGTTTTAAAAACTTTGTTGCTGTTTTTGTATTTCTTGTTATACCATCGGGAATAGCTCTTTAATGTGTCCCGCATCAACACGCTCACACATGTAGTGTACACCAAGAAATGCGCATGGTTTCCCATTAATGCAAATTCAAATACGGTGGATTCGTACTTTTTGGCAAACTTGTCCATCCGCCTCAAGAGCTCAATATTATCTTCATCATCATAAAATACAGTGTACCTGCCATTGGCCCTGAAATACACATGCATAATTCCTTCCTGCTCTCTCTTTCCCTTCTTCATGTCTTAAAAGTTTCCGGCAAAATACTTAACTTATAAATAATCTGCAAGCTTTTGAGTAAATTTACTCTAGTTCAACCGTGGCTTATTTTACGTCGTCTTTTTGTACAACTGTCTGTGTTTCAATAGATTGCTTTTTCTTAAAAACAAAATTGCTCTTTTTGAAAAAAGCAATTGCCTGATAATCTGCAAATTGTACAAAAAGACGACGTAACTTAATTTTTATTTGTTAACTTTACAAAAACCCATCCGCTATGCAAAAGTTACCAAAGATTTTTGTGCTTGACACAAATGTGATTTTGCATGACCATCGTGCAATCTACAATTTTCAGGAGAACGATTTAGTAATTCCGTTGGCAGTGCTTGAGGAGGTAGACAAGTTCAAGAACGGCAACGATACTATCAACTACAACGCCCGCGAGTTTGTGAGAACCATTGATGAGATTTCGGATCCGAGGCTCTTCAACGGTCACGGATACCCGCTGGGGAAGAACCGGGGCACACTTACCATAACTGTAAACCGCGATTTTCCAAAAGAACTGCAGGGGGCTTTCCGCGATGATACCCAGGACCACCGCATCCTGGCCACTGCCATATGGTACAAGCACAATTATGCCAACCGCACCGTGGCACTGGTAACCAAGGACGTAAATCTGAGGATGAAAGCCAAGGCGGTAGGGATGTTCGTGCAGGATTACCTCACCGACCACATCAAAGAGGAGCGTGTAAACCGCACTACCAAGAGGATCATCTCGGTAAAAGGGGCAGATCCGCAACTTCTTACAGCCCTTGAACTACAGCCGCAGGGAGTACCATTGAGCGCCTTCCGCTACAAAACCCCTCCATGCAACCAGCTGTACAAGTTTCATCTTCCCGACAAAGATGTCCTCCTGGCCCGCTACAACCACAACACCGGCAACATTGTGATGGTGGAGCAGCAGAGCGCCTACGGCATCTCCCCACGCAACTTTGAGCAGGTCTTTGCAATGGATGCCATTCTTAATCCCGACATCAAACTTGTTTCCCTAACCGGCACCGCCGGCACAGGAAAGACCCTCATTGCCCTGGCGGGAGCCTTGGCACAGACCCATCTCTACGACCAGATACTCCTTTCCCGCCCGGTAATTCCACTCAAGAACCAAGAGATAGGATTCCTTCCCGGTGACGCCAAGGAGAAGATTGGCCCGTACATGCTCCCTCTTTACGACAACCTAGCCGTAATTAAGAAAAACTTCCGCGACACCAGTAAAGAAAACATAAAAATAGAGGAGATGCTCCGACGCGAGCAGTTGCTCATCAGCCCGCTTGCCTACATCCGCGGCCGCTCCCTCTCCAATACCTTCTTCATTATAGACGAGGCCCAGAACCTTACTCCGCATGAGGTAAAAACCATCATCACCCGCGCTGGCGAGGGAACCAAAATTGTTTTCACCGGTGATGTAAACCAGATAGACCAGCCATACCTTGACAAATGGTCCAACGGCCTCACTCACCTGAGCGAAAAACTCTACGGCGAAAACCTCTTTGAGCACGTGAACCTCATAAAAGGTGAGCGCAGTGAACTGAGCGAACTCGCCGGGCGTAAATTGTAACGTCGTCTTTTTGTACAACTACCTGGTGCCCAGGTAGTTAAAAATTAGGGGTTTGCAAAAATGCAAGCCCCTTAATTTTTAATTTGCTGAGGATCAGCAAATTGTACAAAAAGACGACGTTACATAGAGGGGTAAAAATAATAGGAGCCCCGCACACCCGCGGAGCTCCTATTATATATATAGGTATAGTAACCTAAACCCAATTATTTGCCGGAACACCAAACGCGGGCGTTGATGAACATCTCAATCCATGGGGTGATCTCCTGAGAACGAAGCTCAGCAGGGTAGTGTGCCCAGTTCCAAGGGCGCAAGCAGCGCTCAGGGTGTGGCATCATAGCCAAGTGACGGCCGTCTGTGCTGCAGACACCGGCAATACCCTCTGGAGAACCGTTAGGATTGGCAGGATAAGCGTTGTAAGTATAGCGTGCAGCCACAACCACGTTGTCCATACCTGCAGGGAACGAGAATTTACCCTCACCGTGGGCAACCCAGATACCAAGCTTGCTGCCAGAAAGCGAGCGGAGCATGATAGAAGGGCTGTTCTCAATACCAACACCTACGAACGCACTCTCATATTTGTGTGAGTTGTTGTGAACCATCTTAGGAGAAAGCTCACGGGCAGTAGGGGTAAGAAGACCCAACTCAGCCATCAGCTGACAACCGTTACAGATACCCAAACTCATTGTATCCTCACGAGCGTAGAAAGCATCGAGGGCAGCCTTAGCTATGGCATTGTAAAGGAATGCACCAGCCCAACCTTTAGCTGAACCAAGAGTATCGGCATTTGAGAAACCTCCAACGAATACAATCATCTTAACCTCCTCAAGGGTCTCGCGGCCGGAAATCAAGTCGGTCATATGAACATCCTTAACTCTGAAACCTGCAAGGTGAAGTGCCCATGCCATCTCGCGGTCGCCGTTAGAACCTTTCTCACGGATAATCGCAGCCATAGGGGCATCAGCAGCAGGAGCAAGAGCAGAAGAGCCCTCAGCAACTGGGGCAGCAACGCCAGAATAAGAACTCAATGAACCGGTGAAACCAGCAGGGAATGAGTATACCAAAGGCTGTTTCTTATAGTTCTGGAATCTCTCCTTAGCGCAAGTCTCGCCAACCTGACGGATATCAAACAAATATGAAGTCTTGAACCAAACGTCTCTCATGGCATCAATATCCAAAGAAACTGCATCAGCAGCGCCAAAGCCGGTAAGAACCACTTTGCGTGCAGGAAGGTAGTTACCAATTGCGTAACCCTTAACGCCGCACTCAGCCAAAGCAGCAGCAACTGAATCAACAGAAGCAGAAGCCACCTGAACAAGTACACCTGGAGTCTCTGAGAACAAAGCTCTGAAGATAGAATCTGAACCGCCAGCGCAGCCCCACTCTTTTGCAATCATCTCAAGGGCGCGTGCATTGATAGCCAAACCGCCGTTCACATTTGCAAAACACATCTCAAGAGCGGTAGTGATAAGACCACCGGCAGAAATATCATGACCTGCAAGCACAAGCTCATCGGCAACCAGTTTCTGAACAGCGGCAAATGCTGAAGCAAAGTAAGCAGGATTCTCCACATCAGGAGCAATATTACCTACCTGGCCAACAATCTGGGCAAAAGCAGAACCGCCAAGAGGGAATGCCTCTTTAGCGTCAGAACCTGCAGCAGCCGAAGCGGCACCGTCCACAAATGGGATATACATCAATACGCTGTCGGGATTATTCTGAAGGTTAGGATGCACAATCTTGTTGATATCCTCCACAGGTGCTACGGTAGAGATGATCACTGTACCAGGAGAAAGTACTTTTTCTCCCGACGGATATTTCTGGGTCATACTCATACTGTCCTTTCCGGTAGGGATGTTGATGCCAAGGGCACAAGAGAAATCAGAAGCACCTTTAACAGCCTTGAACAGACGGGTATCCTCACCCTCGTTGCGGCAAGGCCACATCCAGTTTGCACTCAAAGAAATGCCTTTGATGCCATCTTTCAAAGGAGCCCAAACCACGTTGGTAAGAGCCTCCGAGATAGCCATGCGGGAACCTGCAGCAGAATCAACCATAGCAACCATAGGGGCGTGGCCCATAGAAGTTGCAATACCCTCCTTATTGTTGTAACCTACAGCTGTAACACCAAGGTTGTTCAAAGGAAGCTGGATCTCACCGCAAGTCTGCTGGCCGGCGATAAGTCCGGTAACTGAACGGTCAACCTTGTTTGTCAACCAGTCTTTACAAGCAACGCTCTCCAACTGAAGAACCTGGCCAACGTAGTACTCAAATTTGGCAGGATCGTAAGCAAGAGGTGCGTAAGTATAATCTGCGGTAACGTCCTTCATGTAAGTCTTAGGAGCGCTTCCGAACATATCCTCCATAGCAAGGTCGATTGCAGCCTCGCCAGTTTTCTCATTGCGCAAAGTGAAGTTGTGCTCTCCGGTAGTCTCGCCAATAACGTACATTGGAGAACGCTCGCGGTCTGCAATGGCCTTAAGCTCCTCAATGTCCTTCTCCTGCATAACAAGACCCATTCTCTCCTGGCTCTCGTTGCCGATAATCTCCTTCAAACTCAAAGTAGGGTCACCTACAGGAAGTTTGCTGATATCAATGTTTCCACCGGTCTCCTCCACAAGCTCAGACAAACAGTTAAGGTGGCCGCCTGCACCATGGTCGTGAACACTTATGATGGTATTGTTGTCTGACTCAGCAATTGCACGGATAGCATTGTAAGCCCTCTTCTGCATCTCAGGGTTTGAACGCTGGATGGCATTCAGCTCAATTGCATTTGCATACTGGCCGGTATCAACGCTACTTACAGCGCCACCACCCATACCAATGCGGTAGTTGTCACCACCAAGAAGAACAACTTTATCTCCAACAGCAGGTTTCTCCTTAAGGGCGTCGCGTTTTTTTGCGTAGCCCACACCACCTGCCAACATAATCACTTTATCAAAACCGAATTTTCTCTGTGCCTCAAACTCTGCAGTAAGCAAACTTCCGCAGATGATACACTGTCCGAACTTGTTACCGAAATCGGAAGCACCGTTGGAAGCCTTGGTAAGGATCTCCTGTGGGCTCTGGTATAGCCAAGGGCGGGCAGGGGTCTTCTCCCAGTCACGCTCTACAGCCATTGCTGCAGCACAAGACTCGTCTGCAAGATCTGCAGCGCCACATCCTGCCTGGGTGCTCAAATGGGCATTTATACCTGCGGTTGCCTCCACACCCTCGTTGAATCTTGGGTATGAGGTCATGTAACATGCAGTACCTGCTATCGGGAAGCTACCCTTACCACCTGCAATACGGTCTCTGATCTCTCCACCCGAACCGGTTGCTGCACCGTTGAAAGGCTCAACTGTGGTTGGGAAGTTGTGGGTCTCCGCTTTAAGTGAGATAACTGTATCAACCTCTTTTGCCACAAACTCAGACGGCTTGCTGCCGCTTACAGGGTGGAACATTGCCACCTTAGGGCCCTCAAGGAACGCACAGTTGTCTTTGTATGCACTTACAATAAGATTTGGATTCTCCTGAGATGTCTTCTTAATCATCTTGAACAAAGAGCTCTCCATCTCCTTGCCGTCTATGATGAACACACCGTTGAAAATCTTGTGGCGGCAGTGCTCTGAGTTCACCTGTGAGAAACCGAACACCTCACTGTCTGTAAGGCCACGGCCAAGTTTCTTGCTCAAACCTTTAAGGTACTCAATCTCCTCAGGGTTTAGTGCAAGACCCTCCTGCTTGTTGTAGCTCTCAAAATCCTCAATGTAAATTACAGGATCCGGCTGCTTGTCAATAGTGAAAATCTCCTGGTCAAGGCCTCTGTAGAACCTCTGGAGCATCTTGTCATACTGAGCCTCCTCGCCCTCTACAGCAAAGAACTCCTCAATACGCTCAATTCCGCAGATATTCATGTTCTGGGTAATCTCTACAGCGGTAGTACTCCAAGGGGTGATCATCTCACGTCTTGGACCAACAAAATTTCCGCTTACAGTCTCTCCCTCCAAAAGGGTGGCATTGCCAAAAAGCCACTGCAGCGCATTGATATTCTCTTGAGATAACATCTCTTTAGCCTTAACAGCTATTACCGTACCATTGCCGGCACCAAAGAATAAAATCATAAGTTTTGTTTTTAATGTATTTGTTTATTTTCGTCTCGTTACAATACTATGTATACGCGCGTACGCGCATAAAACCGCGCTAATTTAAGAAAAATAATCCACAAAACCCTCTGCAGCCCCTTAAAAAGGCATTTTTAACCTTCCCGACAGCATTTTTGGAACTTTTCTGCAAAAATTTTCAAAAATAATTTGGAAATTCAAAAATAATGTCTACCTTTGCAACCGCAAAAGAGAAACGGGGTAACCCAAGAGTTCTTAAGACAAAATTGGGAGCATAGCTCAGCTGGTTTAGAGCACCTGCCTTACAAGCAGGGGGTCACAGGTTCGAATCCTGTTGCTCCCACGAAAGTGGAAACAAAAAGTTCTTTTTCAAAATAAAAATTCGGGAGCATAGCTCAGCTGGTTTAGAGCACCTGCCTTACAAGCAGGGGGTCACAGGTTCGAATCCTGTTGCTCCCACGACTTTAAAAGTCATAAAGTTTTTCATAGTGTATTTTAAGTGTTTTGGAGGTCTGCACAATTGATGTGCAGGGCTCTTTTCTTTTATATAGCCCCTCTGTGACTTATGTATCTTCTTTTCTTTTGTTTTAGACGATAATTTTGTATACTTTTGCAAAATTAGGATGTAATTAAGCAAAATAAGAGAAATGTTATGAAACCCTTCTATGAAAAATTGTCAAGAATAATTGTGAACACACAGTACTTCAGCAGGTGGACTGTGCTGGTAATTGATTCCCTGATTGCCACATTTGCAACACTATGTGTGTTTATTCTTCTCAATTTCTTGGGGCATAGTCTTGTTGCTGCAGATACCCTGCTCTACTTTGTTGGAATCTCACTTCTTGTAAGTGTTGGAACATTCTATGCTTTTGGTACATACAGGGGTATCATGAGGCATACTACCATACAGGAGATCCTGAGGTTGTCGGTTGCAGCCATAGTAAAGAGTATCATACTGTTGGGTGTTTTAATTGCTCTCAGAAATGTTCTGAAGATATCTTTCCCAATATCAGACCTTTTTGTAGCGCAGCTTTCAGATATGGTCCTTTCGGCAGCGCTGCTTGTATTCATGAGAATTCTACTTATCTATATATACCAGCTGGTGCTTACCAGCCTCAATAAAGTATCCAGAAGAGTACTTATATATGGTGACAATTCACAGAGTGTAGCTCTCTCTACATATATCTCAAATAACCTTCATGCAGAATACAAGATTATGGGTTTTGTTAAGATGCAGGAGCGCATTACAAAACTTACCCTGCACGGAGTACCGGTATTTACCATAGACACATATGACTATTTTGCAGAGGTAATTGACAAAAAAGATATCAATGCCATTGTATTCCCAAGCCAGGCAAGCGTTATGGCAGAAAAAGACGGGCTAATTGAATTCTGTATAAAGAGCCATGTAAAAGTGCTTGTACAGCCTCAGTTGAGCGAGATGCCAAAAGACGGTTCAATCCAGAATGTTATAAGGGAGATTAATGTAGAAGACCTGCTTGGGCGAGAGGTGATAGATATCAACATGAAGGAAGTGAGCGGATTCCTTGAGGGCAAGAGGGTAATGGTTACCGGAGGCGCAGGTTCCATTGGATCTGAGCTTGCCAGACTCATAAGTACTTTCCCTATAGAGATGCTTATTGTACTTGACAATGCGGAAACTCCGCTTCACAACATACAGCTTGAACTTACAGACCGTGAGAAAGCAAATAAGGGGGCAGAGTTCAATCTCAATAGCTTTGGAGAGCATTACAAGTTTGTAATTGCAGATGTAAGGGATGCTGCCAGAATAGACAGGGTATTTGATGCTTACCGTCCTCAGATTGTGTTCCACGCTGCAGCATACAAACATGTTCCGTTAATGGAGAACAACCCTTGCGAGGCCATTAACGTAAACGTGCTGGGTAGCCGCAATGTGGCAGACATGGCAGTTAAGTATGAGGTGGAGAAGATGGTAATGGTATCTACAGACAAAGCTGTAAATCCAACTAACGTAATGGGCTGCTCTAAGAGGCTTGCAGAGATTTATGTTCAGACCCTTAGCCGTGCCATTATAAGTGGAGAGGTTGCGGGTAAGACAAAATTCGTTACAACCCGTTTTGGTAACGTATTGGGTTCCAACGGTTCCGTTATTCCAAGATTCAAGGAGCAGATTATAGCCGGTGGTCCTGTAACTGTAACCCATAAAGACATTATAAGATACTTCATGACAATCCCTGAGGCTTGCCGCCTTGTACTTGAGGCCGCAACCATGGGTAACGGATACGAGATATTTGTATTTGATATGGGTGAGCCGGTGAAGATTGCGGATATGGCCCGCAAAATGATCTCATTGGCCGGTTTCAGACCGGATGAGGACATTAAGATAGAGTACACCGGATTGCGCCCTGGCGAGAAACTTTACGAGGAGCTGCTTAACAGCAAAGAGAATACAATCCCTACTGAGCACCAGAAGATATCGGTTGCAAAAGTGAGGGAATACGTTATGAGCAACGTGCTTGCAGATTATGCGGAGCTTAAAAATCTTGTACTTGCAATGGACAAGATGGGAACTGTGAAACAGATGAAGGCAATTGTTCCAGAATTCAAGAGCAAGAACTCTATTTATGAGCAGTTGGACAAACCTGAAAATTAGGGTTTGGAGAGATATTTATGTGGTTTGCACTGAGGGTGACATACGGCAGGGAACTCAAATTCCAGAAACTTCTTAAGGAGGCTTGTTTTGAAACATTCGTTCCCATGAAGAAGAAGAAATTTGAGAAGGGAGGGAAAGAGGTTGTAAAGATTGTCCCTGCGGTTTCAAACCTGTGCTTTGTAAACGGAGAGAAAGGGGAGATTGACACATTTCTGCAACAGCAGGGGCCAGATTGTTTTGCCCGCTACATGTGGGACAAGGCAACAGGGAAACCGGCTGTAGTACCGGAAACTGCAATGGCATCCTTCATTAAAGTTTGCAGTGTAATGGCAGATGATATTCTTTACATAAAGGAAATAAGCCCAAAACTGCAGGCAGGAACAAAAGTGAAAGTGCTTGACGGACCGTTTAAAGGGGTAGAAGGGACAGTGGCAAGGATAAAGAAATCCAGAAGGGTGATTGTAGAGTTGCCCGGAATGCTGGCGGTAGCCACTACGTATGTGCAGCCGCAACACCTTGAACTGGTGTAGGCGGGGCTGCAATGAGGGGAAGATAACTTGTTTTTGCAAGATATATTTGGTAATTTTGCAAAACACCATATAACTAAAAATAATGCTGAATTGTAAAATGCTGCTGGATAGCGCATTGCCATTTAGCCGGAGGCTTGGAAATAACTTCTGTGGGCCACTCCAATCAATTTTGGGGTGACCTATTCTAGTGTCTTTACCTTTCCTCAAGACATTTCACAGATAAAAACAAAAAATTAAATAAAATGTCTAAGAAGTACTCAATTTTATCGTTGATTGCGATGGTGTTGCTGGTAGCCTCTTGTGCACCGGTTCAGAACATCGCCTATTTCCAGAACAAGAATGTTAACACTCCTGAGCAGACCGACAAACATGCCGGTATTGTAATCCAGCCCAAAGACCAGCTTTCAATTGTGGTTTCAAGCAGAAATCCTGAGTTGGTGGCAATGTTCAACCTCCCTGTGGTAAGTTACCAGGCAGGATCTGAGATGACATCAGCCGGAGCTTCTCAAAGACTTATGGGTTACATTGTAGACAATAATGGTTATATAGATTTCCCTGTCTTAGGAAAGATAAAAGTGAACGGTATGACCCGTTGGGAGTTGGCAGAGATGATTAAAAGCAAACTCCTTGCAGAGGGACTGCTTTCAGATGCGGTTGTAACTGTAGAGTTCATGAACTTTAAGGTTTCTGTATTGGGAGAGGTAAATTCTCCAGGTACATATACCATCCAGGGTGATAAAGTAACAGTTCTTCAGGCATTGTCATTGGCAAGGGACCTTACTATTTTTGGTCAGCGTGAGAATGTATCTGTAATCCGAGAGAGAGACGGTGAGCGTACAATTTATGAGATAAACCTTTGTGATGTAGACCTGTTCAACTCTCCTGCATACTACTTGCAGCAGAATGACATTGTTTACGTGCAGCCAAGTGACATCAAGGCCCGCCAGTCTACAACAGACGATAAAGCGCTACGTATGACAAGCATCTTTGTATCTGGAGGTTCACTTCTATTATCAATTGCTAACATAATTATCAACCTGACTAAATAGTTATAAGATATCATGGCCGAGAACAATTTTTCAAACCAGCATAATTTGAACAACGAGGAAGAGGTTACAATTACCCTGAACGATATCTGGAGAATGATATGGGACTTCAAGTGGTGGTACGTAGCGAGTATCATCATCTGTCTTATCTTTGTATCATTCTATATCTATAAGACCCCAAGTACTTATGTACGTACAGCAAAGGTTATCATTGATGAGTCTGAGCAGACATCTACTATGCGTAACCTTACCACTCTTGCAAGCGGAGTGGGTGGACTTAGAGCACACTCGCAGGTTGCAAATGAGATGGAGGCTTTCAAGTCGCCAGATTTGATGCAGGTTGTAGTGGAGCGTCTAGGTCTTGAAACAAAATACTACGAGAGCCAGATCCTACGCAGCGTGGAGTATTATCAGAATTCTCCAGTAGAGTTGAAACTTGTAGACAATAATCCTCATTCAAGTTTCTCGTTCACAGTTTCCAAGGTAGATACCTCTATAGTTGTACTTAAAAACTTTGTTATTGGACCGGATGAGGTTTCAGAGACTGTTCAGTGCAAATTAGGTGAAGTTGTGGAGACCCCTGTAGGTTCAATTACCATTGTTCCAACAATGTACTTTGAAAATTTCAACAATGATGTTAAAGTGGCATGGAGCAATAGCATGAACAGGGCTAAAGCACTTTGTACTAAATTGTCAGTTTCTCTCTCTGGCAAAGAGTCTACAGTTGTTGTACTTTCTTTGGAAGATAAATATCCAGCCCGTTCTGCAGCTGTATTGAGCACCTTGATTGATTCTTACAATGAGGTTTGGATCAGCAACAAGAACCGCTCTGCAAGAAATACTTCAGATTTCATTAACGACAGGTTGTTCCTTATTGAGAAAGAGCTTGGTGGTGTAGAGAATAAACTAAAAACTTATAAACAGGAGAACAAACTCTCTGATATGAATGCCATTGCGCAAAAATATATTCAGGAATCCAGTGAGTACTCTTCCAAATCTTTTGAGGTAAGCAACCAGTTGCAGATTGCAAAATTCATTAAAGATTATTTGAATGATCCAGCAAATGCAACATCACTTATCCCTGCAAACCTTGGCCTTTCATCAGGCAATGTGGAGAGCCAGATTGCAGAGTACAATGATATGTTGCTTCAGAGAGACCGACTTTCTAAAGGCAGCGGTGCAAACAACCCTCTTATTGCAGATTTGAACACTTCTCTCTCTACTTTGCGTCTTAATATCTTGCGCTCTATAGACAACTACATCTCCACATTGCAGTTGCAAAGCCAGAAACTTGAGAGCCAGGAGCAGTTGATTATGAACCGCATTGCAGCCAGCTCGGGCCAGGAGATGCAGCTCCTTTCTATCCAGCGCCAGCAGTTGGTAAAGGAGCAGCTATACATCTTCCTGCTTCAGAAACGTGAGGAGAACGAGATTGCAGCATTGGTTAATGTGGGTAATACTCGTCTTATCCAGAATCCTAACGGTTCACCTTATCCGGTTGCCCCTAACAAGATGATGCTACTAATGGTTGCGCTTGTGTTGGGTTGCGGTATCCCGTTCGGTATTTTGTTTATCCTACGAATGCTTGATTCAGCAGTACATACAAAACAGGATTTTGCTAATTCAATTGTACCGTTCCTTGCTGAGATTCCGCTGCTTGCCAAGAGAAACCGTTTTGGTTTTGTTTCAAAGAGTGAGAAACTTAACCATGAAAATACCAAAATTGTAGTTGAGCATGCAAAACGAGATATGATGAATGAGGCATACAGGGTATTCAGAACAAACCTTGATATGGTTATAAACAAAAAGGCAGGTAACGGATATGCAGTTATGCTTACTTCCCTTAACCCTAACGCCGGTAAAACCTATACCATCATGAACATTGCAGCCAGCCTCTCTTTGAAACCTGCAAAGGTGCTGTTGGTAGATTTGGATTTGCGCAAGGCAACCCTTACATTGGCTTTGCAGCACAAAACCAAGAGCGGTGTTGAGGCATACCTAAGCGGCAAGGAGAATGATTTCCACCAGTGTATCAAACAGGTAGAATCACGCTTGGATAATCTTCATATCCTACCAATTGGTACCCTTCCTCCAAACCCTACAGAGCTTTTGCTTACAGAGAAGTTTGAGACCATGATGGAGCAGTTGAAGAAAGAGTACGACTACATTTTTGTAGACTGTCCTCCAATTGATATAGTAGCAGACTCTGCCCTAATTACCAAGCAGGTTGACATGACAATCTTTGTAACCAGAGCAGGCCTTCTAGACAAGAGATCTATTCCATACCTTAACGAGATTTATCGCGAGAACAAATATACCCGTATGTCAATTATCCTTAATGGTGTAGACTACCAGGATAAGAGATATGGTGGATACGGCTATGGTTATGGCTATGGCTATGGCTATGGATATGGCTATGGCTACGGCTACGGATACGGCAACAAAGAGAACTAATGGCATTGTTCCCGTTCTTTAGCAAAAAACACTCGCTACAAAGCAGTGGCATACTCAAAGGTTCTACAGACCGTCATTCACACATACTTTTTGGAGTGGATGACGGCGTAAAAACCCTTGAAGATTCGTTGGCAGTTCTGCAATATATGGAAGGGGAGGGGGTAAAGGAACTCTGGTGCACCCCCCATATAATGGAAGATGTAGCCAATACCACCGAATTCCTAAAGGAGAGATTTGCAACACTGCAAAACTCCTATAAAGGTTCTATAAAGCTGAATCTTGCTGCTGAATATATGCTTGATACAGTTTTTGAGCAACGCTTGGCCCAAAGAGATCTACTTACAATGGAAGACGATATCCTACTTGTAGAGACCTCAACCATAGCAGAACCCTACAACCTTACAGGCACAATGCAGCAAATAATGAGTGCCGGCTACCGTCCTCTTTTTGCCCATCCCGAAAGGTACAGGTTCCTAACGGAGAAAGACTTTGACCAGCTCCACCAGATGGGAGTAAAGTTCCAGCTGAATCTTGGCTCAATTACCGGCTACTACGGCGATGCTGCCAAGAAAAAAGCAGAATACCTGCTAAGCAAAGGAATGTACTGGTGCAGTGGATCTGATTGCCACAAATTTAAATCTACAGGAGCACAGTTCACCCGCGCAGAACTGAAAAAGAGTACAATAAAGTTGCTTGAAAAAGTAACAATAAATAATAGCAAATAACTCCAGTAGTCCGCGGTGGACTATTGGAATACTTCCCCCGTACAAAAATTAAGATAATTCTGTTTACCGGTGGAGCCGTATACATAGGCTCCAAACCCCTTGTAGAACTCTACAATTCAGGCTATAATGCAGTGGTAGACAACCTTGTAAACTCAAACATGGAGTGACTACGCAGAATAGAGTAAATTATTGTATACTACAATGGTAGATGCCTTTAATTGTGTAAATAGCATCCATGTTCTTTATAGTATCTAACTTCGATGAGCGGGCGATATAACCATTTGCTATTGCAACCTCGAAAAGGCTATAGCCGAGCGTGGTCGTGAAACCGAATATTGAATAGTGGAGATGGTTAGGCATAGTTGGAATTAGCAGAGAAACAATCCTGAGGAGTATACGACAATATCCAAGTGATAAAATCCTAAATTTATATGAATTTACAAATGATGAACATACTTAGTAAGAAATTACAGAGCTTTCACTCAAGTAAGGATTACATAACACTTGTTTCTAATTTTGGATATTTATCTCTACTTCAAGTAGCTGGATATATTTTCCCATTAATAACAATGCCATATTTAGCAAGAGTTATAGGCCCTGAAGGTTTTGGTAAATTAGCTTTTGCATCAGCTGTTGTGATGTGGATCCAAACGATTTCTGACTGGGGTTTTAATTATACTGCGACAAGAGATGTAGCTCAGAATAGAGATGATAAAGATAAAGTTTCGAGAATTTTTAGTAATGTACTATGGGCGCGATGTTTTCTAACAGTATTCAGTAGTGTAATTTTAACTATTTTAGTTTTAGTCATACCTTATTTACGTGAAAATGCATTAGTTATCTACGCTACATTTTTTATGGTACCAGGTCATGTTTTATTTCCTGAGTGGTTTTTTCAGGCAATAGAACGCATGAAATATACTACTATTTTTAATTTGGTTTTGAAATTCTTTTTTACAATAATGATTTTTTTTATTGTAAAAGAACCTGATGATTATATATGGAGTCCACTATTAACATCTATTGGTTATGTTATTTGTGGCCTTGGTTCTTTAAATCTTATATTGAATTCTTGGGGATATAAATTATATAAGCCCCAATTAAAGGAAATTTACTCTACAATACTGAGAAGTACAGATGTTTTTATCAATAATTTAATGCCTAACCTGTATAATAGTTTTTCGGTTATGCTTCTTGGTTTTTTTTCCGGTGTATCTGCGAATGGAATATATGATGGTGGTAATAAATTCCCTACAATTTTTTACAATTTGCAAGGTGTGATTTCTAGGACTTTTTATCCTTTTCTGTCTAGACGAGCAGATAAACATAAATTTTTTTCATTCCTATATATAGGAATGTCGATAATAGGTGCTATTATATTGGTCATCTTATCTCCATTATTGATTAATATTTTTTTAGGGTCACAATTTTCTGATTCTGTTTCAATAATGCAAATATTATCCGTTTCTATCATCTTTTTAGCTATAAGTAATACTTATGGAACAAATTATTTAATACTTAGACATCATGAACGTGAGTTAAGGAATATTACTATAATATCCTCTATTGTGGGAATGGCTTCTGCGGTACCTTTAGTATATTACTATGACGCAATAGGAGTTGCATTAACAGTTGCTTTTAGCAGATTCCTATTGGGATTTCTGTCTTTCGTAGGCTTTATAAAAATAGAACGAAAAAAAAGTTTTCTTATATGATAAAAGTAGGTATATTAAAAGAGACTAAGCACCCAGTAGATAATAGGGTAGCATTAGTGCCAGAACAGATTATTTCTTTGCAAAAAAAATTCCCTTATGCAAAGTTTTATATTCAAAAAAGCGATATACGTGCATATTCAGATAATGAGTATGCATCATTAGGAATATCAGTTGTAGATAATGTTGATGATTGCGATGTCCTATTAGGTATAAAAGAAGCTGATATTAATACTTTGCTTCCAAACAAACACTATATTTTTTTTGGCCATATAGCGAAGGAACAGCCTTATAATCAGCCTCTGATTCGCAAAATGGTTGAATTAGGTATTACTTTTTCGGATTACGAATATTTTGTAGATGACAATAATCAGCGACTTTGTGCATTTGGTTGGTGGGCAGGCGTAGTGGGTACATATAACTCATTGCGTGCATATGGACTTAGATATAAGTTGTTTGAACTTCCTAAACCAGACATGAGATTTACTTTAGAAAAGTTACTTGCTAATGTGAAAGAGATTGCGCATTTATGCAAATGTAAGGTTGTTTTGACAGGTGCAGGAAGAGTGTCACAGGGCGCACAGTATGTGATGAAGCATATAGGTGCATGTCAAGTCACACCATCAGAGTTTCTAAAGTTAACCAATGTAAACGAGTTGACATATGTCGTATTGGATCTTGATTATCTTGTAGAACATATCGATCCTTCTATCCCATTTGACTTGAAGGATTTTATCGCTAATGGACAGAATTATAAGAGTTCTTTTGCAAAGTACGCATATGTGGCGGATGTCTTGATTTCATGTCATTACTGGTCCCCAGGTTATCCAGTTTATTTGGATAACGAGTTGTTGAAGGATCCGAATTTAAATATTAAAGTCATAGGTGATATAACATGTGACATACAGGGAAGCATAATGTCGACATTGCGCGCATCTACTCACGATGAGCCATTCTATGATTTCTGCACAGAAACCTTATCGGAGAAAACAGCATTTTCTAATCTTAAAAATATTACAGTAATGGCTGTAGATACATGTCCTAACGCTTTAGCGCTCGATACGAGCCGTTATTTTGGCGAGGCATTGTCTGAGCATGTTTTCCCTTTGATATTAAGCGGTCATACTGAAGATCCTATTATTGCTAGGGCGACGATATTGAAGGACGGACAACTGACAGATAGGTATATATACCTTAAAGAGTATGCTGGTTTATAATTTCTACAAATAATATTATGAAGAAGATTTTAACTAGAATTCTATCACCTCTACTTCAGAGATTACGTGGAACTAAAAGCAAGTGGCCAATTAGTCAACTTATAAAGGGTAATATGGATTTATATGAGTCAAGACATGGTTATCGTTTTGATATTAAAAATGCAAAAACGTTTACAGAGAAACTTCAGTGGTATAAGATATATTACGATAATGGCTATCTTGAAAAGGTTGTAGATAAAGCTTTTTTTAAAGATTACATAAAAGAGAAATTGGGAGAAGGCTATACTATTCCCATGTATAATGTATATTCCAATATAAAGGAGTTGTTGGCTGATTGGGATAATCTACCAGAAGAGTTTGTGCTCAAATCAACCGTGCAGAGTGATGGAAAATTTATTGAAGTCATTCGTAATAAATCTGAAGTAAACAAAGAAGAACTAAAAGCCGAGGTAGCAAATTGGTTCAATCCATATAATACCTTGATAAATTCCTTCTGCCGTGCTTATTATCGGGCAAAACCACGAGTGTTAGCAGAGCAATATATGAGTCAATTTAATGATCAATTATATGACTATAAATTTTTCTGTTTCAATGGGAAGATTGAGTGCGTATATGTTGCACTGGATCATTTTATGGATGAAGATTATCCAATAACATTCTATGACTTAGATTGGAATAAATTGGATGTTCAATACGGAAAGCATAAAGTTGGCGATGCCCCAAAACCCAAACATTGGGAAGAAATGAAAGAGCTCGCACAGAAATTATCCTATGGGTTCCCTTTTATACGAGTCGATTTCTTTGACACAGAGGACAGGTTATACATGGCAGAACTTACTTTTTATCCAGGAGGAGGTATGACTTCTTACTACCCTGTTTCATTTAATCAGAAACTTGGAGACTTGTTTATATTGCCACAAACTTAAATCTATAGGAGCACAGTTCACCCGCGCAGAACTGAAAAAGAATACAATAAAGTTGCTTGAAAAAGTAATAATAAATAATAACAAATAACTCAAGTAGTCCGCCGCGGACTACTAACATTTGCACAAGATGAAGACAATTCTGGTTACAGGTGGTGCCGGCTACATAGGCTCCCATACTCTTGTAGAACTCTACAACTCCGGCTATAACGCAGTTGTAGTAGACAACCTTGTAAACTCAAACAAGGAGTCACTACACAGAGTAGAGCAAATTACCGGTGCAAAAATCCCATTCTATGAGATAGATGTAAGGGATTCAAAAGCATTGTGTGATGTACTGGACAAACACCAGATTGATGCATGCATTCATTTTGCAGGACTTAAAGCTGTTGGAGAATCTGTAGAGATGCCTCTCGAGTACTACCAGAACAACATGGTAAGTACCTTTACTCTAATAGAGCAACTCATGAACCATAACTGCAAGAACATCATCTTCTCTTCATCAGCAACAGTATATGGCAATCCAGAAATAATTCCAATTACTGAGGAGTGTCCAAAAGGAAAATGCACCAACCCATACGGCCAAACCAAGAGCATGCTTGAGGAGGTTCTTATGGATGTACAAAAAGCAGATACAGCTTGGAATGTAGTTCTCCTAAGATACTTCAATCCAATTGGAGCCCATCCAAGCGGTCTTATAGGAGAAAACCCCAACGGCATTCCCAATAACCTGATGCCATATATCACCCAAGTAGCAGTGGGCAAGCGCCCGGAACTGGGTGTTTTTGGCAATGATTACCCTACTCCCGACGGTACAGGCGTACGCGACTACATTCACGTAGTAGATCTCGCCCGAGGCCATGTAGCAGCCCTTAAAGCACTCAGCCGCAATTGTGGCTTATCCATCTACAACATGGGAACCGGCAACGGCTACAGTGTACTGCAAATGATAGATGCCTTTACCCGCGTAAATGGCATACTAGTTCCGTACAGCATCAAACCTCGTAGAGCAGGCGATATAGCCACATGTTACTGCAACCCTGCAAAGGCAAAAGCCGAACTTGGTTGGGAAGCCGAATATGGCATTGAGGAAATGGTTAGGGATAGTTGGAATTGGCAGAGAAGTAATCCAGAGGGGTATACTACAGAATAAAATTGATTAAATCTAAAAAAAATATATTACTATGTCTATCTTCAAAGACAAGACTCTAATGATTACCGGCGGTACCGGTTCATTTGGCAATGCGGTTCTTAACCGTTTCCTAAACACAGATATTAAAGAGATTAGAATTTTCTCACGTGACGAGAAAAAGCAGGACGATATGCGTCATGAATATCAGGTAAAATATCCTGAAGTGGCTCATAAGATCAAATTCTATATTGGAGACGTTCGCAGTCTTCAGTCTTGCCGCAACGCAATGCCAGGTGTTGATTACATTTTTCATGCTGCCGCTCTAAAACAAGTACCATCTTGTGAGTTCTTCCCAATGGAGGCTGTAAAGACAAACGTTATTGGAACTGACAACATTCTTACAGCTGCAATAGATTATAAAGTAAAATCAGTTATTTGTCTGTCAACAGATAAAGCGGCATATCCAATTAATGCAATGGGTATCACCAAGGCAATTGAGGAGAAGATAGCGGTAGCAAAATCACGCTACTCTGGAGATACTAAAATCTGTTGTACCAGATACGGTAATGTAATGTGCTCCAGAGGTTCAGTAATTCCGTTGTGGATTGAGCAGATTAGAAAAGGCAATCCTGTAACCCTTACAGATCCTAATATGACTCGTTTCATTATGTCTTTGGAGGAGGCAGTTGACCTAGTACTATTTGCATTTGAGCACGGAGATAACGGAGATATTTTAGTACAAAAAGCTCCAGCATGTACAATGCAGACCCAGGCAGAGGCAGTATGTGAGCTATTTGGAGGAAATAAAGAGAATATTAAGATTATTGGTATCCGCCACGGTGAGAAGATGTATGAAACTCTTCTAACCAATGAAGAGTGTGCTAAGGCAGAAGACATGGGCGATTTCTACCGTGTACCTGCAGACAACAGAGGTCTTAACTATGACAAGTATTTCAGAGAAGGTGAGGCTGAAAGGAATGTCCTTACAGAGTTCAATTCAAACAACACTCGCCTGCTAAATGTAGAAGAGACCAAAGCAAAAATAGCAGCTTTGGAGTATATCCAGAATGAGCTTAAAGGAATTGCAAACGTGGCAAAATAATGAAGATTCTTGTTACCGGAGCAAAAGGGTTTGTGGGAAAGAACCTTTGTGCTCAACTCAACAACATAAAAGAGGGGAAAGCTAAAAACTACTCCCCTCTTACCATATCTGCTGTATATGAATACGATGTGAATTCTACAGCGGAAGAATTAGAGCAATATTGCAAGGATGCAGACTTTGTATTCAACTTAGCGGGTGTAAACCGCCCACAAAATCAGGAGGAGTTTATGCAGGGCAATTTCGGTTTTGCATCCACTTTACTAGATACTCTTAAGAAATACAACAACACTTGTCCAGTAATGAACAGCTCCAGCATCCAGGCTGAGCTTGATAATCCATACGGAGAGAGCAAGAGAGCCGGAGAGCAGCTTATGTTCAATTACTCAGCAGAGACAGGTGCTAAAGTATTGGTATACCGTTTCCCCAACCTTTTCGGTAAATGGTGCAGGCCAAACTACAACTCTGCAGTTGCAACATTTTGTAACAATATAGCAAACGATCTTCCTATACAGGTAAACGACCCTAATGTAATATTGAATCTTTGCTATATAGATGATGTGGTGGAAGAGCTAATAGGGGCATTAAAAGGCGAAGAACACAGAAAAGAGAACTTTTGTGTAGTACCAATAGTGCATAAAGTCAAACTGGGAGAAATTGTAGAACTTCTAAATGAATTCAAGCAACAACCTCAAACTTTGGTAATACCTGAGATTCCTTGCAATTCTTTTGCAAAGAAACTATACTCAACCTATCTCTCATATCTACCAAAAGAGAAGGTATCTTTCCCTTTAAAAATGAATGTAGATGATAGAGGATCTTTTACCGAACTATTGAAGACTCTAAACAACGGACAGGTATCTATCAATATATCAAAACCTGGTATAACCAAAGGCCAGCACTGGCACCATACCAAATGGGAATTTTTTATAGTAGTTGCAGGTAAAGGTTTGATCCAGCAGAGAAAGATAGACACTAACGAAGTGATAGAGTTTGAAGTTAGTGGAGACAAGATAGAGGCAGTACATATGCTTCCAGGCTATACCCACAACATCATCAACCTATCACAAACAGAAAATCTTGTAACAGTGATGTGGGCAAATGAGTCTTTTGACCCTAATCACCCGGACACATTCTTTGAACCAGTTAAATAAGCAATAACATGGCATCATTCAAAAACGACGGCAGACTAAAACTGCTTATCATTGTAGGAACAAGACCAGAGATTATCCGTCTTGCAGCCGTAATCAATAAGTGCAGAAAATACTTTGATACAATATTGGCACATACTGGCCAGAACTATGATTATAACCTTAACGGTGTATTCTTCAAGGACCTTAAACTAGCAGATCCTGAAGTATATCTAAATGCTGTAGGAGATGATTTGGGAGCAACAATGGGTAATATCATTGATAAGAGCTACAAACTTATGGTAGAGATTAAGCCGGATGCTGTACTAGTTCTTGGTGATACTAACTCATGTCTAAGTGTTATTGGAGCAAAGAGACTTCACATTCCTATCTTCCATATGGAAGCAGGTAACAGATGTTTTGATGAATGCCTACCAGAGGAAACAAACCGTAGAATTGTAGACATCATTTCAGATGTAAATATATGTTACTCTGAGCATGCAAGAAGATATCTTAATGCAAGTAGCGTAGCTCCACAGAGAACATATGTTTCAGGCTCTCCGATGGCAGAAGTCCTTCATAATAATCTAGAGGAGATTCAGAACAGTGATGTACACCAAAGACTAGGCTTGGAAAAGGGAAAATATATTCTTCTAAGTGCACACAGAGAGGAAAATATTGATACAGAGAAGAACTTCATCTCTCTATTCACGGCAATAAATAAGATGGCAGAGAAATATGATATGCCAATCCTATACTCTTGCCATCCAAGAAGCAGAAACAGACTTGATGCGAGCGGATTTGTTTTGGACAAGAGAGTAATTAGACAAGAGCCTCTTGGCTTCCATGATTACAACTGCCTTCAGATGAATGCATTTGCTGTGGTATCAGATTCCGGTACACTTCCAGAGGAGAGCTCATTCTTTACAAGTGTTGGCCATTCATTCCCAGCAGTATGTATAAGAACATCAACAGAAAGACCAGAAGCACTAGATAAAGGATGCTTCATCCTTGCAGGTATCAATGAGCATGATCTTCTTCAGGCAGTTGATGTTGCAGTTGAAATGGTTAAGAATGAGGATAATGGCATTCCAGTGCCTAACTATGTTGATGAGAATGTAAGTACGAAGGTTGTAAAGCTTATTCAAAGCTATACTGGTGTGGTGAATAAGATGGTTTGGAGGAAAGAGTAAGGTACCAAATATCATACAATAAGATTTAAATGCGAGCGTGCTTTAAATATTTGTTACTAATAATATTAATGTTCGCTTTGTGTTCATACTATTGCGATGCAAGTGTCAAGTACAAAAAAGCTACACGCATAGGTATGATCAAGAATGATGAAGCTGCTGCTGAAATGAATTATACTTTATTTCAGAATGCAATTTCTAAAAAACAGAATATAAAGCTGAATGGTACATTTTTCATAAAGTTTCCTGAGCCAATAGTTTTGGATTTCAACTTTCATATTATAGGAGGTGAAATGCGTATTGTGTCAGGAAACTGTTTTGACTTTATTGATGGTGGAGGCTTTGTTGCGGAGGGCGTAGTTTTTAGACGCAATGATATTGACGAAGGAAAGGCTTTATGTGGAACATGGAATAAGTATGGGGATATTTTAATTGATAAGTTCCACTTCTTAAACTCAAAATATTATGGCCAATATCTGCTTCAATTGAGTTTTAAGGATTTAAATTCAGACAACACAAAGTTCGGTATCAACCAAATACAGGTTAAGGATTCTCATATATATAATGGGGGTAGGGTATTGTTTCTTAATGGTGTGATATGGGAGAGTTGTGAATTTTACAACAATATATTTGAGTCTTTTCCAATTACTCCGATATATTTGTGCTATTCACATTCAAGGAAACGATATCCGGATGAAATGGATGCATATGCATTCGTAGAGAATAATATCAAGAAGTCCGCAGATGTCTTTATTTGTAATAATAAATTCTATGGTAAACCAGTTACTTTGGATTATTATTATTGCTCGGCATTAGTAGAGTCTTATAGATGTTATTATAAAAATAATTTATTGAAAGATATAATTAATTATACAAAAGGAGCTAGGTTGCCTAACGCAACATGTTATGATGCTTATTTGTCATGTGCAGAAGTATATTTCACAGGAAATATTATTGAGAATATGATGTCATTTAGTATGAATGGCAGCAATAAGCCTCAATGTGAGATAGGTAAAAGTAAGATAAATGTTATTGCTGGTGAAGGATATGAGACTGTGCGCCATTATGAAGGTAATACCTATATTGTTGACGGTTCATATTTTCTAAATAATGGGGCAGATAGGGAGTCCTTGTACTCCAATATTTTCAACAATTTTGATTATGTTGATACTTATAATTGGATAAATAATAAGATCATATATAATAATGCTGATTTGGCGGGAAGAACCTCATCTGTGGGTTATGGTTCTTTCAATATAAGTGATAATCTTTTTCAGGCAGAGTCAATAACAGGTTATGGCTTATGTATGATGTCAACTGAAGATCCATTTAGTAGTGTCAATATATCTAATAATACTTTTCTTCTTCAAAAGCCAGCGTCATTCTATCTTTTTAATCAAGTAGATAAGAAACCTAATACTTCAATTAAAGGAAATATTGAAATTGTTAACAATAACTTTATTAATGCTATTCCCAAAATATCATATTTCATTGCAGATGAAATAACAATTAAGAATAATAAAGTAGATGATTATAAGCATAATATAAATGCAAACTATTATGTGACAAATTATACTGGTGTAGATATTATCCCCGATATAAACCAGTTGTTTGTAGAATTACCATATATTGCTTCTGGAAGCAATGGTAATAGTATAGTTAATCTATCAACGGAGTCATTAGGTACATTTAAATACAGTTCACCTAATTTATCGAAGAACAAGTCTTTATCGGGAAATATATATTTGTTGAACGATAAATCCATAACTTTTAAAGTTACATACTGTAAAAATGGCAATATAGCAGATATTCCGATATCGTTAGATTACCAAAAAAGAATGCTATCATGCCGTTCCCAGGGTGAAGCCATAAAAATCAACAATGGTTCATATACCGTAATATACAATAAGGATGGTATCCTGTTCCATGTGAGATATAATCCATCTTTACAAAAGTTATATTATTCATTGACATCAACTGATATTTCAAAGAATGATGAATATTCTTTGATAGATCTTCAAATAACCTTGTAATCTATTATGTCAGAACTTAATAATAAAATAGTAAAAGCGACCAAGTGGTCATCTATCACCGAGGTTGTAGCTAAATTGATTACTCCTATAACGAGTATTGTCTTGGCACGACTGCTTACTCCAGAGGCTTTTGGAGTGGTAGCAACTTTGACGATGGTGATTACATTTGCTGAGATATTTACTGATGCGGGGTTCCAGAAGTATTTGATTCTGACCGGTCAAACTGAAGATCCTATTATTGCTAGGGCGACGATATTGAAGCACGGACAATTGACTGATAGGTATATGTTCCTTAAAAATTATGCTGTTTTATAATATACGTAGAAGATGAAACGAATTTTATTAGGCCTTCTAATTAGGTTAAATTTCTTATTCCCGGATAAACTCTTTCTTCAAATTCGCTATTATCTTGAGATGGGTAAACATCTGGATTTGAAGAATCCACAAACAATGAATGAAAAGCTTCAGTGGCTTAAGTTATATAATCGTAAACCAGAGTACACAACAATGGTTGATAAGATTTTGGTTAAAGAATATGTAGCAAATATAATCGGAGAAGAATATATTGTACCTCTCATTGGCGTTTGGAACTCACCAGAAGAAATTGATTTTGATTCTCTTCCTAATCAGTTTGTATTGAAGACCAACCATAGTGGTGGTAACACAGGGGTGATTATTGTTAAGGATAAGTCAAAGATTGATCGAAAAGCAATTAAGGAAAAACTCCAGAGTTCAATGAAGTCAGATATTTATGCTACATATCGTGAGTGGCCTTATAAGAATGTTGTGCGAAAAGTATTTGCGGAGGCATACTTGGGAGATGATCTTGCAGACTATAAGTTTTACTGCTATAACGGTTATGCTGATGCAGTTATGATATGTGTTGACAGACAGGTTGGAGATCCTAAATTCTATTTCTTTGACAAAGAGTGGAATCTCAAACGATATAATCAACGCGGTAAGGATGCACCTATAGATTTTACCCTTCCAAAACCTGAAGGTGTAGACAAGATGTTTGAACTGGCTTCAATCCTTTCAAATGATATTCCATATGCCCGTGTTGACTTCTACAATATTAACGGCAAAATCTATTTTGGTGAAATTACTTTTTTCCCTGCTAGTGGCTTTGATAAGAATCGATTACCAGAGTCAGATTTGCTTTTTGGAAAAATGATAAAGTGTAATCTTATCTAATGAGGAAAGTTTTTAATGCATGTACGTTATACTTGGGTATAAGGTGTCTATATGCTCTTCAAGGTGTCTTATATTCAAGCGGAGGACTAATTTCTAGGGCATTGCTGTTATTATTTTTGTTAATGTCTATATATTATACGTGTACAACTTTTGGTAAGTATAAATTTCCAAGTCTATTACGTGGTATAACTTGTTTGTTTGTACTTCTTTCTTGTTACGGTGTATTTTTGTTATTTACGAATAGTGATTTTTATGCCGCAGGTAACCCAGTACCGAAGTTTGAATATTTAAAGTCAATATTATTATCATTTACTCCTATATATGCCTGCTATCATTTTACAAAACAAAATCAATTAACTGAAAACAACATAAGGGTATGGATAGTGGTTTTCATAATTGTCGCAACTTTATCATATTATAGGGTACAATCTGAAGTCGTTTTTCAGACAGGAAATGAAAATATAACAAATAATATGGCTTATTCGTTTATAGCTCTTCTACCTGCTATATTTTTGTTTCAAAAGAGGCCGCTAGTTCAATATCTGATTCTAGGTTATTGTATGCTGTTTGTCTTATTTAGTATGAAGAGGGGAGCAATATTGATAGGAGTTTTTGCATTAATTTATTTTTTGTATATAAATAGGAAAGTTGTACAAAAAAAATATAAGGTTTTAACAAACTTTTTGACAATAGGGATATTTTTTGTTGGAGCATTTGTGGTCAATTCATACCTCATTTCAAATGAATATTTTGTTAGCAGAATAGATGCAACAATGGAGGGCGATTCAAGTAATCGAGACCAGTTGTATACATATTTTTTATCGCACTTCATGGAGGAGCAAAATCCTATAAATTTTCTTTTTGGGCATGGTGCTAATGGTACACTTTCTATTTATATAGATTATGCGCATAATGATTGGTTAGAACTAGCAATTAATCAAGGTCTTTTGGGATTGTTAGTATACGCAATTTATTGGGTAATGTTCATTAAGTCAATAAGACAATTTCGCGAGAATGCACTAATGAAAAACTATTTGACTATATTTTTTATAATATTTTTTGTAAAATCGTTTTTCTCAATGTCATATCAAATGAACATATATGCGTCAGCAATCCTTGGCTATATGATAGGTGCTCATGGTATATCAAAGGGCCAGTATTTAAAATTATCCTAATTATGAGTTATAAAATAATATTGTTTACGGACTCGCTTGGAGCCGGTGGAGCACAAAGACAGTTGTGTGGCTTGGCAGTAATGTTAAAGAATCTAGGTTATGATACTAAAGTTCTTACTTACCAAGAATCTGATTTTTATAAATCAATTTTGGATGAAAATAGAATACGAAGCATAGTAGTTGGAGATAATTGCGGACCGATTCAAAGAATTCAATCTATCCGAAAATTTATAAAGAAGGAAAATCCTCAATGGGTGATAGCATATCAGGAAACTCCTTCCCTTATAGCTGCTCTGATTAAGTTGACAAGAGTTAAGTTTAAGTTAATTGTTAGCGAGCGTAATACAACTCAGCAAATAACATTCCGGGATAAAGTTAGATTTTTTCTATATAGATATGCAAATGTAATTGTACCTAATAGTTATTCACAAGAAAACTTTCTTGCTTCCAGATATGGATGGATGAAAAAGAAACTTCGTACGATTACAAATTTTGTTGATCTTAATAAATTTTCATTCACTAGTCATATAAGAAATGAAATACCATTGATAGTCATTGCTGCATCCATTTGGCCTCCTAAAAACACTCTTGGCTTTATTAATGCAATAAGGTTTCTTGCTCAAAAAGATGTACAGTTTAAGGTTAAATGGTATGGTTATTCGGCAGCTTACGATGATTATTTTCAGCAAGCTATCCTAAAGATTGCGGAATATGGTTTAAATCAATATATAGAATTGCTACCTAAAACTAAAAAAATTCAAGATGAGTATCAGCAGGCTGATTTCTTTTGCCTACCTTCATTCTATGAAGGTGTTCCCAATGTAATAGCTGAAGCGATGGCTACAGGAAGGCCAATTTTATGTAGTAATGTGTGTGATAATCCTAGATACGTTGTTGAAGGTGTAAATGGCTATCTGTTTGATCCATACAACCCTGAGGATATGGCAGACAAAATTTTAAAAGGTTTATCTATTTCAGATCATGAGTATAGTCAGATGTGTCAGGAGAGCAGAAGACGAGCTGAAGAGATGTTGTCTATGGATATTTTCATAAATAAATATGTTGAAATAATTGAAGGATGATGAGAGTTTTGTTTTGTTCGCCATATTTGTCTTCTGATGATGTCGTAAAGGGCGGAATAAATACATGGGGACGATATATAATGGAATATGCAGTAACAGATGGACAATCAGATGCTGAGATTATTCCTGTATCATTTGACCGCTTTGTTTCTTCTTCGGAAGGAAAGTCAATATTTTCTCGGGTGTTTAGAGGTATCCAGGCTTATAAGGCGCCAGTAAAAAATGCGATATCATCAATGAAGATGGATGCTCCTGGCGTACTTCATTTGTGTACAAGTGCTGGCTTTGGACTTTTGAGAGATTTAGTTCTCTTGCGGAAAGCAAAGCAATATGGAATTAAGGCAGTGGTGCATTTCCATTTCGGTCGTATTCCTGAGTTACAGAAGCAAAATAACTGGGAGTGGAAACTTATATGTAAAGTTATGAGGTTATGCGACACTGCTGTTGTAATGAATAGGCCTTCTGAGAAAACATTGTTAGCCTCAGGATTTACCAATGTTAAGTATCTGCCTAATCCTCTTGCAATGAATGTATTGAAAAAGATCGAGGAGATTCGGGATAGATATAAGAGAGTTCCACGACGCTTATTGTATG
The DNA here is from genome assembly GCA_017631435.1 of Bacteroidales bacterium. Classification (GTDB taxonomy): domain Bacteria; phylum Bacteroidota; class Bacteroidia; order Bacteroidales; family UBA932; genus Egerieousia. The sequence continues at coordinate 25,319 of JAGBTG010000034.1, read as the reverse complement.
CTGGGCACGTTATCAAAACGAAGGGTGTATACGAATTGGTTGAGGCATGTTCGCAAATTCCCAATATTGAACTCCGAATTGTTGGAAAATGTCTGCCGGACGTAGAATCAGATCTTAAAACTATTGCAAGTAAAAACAATGACGGAACATGGATGAATATAGTAGGTGAAGTTGACCATGATACAGTGCTAGCTGAACTGCTTCAAGCGGATATGTTTGTGTTCCCTAGTTATACTGAAGGCTTTCCTAATGTGATACTTGAAGCGATGGCATGTGGATGTCCTATAGTGTCTTCTGATGTTGGAGCAATACCTGAGATGTTGGATGTTGATGGCAAACCGTGCGGAGTGTGTTTTAAATCAAAGAGTGTTGAAGAGATTAGGGTTTCTGTAATGAACATGATCGATACTGAGCAATTAAAAAATCAGTTGACTTCTAATGCCACTAGTAGAATCAACGAGAATTATATTATGCCCATGGTATGGAGAAATCTTATTAAAATTTGGAACGAAAAGTAAATGAGTATATTAGATAAAATTAAGTCAAATAAATTTGTTCTGGGCCTATATTGGGGGTATCGAGAAAGGTTTGGATATAGACGTTCTCGATTCGGGTTTATTGCGAAGGATTCAGTAATCTACCCTCCGACGTTAATAACAAACCCAAAGAATGTCTTTCTTATGGGCAACAACGGCTTGTCTCATGCTACAATATTAACTACTAATGCAAAATTTATAATGCATCCTAATTCGGGCGCAGCAAGTGGCTTAAAGGTAGCAACAGGAAACCATGCGAGAATCTTAGGACGTTTTTATCGCACGATTACTGAGGCGGAAAAACCTAGTAATGTAGATAAGGATGTTATTGTTGAATCTGATGTGTGGATTGGTATGAATGTGACATTATTGGCCGGTGTTACTGTCGGAAGAGGCACAACCGTTGCGGCAGGTGCAGTTGTATCAAAATCGATGCCTCCGTATTGCATTTGTGGTGGAGTTCCTGCTAAAGTTATAAAGTTCTATTGGTCAATAGAACAGATTTTAGAACATGAGTCAAAATTATATCCAGAGAATCAGAGGTATACTCGTGAACAGTTAGAAGAAATAATGAATAAATACTCAAAATAAAAATGTACAGACGCTTTTTCAAACCATTGTGTGATTTCTTGATTGGACTTTGTGCTTTGCCGTTCGTCCTATTGCTAATGCTGATTCTGGCTCCTTTCTATTTCTTTATGGATAGGGGACCTCTGCTCTATTCAGGAAAGAGATTAGGACAGTATGGTAAGCCTTTCCCGATGCATAAGTTCAGATCAATGAAGGTGAATGCACCTGATATTCGTCTTAAGGACGGTTCTACTTACAACGGTGATGATGATCCTAGAGTGACAAAACTAGGACGCTTTCTTCGGAAGACTAGTTTGGATGAGATTCCTCAGTTCCTTAACCTTCTGACTGGCCAGATGAGTCTTATCGGACCTCGTCCAGATCCGCTTGACTGGGTGGATAGATATAAAGAGGAGGAGAAAGTATTCTTGAATGTGAAACCAGGTATTACAGGATATAATCAGGCATACTATCGAAACAGTGCTGATGCACAAGAGAAGATTGATAATGATGTCTACTATGCTAAGAATATCTCTTTTGCTCTGGATGTAAAGATCTTCTTCAAAACGATCAAGACAGTTGTATGCCGAGATAATGTAAATGTGACTCGTGACTAAAATTAAGTATGAGAGAGTTTGGTAGTGAACATCCTGCAATAGTTTTGCCTGACGGCTACTTTGATTCGTTGAGTGTTTTAGGACGCGAAATCTGTTATTTAAGAAGTGGACGTGAGGCTTTATTGGCTGTTGCATTAGATTGTATGAAAGACACTAATCTGGTCCTTTTGATGCCGGCCTATTGCTGTTGGTCAATGAGTGCACCTTTTGAAAAGGCTGGTTGGAAAGTGGTATACTATAGATTGACCAAGGACTTGACAGTAGATATGTCCTATATGGGTATGTTATTAGAGGAGTATAATCCTTCTGCCGTTTTGACTATGAATTTCTTTGGTATAGCTTCGACTAGAGAAGCTATAAGCCATATAAAGAATTGTGATCCGAACATTACAGTCATTGAGGACTTTTCGCATTCAACCTTTTCAATAAAAGACATTTTTGATGATGAAGTTGATTATTACGTTAGCAGTATAAGGAAGTCTGTAGGAGTATGTGACGGTTCTATCATTCTAAGTCGCAAAAAGTTAGGCATACAAGCTGATCCTTATATAGAAGAATTCTCAGCTTCAAGAAAAAATGCTCAAACATTAAAGGGACAATATTATTTTTCAAAATCGGAAGAGGATAAATCTGCATTCTTATCGATGCTGAGAAATGGAGAAGAGGTGTTAAACCAGTTTGACTCTGTTCGTGCCTTGTCTCCTCTTGCTGCCGAAATGTTGAAGATGATAAACGGTGAGAGCATCGCTTATGCTAGACGTGAGAACATGAAGCATTTGGTATCTCTATTGGAAGGTAAGATATGTATGCCTGAAAATATTCGTCTGTCTTTCGAGGGGGCTCCATTCTCGTTGCCAATCATAGTTGAAAATCAGTCTCTAATTCAAAAGAAATTGGCAGAGAATTGTGTATATGCTGCTGTACTGTGGCCGCTCAGCGACGAGGCAGGTAAGGTGTGTGAAAACTCCTTATATTTCTCAGAACATATGTTATCTATCCCTATTGACCAGAGATATAGCTGGGATGATATTGAGGATATGGCTAAGATTATATTAAAAGTAGTAAATGATAATGAGTAAGAGGCTATTGGTTCTGGCTGCCGGTATACTCCAGCTTCCTATAATTAAGCGCGCAAAGGAGATGGACTGTTATGTTATCGCAGCCGATGGCGATCCTAATGCGATGGGTTTTGCTTATGCAGATAAGGCTATTTGCGCAAATATTGTGTCGGAAGATGAGATGCTGAAGATTGCCATTGATGAGAAGGTGGACGGTGTTATTCATCCATGCTCAGAGGTGTCTATGGCAGTAATGGGAAGAATTAATGAAGAAATGGGGTTGTCGGGTATAACCCGTGAGCAAGCAATTAAGGCTACAAACAAGCACCTTATGCGACAGGCTTTTGAGTCGTATGGTGCTCCTAGTCCATTGTCAATTCTTACTGAGTCTGCGGATCATGCATGGGGGGTATTTGAAGATGCTTTCCCCGGTAATGCTATTCTGAAGCCCTCACGTAATAGCGGAAGCCGCGGTATTGCTAAAATTCATAAAGGAATATCAAAAGAGGAATTCGTCGACTTGTACTCAATTGCATTGAATGAATCTCGAGATAAGTCTGTGTTGATAGAACAGTTTGTTGAGGGACCAGAGTTCAGTGTTGAAATTATTGTCTGGAATAATACAGTCAATGTCTTGGCTGTGACAGATAAGAAGACAACAGGTACTCCTCATTTTGTTGAGCTGGGGCATAATCAGCCGTCAAGATTCTCAAATGAGGTTGTTGCATTGGTAAGCGATGCGGCTGTTGCTGGTGTTAAGGCACTTGGAGTAAATGCTTGTGCATGTCATGCCGAGGTAAAGGTGCAAGATGGTAAGGCATATTTGATGGAAGTTGGCGCGCGCATGGGTGGTGATTTTATTTCAACAGTATTGACTAGATTATCTTCAGGTGTTGATATGATAGCAGCTGCTGTAAATTGTGCCCTTGGAATTGAGCCAGATTTGCAGCCTGTAGAGATGGGTGCTGGTGTGTGCATTAGATATTTTACACCTAAACCGGGTATGCTGAAAGATGTCAAGAATGTCGATGTGTTAAAACATCCGTCAGTTTTTGATAGCGCTATTTATTGTAAGGCGGGTGATATTGTTCAGGATGTGACAAGCAGTCTTTGTCGTTGTGGTCACATTATTGTGACTGCGGAGAATGCGGATGCGGCTGTTGAACTAGCCGAGGAACTAATTTCATCTGTTGAATTTGAAACAATGTAGATATGAAACTATTGATTCCTTTTTCATACTATTTCCCTGAACAGTGTGCTGGATTATATATTGTAGACGATGTGATGCACCAGGCCGCCAAGAATGGAATAAGCTCTTTGATGTATGCTCCGACTCCAACTCGTAATGTGCCTAAGGATGCGACTTGGGTAAAGGATGAAACAAGCGAGGACGGCATGATACATATACATCGTTTCTCGATGTATGGTGAGGGTAAGAATCCTCTGCTTCGAGCGCTTCGTTATTGTTTTTGTGAGGTGGCTTATCTGCATGCGATGCTTTGGAAGAAATATGACGTCGCTTTCATTGATAGCACGCCTCCTATTCAGGGATTGAAGTTGCCAATTGTCAGACTGTTTAGACGTAAACCTGTTGTTCTGGATCTTCAGGACATCTTCCCGGATTCTCTAGCCGGTACTGGGCTTGCTAAGCGTGATGGCCTTCTCTGGAAGATAGGTAGGGTAGTAGAGAATATTACTTATCGCAACGCCGACAGAATCATTGTGATCTCCGACGACTTCAAGAAGAATATCATGGCTAAGGGAGTGCCTGAGGAGAAGATAGTTGTGGTGTATAACTGGGTGGATGAGAAGGCAGTTGTTCCTGTCGCAAAGGAGGATAATCTGCTTTATGACGAGTTGGGTATCAATAGAGATAAATTCTCTGTTGTATATGCCGGCAACTTTGGTCATGCCCAAAATATTGATGTGACAATCGCTGCTGCTGAGAGATTGAATAGTGTCGAGAATATTCAGTTCCTTATGTTTGGCACAGGCGGATTGGTTGACGACTATAAGAAGATTGCTCAGAAAAAAGGATTGAAGAACATGTTCTTCTTTCCATTGCAGCCAGTTGATAAGGTGTCTCAGGTTTATAGTCTGGGTAATCTTGGTGTCGTGGCATGCAAGAAGGGCCTTGGTAAGGGTGCCTTTCCAAGCAAGACCTGGAGTATAATGTCTGCTGGAACTCCTGTGATTGCAAACTATGATGAGGATACAGACCTGGAAAGACTTGTTAAGGATAACGGCCTTGGTGTGTTTTCTGCAGCGGATGATTCAGAGCAGATGGCACAGCGCATTATGGATATGTACAATAATCGAGAGTTGTGTGCTGAGTATGGACGCAATGCTCGTCAGTATATTTTGGATAATGTGTCGAAGGTGAAATCTACACAGAAGTATGTAGATGTGATTAAGGAAGTTGTTGAGGAAAACAGAAAGAAGAAAAGTGAACAATAATTGATATGAATAAGACATTAAGAAATGTACCTTTCAGCCCGCCGGATATGTCAGAGGCTGAGGCAAATGAAGTTAGGGATGCAATCCTGTCAGGTTGGATTACTACAGGTCCTCGTACTAAGAAGCTGGAGAAGCTAATTTCTGAGTATGTGGGAACGGAGAAGACAGTTTGTTTGAACTCCGCTACTGCGGCTATGGAGATGGTTCTTCATCTTTTGGGTGTTGGCCCTGGTGATGAGGTAATAGTTCCTGCTTATACATATACTGCGACAGCAAGTGTTGTTCGCCATGTGGGTGCTACAGTCGTGATGGTGGATTCGCAGAAAGATTGTGTGGAGATGGATTATGATAAGCTTGCTGATGCTATTAATGAACGAACAAAGGTGATTGTTCCGGTTGATCTTGGCGGTATTGTTGCTGCTCATGAGAGAGTGCTGGAGATTGTTAATCGGCCAGAGGTTCGTGCAAAGTTTACTCCTACAAATGAGATTCAAAAGAAAATTGGCCGAGTTGTGGTTTCTGCTGACTGTGCACATTCATTCGGTGCTTCACGCCATGGCGTTATGGCTGGTGCAATTGCGGACTTCAGTTCATTCAGTTTTCACGCAGTTAAGAACTTTACTACTGCAGAGGGAGGTGCCCTAACATGGAATCTTCCTTTCGGGAATGAATCTGTGGTTATGGATGCTGACTCTTTTGTTCCTTCTATTGAAGGCGAGACATGGGATGAGTACCTTTACCGTATGAGCCAGCTTTTCAGTCTGCATGGTCAGAATAAGGATGCTCTTGCAAAGACAAAGCTTGGCGCATGGGAGTATGACGTGATTGGCCCATGGTACAAGTGCAACATGACAGATGTAATGGCAGGTATGGGCTTGGCTCAGTTTGATAGGTATCCTTCGATGCTAGCTCGTCGCAAAGAAATTATTTCTCGTTTTGATGCGGCATTTGCAGAACTTCCAGTTGCTTTGATGACTCATTACGGAGAAGACTTTACTTCTAGCGGTCACCTTTATCTAGTACGTTTGCTTGGCCGTGGACGCCAGGAGGCTAATCATGTAATAGAGCAGATGGCTGAACGTGGAATAGCATGTAATGTTCACTATAAGCCACTGCCAATGATGACGGCTTATAAGCAATTAGGATTTGATGTTATGAATTATCAGAATGCTTATGCTCTATTTGAGAATGAGGTTACGCTCCCTCTTAATACTCGTATGAGTGATGAAGATGTTGAGTATGTTATAGAAAATTTCGTATCGATAGTGAAAGGATTGTAATTTAAAATATCTTCTCTTTGGTATAATAATGAGTTTGCTTGTAGTATATAAGGGAAGTCTGCTGGTTAACTCATAATTGGATGAATTAAATGACTTCCCCTAACTTGAGAATGAGAATATTAGTAACTGGTGCAGCAGGTTTTATCGGGAGTAATCTGGTGAAGGCTGTTTTTAAGAGATATGAGAATCCTGAGGTTCTTGGCATTGATAATATGAATGATTATTATGATGTTAGATTGAAGGAGGAGAGGTTGAAAGAACTGGAGTCGTTACAGGGATTTAGTTTTATTAGAGGTAATATTGCGAATAAGGGGTTGATTGATCAAGTTTTTGCAGAGTTTAAGCCACAGGTAGTAGTTAATCTGGCTGCACAGGCTGGAGTACGCTATTCTATTACCAATCCTGGTGCTTATATTGAGGCTAACTTGATAGGTTTTTATAATATTCTTGAGGCATGTAGGGCTTCATATTCTCAGTATGATGGTGGGGTGGAGCATTTAGTTTATGCTTCGTCATCTTCTGTTTATGGTTCTAATAAGAAAGTTCCTTATTCAGTTGAGGATAAAGTTGATAATCCAGTGTCGCTTTATGCAGCTACAAAGAAGAGTAATGAGTTGATGGCTCACGCTTATAGTAAACTTTATAATATTCCTTCTACTGGACTTCGTTTCTTTACGGTGTATGGTCCTGCAGGTCGTCCGGATATGGCTTACTTTGGATTTACCAATAAACTTGTAAAGGGCGAGAAGATACAGATTTTTAATTTTGGTAATTGTAAGCGAGATTTTACTTATGTAGATGATATTGTGGAAGGTGTTATCCGCGTTATGCAGAAAGCTCCAGAGAAGATGGTGGGTGACGATGGTTTGCCAATCCCTCCGTATGCAGTATACAATATTGGAAATAGTAATCCGGAGAATCTTTTAGAGTTTGTTACTATTCTTCAGGAGGAGTTATTGGCTGCTGGTGTGCTTCCGGAAGATTATGATTTTGAGTCTCATAAGGAACTTGTTCCAATGCAACCTGGTGATGTGCCTGTGACATTTGCTGATACTTCTGCTTTGGAGAGAGATTTTGGTTTTAAACCATCTACTTCTTTGCGTGAGGGATTGAGGGCTTTTGCACGGTGGTATAAGGAGTATTATGGATAGTGATGTGATTGCTTAGAAGGTAGAGAAGATTATTTGTCGGGAAAATCAGATTTCTGGATGATTCCAAGTTAATATTCATATATCATAGGGCTTCTTTAAATTTTAACTTTTGGGCCGGCATCTTTTGTTGTAAGGTTGCTGGCCCTAGTTGTGAATATTGAATAGGTACTTAGGGAAAGTCGGAGGTAAGCATTCGATGAAATACATATTGTAGCAGGGAGAGATCTCTGCTACTTTTGTATAAAAACGATACGGCCATGCTTACGCGAGAGGAAAGTAAGCATCCGATGAAATGCATATTGTAGTCAGGAATGTTCCTGGCACCATTATATGGGATGTTTGGCGATTGTTTATGTGGGAATGTTTATGTACTTTTACCAGTAGATTTTCTAATTTTTAAAATCTTTTGATTATGGGAACAATTTTAGGAATGGAGTATAGTGCTGTCAGGAGAAATGAGGATGAAGAGAGAGAGTATTATATTGATGATTGGAATGATTGGTATACCAGGGATGATATTAGGGAGGAGTTGAAGGTTATGAATGCCTGTATCAGAGGGTATGGTAGTAGCCGTTATGGAGAACAGGATGGGTGTGATTGGGGAGATTAAGGGCAATATGCATAAGTTGGTTGTGAGGTGCCATGATAAGGCGTTGGGCTGGTTTAATGGTGCCAATAAGGTTAAGCTGGAGAGTGTTTTTGGGGTTCTTTCTCAGGGGTGCTGGCCTTGTTGTGTTTCCAGGAGAGATGGGAATGAAATTCTGGTTAGTGTACCAGTAGAGAAGCTTGGGGGGCAGGTTGATCTGGTTCTTGTTTATGATAAGGTTACCAATTCTTATAATTTGTGTGTTTATCGTAACAGTAAATCAAGGTTTAGGGAGGTGGTTTCTTTGCCGGAGCCGGATTGTTGTGTTTGTGTGAGGGCTCAGTTTGTTTTCCTTAAGCCTAAGGAGCCGTTTGTGGATTTGCAGGCTATTGAGCAGATGCTCAGGCTTAATGAGATGGTTGCCGGTTTGGCGGTTTCTTCTGGGATGCCGGTTGGGGTACAGCAGGATGTTTGGGCCAAGTTTATTGAGGCGCAGGCTCAGATTGTTGATTCTTTGAGTGAGCCTTTTGTTTTGGCTGGAGAGCCTTTACTTTCTGGAAACAGGCTGGAGTTGAGGCTTCCGGTTGAGGACAGTTATGAATATAAGCCGCTTGTTGAGGCATTGAGTGAGGACCTTAAGATTGAGGCAGTGTTTGATAGTAAGGGGAATGCTTTAATGAGGCTGGATGATATTTTTAGAGGTGTTGATTCTGTTATAAGCAAGAGGTTTGCAGACAAGTTTTTTAGAGTTCCGTCTATTGGGTGTGTTGTGCAGGTGAGAAGTAAGGGTAGAAACGGGGCTTTTAGTGATAAGGAGTGGGACGATATTTTTAGGGATATTTATGCTTTGGATTATAAGTTTAATGCCCGGGTTACGGAGAGTGGTGGTTATATCAGTTTTGATTTTGAGTCTAAGGAGGGGCTTGAAAAGGCTGTTGCGGGGCTAGAGAGTATTGGTAAGCTTAAATTTTTGAAGTCTCCAAGGAGTGAGGGGTTTAAGTTTAAGGTTAGGATAGATGTTGTTGCAAAGAAGAGTGAGAGGGAGATTTTTGAGGAGAGACTGAAGAAGTTGAATGGGGCTGATTTTGTGTATGATTATATTTCAGAGGAGAAAGGGCGTGCCAGACAAAGGAGTGTTTTTGTTGGAAGGTTGGATGCTTACAGTTCTTCTGTTGAAAAGCTGGTACTTTATCTGCCTAATGTGTCTAAGGAGGATAAGAGGTTGTCAGATATTTTCCTGAAGTTCTGGAGCAAGAATGGCCGTAAAATAGACACAGTCCGTGCTAATCTGGTTGGTGATAAGGCCAAGCTGGAGTGGCTAAAGGAGGCGATATCTAAGATTAGTGAGGATAACGATTCTGAATGTCCTAACAGTGAGCCTGTGAACAATAAGATAAAGGAGTTTGTTTTTGATTCATCCAAAGCTGCTCCTGTTTTGCGTTATGAGGGTGTTGATATTGGGGAGACTCCCGAGTTTGAGAATTTTGACAGTACTTCTGTACTCAAACTTAATGATTCCCAGAAGAAGGCTGTGTTGAAGGGGGTAGCTGCTACAGATCTTTGTGTGCTTCAGGGGCCTCCAGGTACAGGTAAGACCACAGTTATTGCCGAACTGATATGGCAACATATCAGAAGGAAACAAGATGTAAAACTCTTGCTTACTTCTGAGACAAATGTAGCTGTAGATAATGCTTTGGCCAAGCTTATGAATGAAAAGGCTGTTAATCCCGATATGGCCAGATATCTCTCTCTTATTAAACCTCTCCGTTTTGGTAAGGCAGATAAGTTTGAGGAGGAGGGAAAGCGTTATTCTATTGAGAGGATTGAAAAGTGGGTTGGTGACGGTTCCGGTTTTGAGGATGATTATGAGGAGGAGATTTTGGAGGACGATGAGGATGGAGGGGATGGTTATGATGCAGTTGAGGATGTTGCAGATAATGTTGTACAGCATTGGATGCACCGTATTGCAAGCCGCTCCAAGTTTAATGATGTGAGATATGCCCAGGTACTGAAGGATTGGACAGCAGGGCTTGCAATGCCGGATAAGGAGACTAAGGCCCTGTTCCGCAACTTGTTTTACAAGCATGTGAATGTTGTTGGCAGTACTTGTGCATCTACCGGCAGCCCAGGATTTTTATTGGAATATCTGCGTACTTTCAACAGCCTGAACCCGCGTGATTTCCGTTCAGTGAAATCTGTCCTCTCTTCCTGGAAAGGGAGACCATTAAGTGATAATGCCATTTATGCGTTGGCTAATGCGTTAGGGTGTGATGAGGAGCTTTCTATTTTTGAGATGGAGCGGGAGGTTAAAGAGGCCTGTACTGTTAAGTTTGATGCAGTGATAATGGATGAGGCTTCCAAGGCTACTCCACCGGAACTGTTGATGCCGCTATGTTTTGGCAAGAAGAGTATTGTTATTGGTGATCACCGCCAGTTGGCTCCTATGCTTAATGAGAAGAGCTTTAAGGAGGCTCTTTTGGATCTGAATACTCCTCAGGCAAAGAGGCTGGCTGAGGAGATTGACAGGGATTATGTTGATACGTCCCAGTTTAAAAGGATGATCTTGAACAAGAGGATTTCTCCAACAATTAAGGCTACTTTCAATCTTCAGTACCGAATGCATCCTCAAATCAATGATGTTATCAAACAGTTTTATGTGAATGATGAGAGCGGCGGGTTGAAGTGCGGCCTAAATCCGGAGTTTGTAGATTCTCCAGATTTGAACAATCCGGAGAGCAGATATCATGGTTTGAGGCAAAAAGGTTTTATTACTCCCAATATTCATACAATTTGGGTAAATGTGGAGACCCCAGAGTGTGCCGATGGATCTTCTACAGTGAATGTGGGCGAGATTGAAGCAATTAATACTGTACTTGCCAAGTTGAGCGGTGCAGAAGGGTTTAAGGAGTATATGTCGCACTGGGATTCTCTAAAGGAGGAGTATAAGCGTGTTGAGGAGAAAGAGATAGCTGTAATTAGTTTCTATGGGAAGCAGGTAGGTCGCATAAAAAGGGATGTGATGCCCCATGCCAGCAAGTTGGGCTTGAAACTTAAGATTAACACGGTAGACAAGTTTCAGGGTATGGAGCGTAATATTGTTATTGTTTCTACAGTGCGCAGTGATGTTGCCGTTAGTGGGGCAGGATATAAGGAGAATACCAAGGTGGGCTTTGCTGATTCTCCGGAGCGTTTGAATGTGGCCCTTTCAAGGGCACGTCGTCTTCTGATTGTTGTGGGCAATAAGAAATTTTTCTCAAATATTAGGGACAAGGAGGGAAATTATCTTTATTTGAATGCAATTAAGGAGATTGAACGTAGTGGTAAAGTAGTTGAATATACAGATCTGATAAATGGATAGGTTGAGCAAAAAGCAGAGCGAGTTATATATTGGTTGTACCAATTTGGATTGGGAGTATATTGAGGTTCCGTATACAGCAGATTGTACGGTTGCGCTTCCTTTGTCTTTTATGGATAAGGTTATATGCGGTTTGTTGAGTATTGATGGAGAACTGAGTGCTTTGCAATTGGGAGAAATTCTTGGTTTGAATGTTGATAACTCTCATAAGGATGGAAAATATAGGGATATGGCTGAGGATTGTCTGCTTGATATGGCTATTGGTTCTCTGTTGGAGTATGGAATGATTAAGAGGAAGAAAAGCGGACTGTTTTGTTTGACTGATATTGGTAAGGAGTATTATGCTAAGGGACGGAAATTCCGTACTGATGAGAGCAGTTCTTTTACTGTGTATTATGATAGAAAAACAAGCAATCACGGCAAGTTGGGAAGGATCCTTTCCGGTTTGGAAGGGGAAAGAACAGCCATACGTACACCAAAACGCTTTAAAGATGAGTCTTTTTTGAAATCTTTTATTCATCAGCAGATTCCTTTTGTTTACGATGAGAAGATAGGAAATTCATTTACGAACATCTCATGCCCGGATATGGTTGAGGTTGTAAAGGCTTCTATACAGATAGCTGTTTTGTATGATGTGATAACTGAAGGATTCCGTTTTAAGGCTATTGTTGCGGGTGAGGTTTGTGAAGAGTTGAGTGGGATCATTGCGGCCAGAGAGTCTGTTTGTGATGAGTTGCTGAGAAAAATTGGGGGAATGCTTGATGGTTCTGTTATGGATGAGGACCGTTTGTCTCAGGAGAGGTTTGAGATGACTTTGACTGAGAATCCTTTTTCTGTTGTAGAGCCCGTGACTTTTTGGAAAAAACTTGATGAGATAGTTGGCCAGAAGGAGAAAGAGGTTTTTGTGAATGTAGATTTGTTGGACGGGGAGAGCTGCGAGGCTATAGTTGCTTTATGCAGAAAGAGACCTTTGGTGAATGTGTTTTTGTCTTATGGAGAATGTGAAGTGGAGATTCCTTTTGTGAAGAATCTTTTTCATGTTGGCAGAAAGCTGGGTGAAGATTATATTCTGAGTGTGACAGATGCCACCTATGCGGTGAAGGGGTATGTAATAACTTATAAGGGAGAAAAATTGCATGCAAATATGGTATTCCAGTATGCTCATGTGCCGGTGGATCTTTCTTTTAGGAGAAAGTTGTTTGCACAGGAGGCTTTACCTGAGATGATTGCTCAGGTACTGGAGTATCTGGCGGGAGATATTCCGTTTGCGAAGAGTTCTCTGGAGGCTATTGCCTCTTGCGATATCAGGTTGGGTGTGTTTGGTGATTTGGTTGATGAAAAGACTAAGGAACTGATTGCCCAGAAGAAGTTGGAGGCTGCGATGAAGTTGGAGCAAGAACTTATTGAGGAGATGGAGGAGAGAGAGAAGGGGGAGATATTTGCTGGTAAGACCTATGTTATTGATACTAACGTGTTTTTGGATGATCCGGAGATTCTTGACAAGTTTAGGGATGAGGATAGGGTAATTGTGCCTGAACAGGTGCTTAATGAACTTGATGCTAAGAAGCTTGTGAAGAATAATAGTGTGTTGTCGGCCAATGCGAGGAAGGCGGTAAGGGCGATTGATAATGCTAAGACGAAAGGGAGGTTTTCAGAGAAGAAGTCTTTGGAGGTTATCTGTGCTGATATGTCTCTTTTAGGGAGGGAGTTTAGAGAGGACAAGGGCGATAATTATATTTTGGGCGTGGCGATAAAGTATGTAGGGAAAAATGTTGTGTTGCTTACCTCTGATAAAATTTTCAGGTTGAGGGCTGAGCCTTTGGGAATTCCGGTAGTTAGTCTGGAGGAGTTTTATGAGATGAACAAGGAGGAGTTGAAGATAGGAGATGTGGTGACTGCCAAGGTTAAGAAGATTGCCAAGTACGGCTTTCATGCAACTTTTGGAGAGGGGCTTGTGGGATTTGTGCATAACTCTGAGTTGTGTCATCATATTAATAATTTTAAAGAGCCTGGTTTACTTGTGAAAGTGGGGCAGACGGTGAAGGTTAAGGTTTTGAGCATTGCTTGGGATGAGGAGAAGGGCAAACAGTTGATTGGACTCAGTTACAAGGAGGCATGTGAGGATCCTTGGAAGAGTTTGCAGGTTAAGGAGGGAGACATTGTGGTAGGAACAGTGTATAATGTTTTGGATTATGGTTTGTTCGTGCTTTATAAAGGCTTGAGTATTTTTGTTCATAGAAGTGCATTGCCTTTGAGTGATGGTGGAGGTGCGGTTTCCCCGGTGAAGGAGTTTGCCAAGGTTGGGGATATTTTGAAGGTTGAGATTATGCAGGTAGGGATTGAGGAGAGGAAGATTTTGGGAACTTTTGCTGGGAAGAGTGAATAAATAAAAAGCGCTATAGATCTATAGCGCTTTTTTCTGTGTTGTATGTTATCCTTTATCCAAATAGCGGACTAGGATATTCTCCAGCCTCTGACAGTTCTTTCAGCTTGTTTACTACCATTGGGCGGTCTTCTTTGTAGGTTACGCCAAACCATTTGTCGGGAGTATTCAAGACCTTTACGGTGGCTGAGCCTTCCTGGATGGTGGTGTTTACGATGTATGGGATGTAGAACTCTTTTTTAGGTTCGTTGGCATTTTCTTTGAGGAAGTCTATGAAGAGCTCTTCTCCGCGCTGGAAAACGTCTGGGGTGAAGCCCCACATGTTCATTGATGCGTATGCGGAGTTGTCAAGGGCTTTTTCCTGGCCGTCCATGCCTACTCCGGTGATTGTGCCGTTGGTTTCTTTTACGTGGTGGTGCTCCTCAACGGTGGTTAGGTAGTTGTTGGCGTCTGTTGAGCAGATGCCTCTTGATACTTCACCGCTTTCTGAGAGGGTTTTATCTAGGTTGAAGCCTACCATACAGAATTTGCCTTTCTGTCCGTCTTGGGCAGTTAGGAAATCTGCCAGTGCCTGGAATGAGGCTGCGCCGTAGAAGTCGTCTGCATTGATTACAACAAATGGGGTTGTGATGGCCTGAGCTGCCATTAGGGTGGCGTGGCCGGTACCCCAAGGTTTTTCACGCTCCGGGTTTAGAGTGAAGCCTGCAGGGAGTTTGTCGAGTTCCTGTTCTACTAGTTCTACCTCTATTTTGTCTGAGTATTTTGATACTACGTTGGCTTCAAAGTCTGCTCTGAAGTGCTTCCTTATTACAAATACTATTTTGCCAAAGCCGGCTCTGATGGCATCGTATACGGAGTAGTCCATGATGGTTTCACCGTTGGGGCCTACGCCGTCCAACTGTTTCAGTCCGCCGTAGCGGCTGCCCATGCCAGCGGCAAGGATTAGAAGAGTGGGTTTCATAGTGTTATGGTTTTGCTTGTTTGCAAAGGTAGGGAAATTTTTTTGTTTTTATAATTAGGTATAATTGACTACCTTTGCAATCATTGATTTTAATTTAACTGATTATATGAAAATTGCAGTTGCCGGTACAGGTTATGTAGGCCTTTCTATGGCTACACTTTTGGCGCAGCATCACAGTGTAGTGGCTGTTGATGTTATTCCCGACAAGGTTGAGAAGATCAATCGCAGGGAGAGCCCTATTCAGGACGATTATATTGAGAAGTATTTTGCCGAGAAGGAGTTGGACCTTGTGGCAACTCTCGATGGCGCAGCGGCATACAGGGATGCGGAGTTTGTTGTGATTGCGGCTCCTACCAATTACGATCCTCAGAAGAACTTTTTTGATACTCACCATATTGAGGATGTGATTGATCTTGTTCTTGAGGTTAATCCTGAGGCAACTATGATCATTAAGTCTACCATTCCGGTAGGATATTGCCGTTCGCTATATGTGAAGTATGCCAAGGTGTTCAAGGAGAAGGGATGGGATTCACGCAAGTTGCGTCTGTTGTTCTCTCCTGAGTTCTTGAGGGAGAGCATGGCGTTGTATGACAATTTGTATCCGAGCAGAATAATAGTTGGTTATCCTAAGATGATTGAGGAGTTTGATGAGGAGAATGAGGCTATTAATGCAATTGCTGGTGATAACCTTGAGGAGGCTGCCCACAAGTTTGCTGCTTTGTTGCAGGAGGGTGCCATTAAGGAGGGTGTGCCTGTGTTGTTTATGGGTTTGAAGGAGGCTGAGGCGGTGAAGTTGTTTGCCAATACTTATCTTGCTTTGCGTGTATCATACTTTAATGAGCTTGATACCTATGCTGAGGTAAAAGGATTGGATCCGCAGGCTATCATTAACGGTATTGGTTTGGATCCTCGTATTGGTACTCATTATAACAATCCTTCATTTGGCTATGGTGGATATTGTTTGCCTAAGGATACCAAGCAGTTGCTTGCCAATTATGATAATGTGCCTCAGAATATGATGAGTGCTATAGTGGAGAGTAACCGTACCCGTAAGGATTTTATTGCCGATCAGGTGCTTGCCAAGGCGGGGTATTATTCTGCCAACAGTGGTTTTGAGGCTGGTCTGGAGAAGGAGTGCGTTGTGGGTGTGTATCGTTTGACGATGAAAGCGAATAGCGATAATTTCCGTCAGAGTGCAATCCAGGGTGTGATGAAGCGCATTAAGGCTAAGGGTGCCAAGGTGGTTATTTATGAGCCTACGCTTGAGGATGGTACTACTTTCTTTGGCAGCATGGTGGTGAATGATCTTGAGGCTTTTAAGGGGCAGTGTGATGCCATTATTGCCAATAGGTATGATGCTTGTTTGGATGATGTGGCGGAGAAGGTTTATACTCGTGACGTTTTTAGACGAGATTAGTTTTAGAGTTGATAATGCAGGAGGGACTTTCGCGGTCCCTCTTGTCATTCTTAGGTGTTTGATTGCAGTGGGCGGTTTTTGTGCAATTTTCTTGCGAGTGGTTGTGCGAATGGTTAGAGTTGAAATTCTTGTTTTCTGATTAGTTTGCGCTGCACCGCAGTCGGAATATACGCCCTCCAACTGCTGCCCCTCAGCCGCTCTGGGCGGCTCGGCCAAGGGCCTCCTCGCGGCTGGGGGCTGCGGGGGAGGTGATATGTTGAGTTAAATGTGGTTATTATTATGGGATTGGCTAAGAAAATGATGATGCTGGCGGAAGAAGAGAGTGCTCGTGGTTATTCTCTTCCAGAAAAGGGAGAGAAGTATTTATGTTCTCGTCATCTTACTAATTCTTATTTGCAGAAATATATTGAGAAAAACGGTGATCATGGAACGTGTTCGTATTGTAGAAATGAGGGACAAGTCGTTGATTTAGCTGATTTTGTTGCATACGTAGGAGGTCGGTTGAGTGAATATCTTCAGAATCTGGATAGTGCAGACTTGCCTTTAGCTTCAGGTCTATTTGAAGCAGATGATGAAGATATACCGGGATTGAGACGAATTGGCCCTTATATGGTTTCAAATGGTGCTGATTATTTCGAGAGTAATGATGATGCTTTGGAATATTTTGACTTAGTGCCGGATTCAGATGAACTTTATGATGATTTGTTGGCATATTTGCATTTGGAGTATATGATTCGCAGAGATCCAAATTCCCCATTAATAAGTGAAGAGTTGGCTTATTCATGGCGCCAGTTCTGTGACTTAGTGAAGAGAAAACAGAGATATACTTTCTTCCATTCTCCTATATTTGATCAGTCGACTATTGAGCGAAGTCCTAATGGATTATCTGATATTTTATCGGAGCTAGGTTATCTTGTTCATCATGTTGAGAGAGTTATATCTAAAGGTACGTTAATATACCGTGGACGACCGACTAATAAAGAAGGTTTAGTTACTTGTTTTAAGGATCTTACTTCTCCACCTGCAATGTTTGCGAAGGTAAATCGATTGAGTCCTGCTGGTATTTCTATGTTCTATGGAGCATTTGAACCACATACCCCCATTAAAGAGATTCGCAATTATTCAGATGATCCTTTTATCTATCTTGGCAAATTTGAAACTTTGAGGGATTTGCATGTGGTTGACCTATGTGATTTGCCTAAGATTGACTTTTGGATGCCTCATGGTTGGTAGGAGTTCAGTTTCCTGTCTCACTTTCATGATGAAATCTCAAAGCCAATATCTCCGGATGATAATCCGGAAATTGAATATATACCATCCCAGATATTTACGGAGTATGTTAGATGTCTCTGTAAAACCTTATGCGGTAATTCATATGATGGTATAGTATATAGAAGCTCTTTGACTGGCGAGAAGAATGTAGTGCTGTTTTATGATTGTGAGAGTAGTGCTGAAGTGCTGAAACTTGTCAAGGATCCAGAAGAGTTAAAATTATAGTGTTATATGTCGGATATTGCTGATTATCTAAAAGAGTCGGAGGTGACTGAATATAGTTATAAGTTGCAAGAATTTGCAGCTGTAGTGGACGATGTTAGAGAGCGATCTAAAGATGTTTCCATTTTAGATCAGATAGAGGATGAAGTTTCTAAGGCACTAAACTCCGGTCAACTGAATTTGTTTGATACATTCGTGTCGTGTGGTTTGTTGGGACAGCTTTACACCACAAAAAGGTGTTTAACCCTGCCTCCAGAAAAGGCTTACTACAATCATGAATTGGTAATGCGTGAGGTGTATTATTATCGTACACTGCTAAGATTAACCAAGGAAGTCGTTGATAGAGAGATGATATCGCTATATAACACAGCAAGAACGTCTCGCTATCGAGCTATCGTTCATCTCGGAGGTCTCTATGATCATTTTGGCCGTTTTCAGGAAGCTCAATATCTATGGCGTCAAGCAGGATATCTTAATAAATCAGACTCTTTGTGGAGATATAATATTGGTTTTTCATTAGCTAGTACTCACGCATATTATGAAGATAGAGCAGAACCTTTTGTTCTGGCTCGTGCAAAGGCTCTTCTCAAGAAGTGTTTAGAGAAGCCAGAACTATACTATTCTGCAGTTGAAATTTATGATACAATTAAACAATGGAAGATCCCAGATATAAGTTTAGATGTAAGTGTTGAGTATGATAATACTGAGGAGGGAAAGTATAATCAGTGGGTAAATCATAATTGGTTGCGCTTGAATGCATATAATGACATAAATCCTAATTCTGTCTTATCTCAAGATGATAGTCTATTTTTCAAAGGAGTGTATTCTCCCAAAGCAGATCCAAATTTTGGATATAGGATGTTTACTCTATTAAACGAAATTAAGCAGGAGTACGTATCGGCAAGATATCTGTTATATCGTTATTTTCAAGATTCTGGTTCACAGCATTATTCTGATAAACGCGTTTGGTTGGCTGACAATCTGGACTATGTTGATTACTCATATAACCTTGAAATTGCAAAGTCTGCTTTCAGAGCCTTATATTCTATCCTAGATAAGATTGCCTACGCACTGAATGAGTATTTGGACTTAGGCTTGAATGCCAGAAGTGTTAACTTTAAAGACGTTTGGTTTACAGAAAAGAAGACACGTAAACTTAGAAAACAGGTACTTGATATGGAGTCAAATTATTCGCTGTCAGGTTTGCTTTTTATTAGGAATGATATTTATGGTGGAGACGAGAATTATTTGCAGGATGAAGGTACTATCAGGCTACAGTCTATAAGGAATGCTATGGAGCATAGGTCAATTGCTATAGTAGCTGAAGGCGAGTTTGATGATAGTGGGTTGGTATTAAAGGTCTCACGTAAGGATTTTGAGGATATAGGTCTCTCTTTGATACGAACAATTCGTCAGGCGATATTCTGTCTGGTGAATATGGTCAATCATAATGAATATGATAAGAAACTTCAGATTCACGAAGATGGTCAAATGATTATGCCACAAGAGGTATCTGTAATAAGGGATGAGCAAAAGGTGTAATTGATTTGGGCGGTTAAGAGGATGTTTGATTATCAGTTGAAAGTGCGTACCTTTGTATATCCATCAAGTTAAGAATATGAAGAATATTACTTTTCGCTATTTTACTGTTGACTATACAGCTGGATTGACATCATCTGACTCTTTGGTGATGCGGCTAATTGGAAAACTAAATTCTTCTGCATCAGATAGATTGATGCCTATTAATAAGCAAGAATCTGATAAGTCTGACTTAATTTCAGATTTCTACAATGTCGGCAAAGGAAAGATGATTACAGGTACTTGCTTGCGCATTGTAAATAGTAAAGAGGTCCCTATTATCACAGAAGAGATGCTTAAACAGGAGCAGTTTAAGGTTAGTACTATTAATCCAAATGCCAAGGAAAAAGAAAAGACATGTTTGGATTATTTCTTTTTCTGTCTCTCGAATGATCAGTTAATCGTTACTCTTGACCAAAGAATCTCAATAAGCCGTTTTGAGACATATCTCAATTGGTTGTTGAATACTAAGGAGACAGGTGAAATTATATCATTTGCACCTGTCATTGATGCGGAAAAAATAGCAGTGTCTGATATAAAGAGTATTAAGTTCAATACTACTCATGATTTAATTCAGAGCAATGACGTTATAAGTGAAGATTTGGGAATAAAATCTAGGTTGATCACAGTTACGCAGGATTTGTTAAAACAAATCCTTTCTAACACAGATACTTTGGAGGAGCTTATGAATGAAAATATCTGTTCCGCCGATTTGGTTGTCAAATTTTCAAGACCAAGGAAAATGACAAAAGAGGCGTATAGGGAAAAAACTGCGGGGCTCCTCTTAAAATCTCTAGACAATCAAGATTGTATTACTTTCCAAGCAAAAGATAAAAAAGTGAAAGGTTCTGCTGTGCTGAAAACTGAAGCAGTAGATGTGGATTGTGATGATAATGGTGCAATATCGGAGCAGTCCGTGTATCAAGAATTGATTAAGAGGATGCTAAAATAAGATTGTGCCAAGAATTGGCATAATTTGTGAATATATTTGCAACGGTATGAAAAAGATAGTAGCATATTTGTTATTTTCTGTAGTGGTAGCAGGAGCCATTTCTGCCTTCACTACTTTTTGCGTATCTGATTCTATAAATAATACGCTATATACTGTTGCCGGTGTGATCTTTTCTGTTGGCATGAGTCTTACAATTTCACCTAAGACTGAAAAGGTTACTAATCCTGAATGGCGTAAGAAGATCAGAGCGTCATATTTGAACATTAGGAATTCATTCCTTTTATTATTTATTATAAGTACTCTTGTATTTATAATTCCTGAAGCAGTTCAATGCAAGAACCTGTCATCCTTGTTCAAAAATCTTTGTGCGTTATTCCTGTTGATATCAATATGTTACTATACATATAATTTTGTTCGTTTACAACGACTAGGAGAAGATATAGAAGATCAAGTTTTAAAGGAGACGAAATAGGATCACCTCCTGTTGTGCGAGTTGTAATAACAAAACATCGGCAGTTCTGTATTTGAGCTGCCGATGTTTTTTATAGTGGTTTGCCAATCAGGTAGGATTGGTAGATGCAGTCTGCTGAATCGTAGTAGAAGCTGCTGTTGTAGTCATCTATTTTGTCTGCAATCCAGGAGTTATAGACAGTGATCAGGGTTTTGATGTACTGTTTTGGGTTGTCATGGGAAACGTTTACGATTAGGCGTTTGTAAACCTTAGCTATGTCCCAATGACTAGGGACGGCGTATTTGACGTCTGTGATGTCAAAATAGTCGTTTTCTATGCCGCACTCCTTGATAAGGTCGTCTGCTACTCTTGCGATGTTGTCGCTGTGGTAGATGTCTGCAAGTTTGTATATCTTGATCAGACGTTCTTCGCCGAGGGCGTTGACTATGACTCTGTTTCTGTTTTTTGTTGCTCTGGCAATGTATTCAATCAGGGCGCAGAGGTAGAAGAGGTCGTTGTGTCTTTTTAGTTCGCGTCCTGTCATTTCTTGTTTATTTTTTCATTCTATGCAATTGCTGTGTCAAAGATAGTGGTTTGGATTAATTATTCAAAGAAATAGTCTTATGATCAAGCGGTTAAGTCCTCTTCTCTCCGCTGACGCTGCGTTCAGAAGGCTTTGCTTCAGACACATTGGCGCAACGTGCCGATGTGTCTGAAGCTTCAATACCCACAGACTCGCTCGACCTCCCCACACACAGATGGCCAGCGCCCCGCGACATTCTATCAGAAAGTCGCTTTGACCCTCGCACTTTTAAGGGAAAGCGGTCACGGTCAGCAGCCAGAAACTGTTCCGTTCCCATGACCTGTCGGTCACTATAAGTGAACATATTAACTAGGTGAATTGTATAACTGTAAGAATTTAAATTTTACAGATTATGCATGAGTGTGATGAAGATAACTTTTGGGATGAGTATTTGAGGGTAGGAAAGGATTTGGATATTAGGCGATTCCCATATCTGTATTTGGACAGGCAGCCTTGTAATAGGTCGTTGTATAACTGTGTTGTTGGAGCATTGTCGGGAAGACTTGGAATGTCCAAAGAAGCGGTGAAACAAAGGTTGATTGAGATGGGATTGCTGATTGTGGAAGACAATGCGTGTGGCTATTTGGATAATGCAGGTGCTGTTAGTGTAGGAGAGATTATGAGAAGAATTTTTTCTTAAAGTTTGAACCTTCTGTAGTGACGTTTGTTATATAAGTGAAATAGTTTTTTTAAGTTAGGTTAAGTCGGGCACACCCTGTAGTCTCGGGATGAGGTTGCGGGATGTGTTAATTTTATGCCGTAATTTTTTTACGGGTAGGAATTTTTATTTAAATTTGCGGTGAACTAATCATTTAGGGTATGTTGACTAAATTTTCTGTTAAGAATTATAGAGGGTTTGTAGATAAAATTGAATGGGATTTATCGGCCCCCAGTTCTTATGCGTTTAACCAGAATGCCATTAAAAATGGTATTGTAAAAAATGGTATCATTTATGGTTTTAATGGTAGTGGTAAATCAAATTTTGGACTTTCTATTTTTGATATAGCAAATCATCTTTCGCATAAATGGAAGAAGCATGATTATTATGTTAATTATGCTTCTGCATATAATCACATGGCTCCTGTAGAGTTTGAGTATAGTTTCAAGTTTGGAGAAGAGTTGGTTTTATATCGTTATGCTAAGGTTTCAAGAGATTTTAAGGGGGTGCTTGTTTCTGAGGAGCTTTTATTGAATGGTAAGGAGATGCTTTATAAAGATGCACAATCTTTAAGGTTGTCAGATGAGTTTTCTCTTACTGATATTGCTATTGAGAATATCAAGCAAGGTGCAAATAATATTTCAATTGTTAATTATTTGCTTGGATCTGTGCCTTTGGCAAAGGATCATGTTCTTTTAAAGTTGAGGGATTTCGTAGAGAATATGTTGTTCTTTAGAAGTTTGGATAATAGGGAGTTTATTGGTTTTAAAGAGGGCGGGGGAAATATTGAGGAGTACATCATTAATAATGGCCTTATTGATGATTTTGAGAAGTTCTTAAAGGAAATAAGCGGCCAGGATTTTAGATTTGCTCTTCCTGTGCCCGGGGATAATGTGCTGTATTGTATTTTTGGAGACGTTAGAATCCCTTTTATGCTTGTTGCTTCTACCGGTACTGTTAATTTGGAGCTTCAGTATTATTGGCTGAAAGAGATGGTGAATGCATCTTTCGTGTTTATTGATGAGTTTGATGCGTTTTATCATCAGGAGTTGTCATATAAAATTTGCAAGCGTTTGTTTGAAGGGACGAATCAGTTGTTTTTGACTACTCATGATACATTCTTGCTTTCTAATGACTTGTTGCGTCCAGATTGCTTTTTTATTATGAATAATAATAAGATTGATTCGCTTTGTAATATTACGGATAAAGAATTGCGTTTAGGTCATAATTTGGAGAAATTGTACAGGGGAGGAGCTTTTGATTTATGATTCTGTTTGTGTTTGAAGGGGAGGAGAGAGAACCATTGTTGTTCAGGACTTTGGAACGGATGTTTTTTAAGAAGCAAAATAATATTATTTGTTCGTTCGGGAATAATATTTATGAATTGTACCAGTTGATGCTTTCTTATGAGGATGATTGTTCTGTAGTGGATGTGTTAAAGGAATATCTCTTAAAAAGGGGAGATAATACTTTGTCGGGAATAAGAAGTTCTGATATTTCAGAAGTTTTTTTGTTTTTTGATTATGATTTTCAGAATTCTCAGTTGTCTTTGGGAGAGATAAATGAACGTTTACAAGCTATGCTGGAGAAGTTTGATGAGGAGACTGAAAATGGTAAACTGTACATTAATTATCCTATGGTAGAGTCTATAAGGTATACTAAGGAGTTGCCTGATTCAGATTATGTCAATTATACAGTGCATAGGAGTGATTGCAGTAATTTTAAAAAGATGGCCAAGGATTTTTGCCGTTATGATAATTTGGATTATATTGTGTTGAAGGAAAATGAGAAGCCTAGGAAAGAGAGATATTCCTTTATTAAGGATAATTGGAATCACTTGGTGAAAATGAATGTATGTAAAGCTAATTTTCTAGTTTGGGGAATCAATGCAATGCCAGACGATAAATTTTCTGTAGGTCAGATTCCTATTTTTAAATCTCAGCTTGATAAATTTGTGAATATGAATGAAAGTGTTTCCATTTTAAATTCGTTTCCAATATTTTTGTATGAGTATTTAAAAGTTATAAAATTTTGAGTTTTATGAAGATTGCAGTTGCTGGTACGGGTTATGTGGGGCTTTCTATGGCTTGTCTGTTGGCGCAGCATAATAGTGTTGTGGCGGTGGATGTTGTGGCTGAGAAGGTTGAGAAGATTAATAGGAGGGTGTGTCCTATAAGGGATGAGTGGATTGAGCGTTTTTTTGCGCAGAAGGAGTTGGATCTTGTGGCTACGCTGGATGCCGAAATGGCGTATAGGGAGGCTGAGTTTGTGGTGATTGCTACTCCTACCAATTATGATTCACATAAGAATTTCTTTGATACTTCTTCTGTTGAGGATGTGATTGGGAAGGTGATGAAGGTTAATCCCGGGGCAGTGGTGGTGATTAAGAGTACTGTGCCGGTGGGATTTGCAAGTGGTGTAAGGGAGAAGTTGGGTTTTGATAACATTTTGTTCTCGCCGGAGTTTTTGAGGGAGAGTCAGGCATTGTATGACAATTTGTATCCGTCGAGAATAATAGTTGGTCATCCCGATAACAATAACCTTGAGGAGGCTGCCCACAAGTTTGCTGCTTTGTTGCAGGAGGGTGCCATTAAGGAGGATGTGCCTGTGTTGTTTATGGGGTTGAAGGAGGCTGAGGCTGTGAAGTTGTTTGCCAATACTTATCTGGCGCTTAGGGTCTCTTATTTTAATGAGTTGGATACTTATGCAGAGGTGAAGGGATTGGATCCGCAGGCTATCATTAACGGTATTGGTTTGGATCCGAGGATTGGTACTCATTATAACAATCCTTCATTTGGCTATGGTGGATATTGTTTGCCTAAGGATACCAAGCAGTTGCTTGCCAATTATGATAATGTGCCTCAGAATATGATGAGCGCTATTGTGGAGAGTAACCGTACCCGTAAGGATTTTATTGCGGATCAGGTGCTTGCCAAGGCGGGGTATTATAATTATTCTTCTAATAATGAGTTTGGTGCGGCTTCTGAGCATGAGGTTGTTGTGGGTGTGTATCGTTTGACAATGAAGGCGAATTCGGATAATTTCCGCCAGAGTGCAATCCAGGGTGTAATGAAGCGTATTAAGGCTAAGGGAGCCAAGGTGGTTATTTATGAGCCTACGCTTGAGGATGGTACTACTTTCTTTGGCAGCATGGTGGTGAATGATATTGAGGCTTTTAATGGGCAGTGTGATGCCATTATTGCCAACAGGTATGATGCTTGTTTGGATGATG
>JAGBTG010000033.1 GCA_017631435.1 Bacteroidales bacterium | reverse complement strand
CCTCAGGGTAGAGCTGCTAGAATCAGAAAACGTTCTAACCACGTTACTATCATTTTGGATAAAAAAGCCGTTAAATCAGAGGAGAAATAATCATGGGACAGAAAACTAATCCAATAAGCAACAGACTTGGTGTTATCCGTGGCTGGGACTCTAACTGGTACGGTGGAAAAGACTATGCTGCAAAGATCCTAGAGGATACTAAAATCCGTGAGTATCTTAACGCTCGTCTTGCAAAAGCAAGTCTTTCAAAAATCGTTATTGAGAGAACACTTAAACTAATCACAGTAACTATCCACACTGCAAGACCTGGTGTTATCATCGGTAAAGGCGGTCAGGAGGTTGACAAACTAAAAGAGGAGTTGAAGAAGATCTCTAACAAAGAGGTTCAGATCAACATCTTTGAGGTTAAACGTCCTGAGGTTGATGCAAATATCATTGCCAACAACATCGCAAGACAGGTTGAGGGTAGAGTTTCATACCGTAGAGCTATCAAAATGGCTATCTCTACTACTATGAGAATGGGTGCTGAGGGTATCAAAGTACTTATCAGCGGTCGTCTTGGTGGCGCTGAGATGGCTCGTTCAGAGCTTTACAAAGAGGGTAGAACTCCACTTCACACTTTCCGTGCTGATATCGACTACGCACTAGCTGAGGCTCACACTAAAGTTGGTGTACTAGGTATCAAAGTATGGGTTTGCAACGGTGAGGTTTACGGTAAGAGAGATCTTACTCCTAACGCAGGTGTTAACGCTAACGCAGGTGCTCAGAACAACCAGGGCAACAACAGAGGCGGTAACAGAGGCAGAAGAGACAACCGCAAAGGTGGCAAACCACGTGCTAAAAGAACTCAAGAGTAATTCTATTACCCTATAGCAAGAAAGAGGAATCGGTAACGATTCCTCTTTTTTTATGCGGGTGGACGAATGTGGTGGTTGATGGGATGCTGGACCGTTGGCTTCCTGGTGTTGATTTATGGTAATTTTGGTATAGATATCTTCCGAATCCACCATATGTAATGTCAATTAAAAAAGTGTGCGCAAAATATCCCCTTATTTTGAACATAGTGGAAGTTCATTGTGCAAAAAAAGCTTGATTTCTGCACATAGGTGTCATTTTAAGGATGGATTGTGCAATTTATGGCGTTATATTGCGCATAGCAGGGTATTTGTGTGCAAATTATAGCCATTTTTTGCTCATAGGCATTTTATTCATTTCTTACGAACCATCTGCGTCTTCCCCATATTCTCCCATATCCTCCCATATCCTTCCATATCCTCCCGATAAGCTCCCCATATCCTGCATTACCTCAGTCGCAACTTCGTCCAATAAGAGTTTTGCCTCTAGCAGTATAAATACTATTTTTGTATAATTTAGTCACGAAAAAACGCCCAAAAAACCTCAAGCACCACAAGCACAAAAAATCACCAAAGAGCACCAAGGTCACCAAAGATTACCCAAAATCACTAAAAACAAATCACCACAACCCGCAAAATATGTTCAAAGTTCTCACAATCACTTTCACCGGCATTGCATTGGGTTACCTGTTGCGCCGGGTAAAGGCATTGCAGCACCTGCAGCAGACCATATCTTGGACCATATACCTGCTACTGTTCTTTTTTGGGTTGCAGGTGGGTGCCAATGAGCAGGTGGTGAATAATCTGGATACATTGGGAATCAAGGCGCTGATTATAGCGGTGGCTGGTTCTCTTGGAAGCTGTGTGGCGGCATGGGGGCTCTCAAGATGGGTATTCAAAGGGAGCAATCATTTTCCCGACAGTACCAGGGCCATTCCAGAGCATCATAGTGCACAACGGCAGCACACTATGGAGCATCAGGCCGCACCCCCTCAATCTGCAAATAAAGAAAACTGCAGCGTGGAAAAAGCACAAACTGGCAACACAAAACTGTCGGGAAGAAAAAATACCCTTTCTGAAATTGTAAGGTATGCCGCGGGATTCATAACTGCAGGATTTTTTGCTGTGGGGTGTGTCTGCGGAGTTACGGGGATAGTGCCGGGACAGTTGTGCAGCGGGGAGATTTCAATGTATGTGCTCTATGCGCTTATGGTGCAGGTGGGGATGAGTATTGGGTGTGACAGCAGGTTAAAGGAGATGCTCACCTCGCTCAGCCCAAAACTTTTTCTGTTGCCGGCAGGAACCATAGTGGGAACTCTGGTGGCGGTGGCGGCGGTGAATCCGGTGATAGGAGAGATGCGCCTGGCAGATTGTATGGCAGTAGGGGCGGGATTCGGTTATTACTCGCTATCGTCGGTGCTGATAACGCAGATAAAGGAGCTGCAGATGGGGGCGGTATTGGCGGCTCAACTGGGTACCATAGCCCTTATGGCAAATATCATGAGAGAGATAATCACATTGCTTTTTGCCCCTGCAATAAGGAAAGTCTTTGGCCGGCTGGCACCAATTTCAACCGGCGGTGCTACAAGTATGGATTCAACTCTTCCGGTCATTACGGCAGCTTGCGGCAAGGAGATGGCATTTGTCTCAATATTCCACGGGGTGCTGGTAGATTTTTCGGTGCCGTTTCTGGTTACATTTTTTGCCTCACTGTAAGGAGGTTCAAGTTTTTTCCGTACCTTTAGCATCCAAATGGACAACTATTAAAAACTGTATAAATTATGAAGAGATTATTTAAAGTGTCTGCAGTTCTTACTGCAACTTTGGCTCTAATGCTATGTGCATGTACCCCTTCTGCTTCTACAGGCAAGGCAGACGGTACAACAAGATTGGAGAGGGTAAATCCTGCTCAGGTGGGTATGGATGCAAACCGTCTTTCAAAGGTGGATGATGTGATCAATGCATCAATTGAGAAAAAGGAGATCCCTGGTGCTGTGCTTGCAGTTGTAAGGGACGGTAAAATGGCTTATATCAAGGCTTACGGTAACAAGAGTGTGTATCCTGAGGTTGTGCCAATGACAGAGGATGTAATTTTTGACCTTGCTTCATGCAGTAAAGTTGTAGGTACAGCAATGAGTATGAATCACCTTATGGAGAGCGGCGGATTCAGACTTACTGATAGAGTTGACATGTATATCCCTGGTTTCCAGCCATACGAGGATCCTGAGACAGGCAAGAAAACAAATATCAGAATGATTGATGTACTTACCCACTCAAGCGGACTTCCTTCATATGTGTCACCGGAGGTTGTAATCAAGGACAAAGGTGTTGCTGATCCCGACAGCCTTATGAGCTATATCTGTACAATGAAGAGAAAACATCTTCCTACCACCAAATTTGAGTACAGCTGTTTGAACTTCATCACTTTGCAGAATGTATTGCAGAACATTACAGGTATGACATTGGCTGAGTATGCACAGAAAAACATCTTTGATGTACTTGGTATGACCAGCACTACATATATGCCTAAAAACAAGCCTGAGCTTATGCCAAGAGTTGCTCCTACAGAGAAAAAACCTGACGGCGAGTGCTTCTTGGGTGAGGTTCACGACCCTCTTGCACGCGTAATGAACCACGGCAACTCAGGTAACGCAGGTGTATTCTCTTGCGCTGAGGATTTGGCAGTTCTTGCTGCTGCTTTGATGAACGGCGGCAACTACAATGGTATTCAGGTATTGGGTAAAAACACTGTAGATGTAATGACTCAGGTTCCTGCAGGCTTTGAGCACCTTGGACGTTCACTTGGTTGGGACAACTACTCAGACTACAACTCAAACCAGGGCAATCTTTTCCACAAGACCAGAACTTTCGGACATACAGGTTACACAGGTACTTCATTCATTGTTGACCCTGTATCTAAAACTGCAGTTATCCTGTTGGCTCATAGAGTTCACCCTGCAGACAAAGGCAGCGTGGCAAGACTAAGAGCTTTGGTAGCCAATATCGTAGCTGGCTCAATTGTTGAGTAATTAAAGAATATGTTGGGCAATGGCTATTGCAGCTATTGCCTCAACTATTACCGGACAGCGTAGGGCAATGCAGGCATCATGCCTTCCCTTTACAGAGAACTCCTCTACCTTTCCGGTCTTGAAATTGAAAGTATTCTGAATTTTGGAAATACTTGAAACAGGCTTGACGGCAATCCTGAATACAACGGGGTTGCCGTTGCTTATTCCACCGTTTATGCCGCCGGCACCGTTTGTGGCTGTATGCCCATGGGCGTCAACGAAACAGTCATTGTGCCCGCTTCCCTTCATTGCCGCGGCTGCAAATCCGTCCCCAAACTCTATTCCCCTCACTCCTGGAATTGAGAACGCAAGATGCGCAATATCAGACTCAAGGGAATCAAAGAACGGCTCTCCCAATCCTGCTGGAACTCCCGCGCACACACACTCCACAATGCCCCCTACGGAATCCCCTTCAGCTATGGCTGCATCAAGGATGTTCTCCCACTGGGCTGAATCTGAAACACCTGCAATCTGGGTAATGGAAGCGCTGAAAGTAACGCCGGAAGCAATCTTTTTGGCCACAACACCAGCTGCAACCAATGTGAGGGTAAGTCTTCCGGAGAAATGCCCTCCACCCCTTATATCATTGAACCCATTATGCTTTACTGATGCGGTAAAGTCTGCATGCCCCGGACGGGGGCAATCCCTGAAAGCGGAGTAGTCCTTTGAGACAGTATTTTCGTTTCTGAACACTACGGTAAGTGGGGCTCCGGTAGTATGCCCCTCAACAACGCCGCTCACAATATGTGGTGTGTCGCTTTCCGTGCGGGGAGTGGTCCCTTTTGAGCCGCTTCTGCGTCTGTCCAAGTCTGCAAGGAAATCCTCTTCACACAAAGGAATTCCGGCAGGCACACCGTCCATTACAACGCCAATAAGTTCTCCGTGCGATTCTCCAAACATTGAGATCCTGAATTTCTCTCCGTAGCTGTTCATTTTGCTTATCTTTTTAACCTTCCAATAAAAGAAGGAAATGATTTGTCAATACATTTTATTTCATCTGCTAGTACAGGGTACTCTTCCACCAACGAGGCAATATAAAGGGCCATTGCTATGCGGTGGTCGTTGTGGCTGCATCCCAGTACCGGAGCATCTGCTTTCCTCCCCCTCTTTCCACAAAGATACATCTTATCCCCCTCAATACGGATATTGTAGCCAAGTTTTGCAAGTTCGCAGAAAATGGACTCCCCCCTGTTGCTCTCTTTCTGCGCGAGCCTTTCCACTCCCTTAAAGACAATCTCTCCAGGGGTATTGCAGGCCAGCACTACAGCCATCGGGAAAAGATCCGGACAGTGGGTGAGGTTGAACTCCCCTTTTACCCATTTGCCTTGTGCCGGTGATACCGTTATGTCATACAGCTCTCCCGTAGCAGCCTTCTCCACTCCATAGCCCAACAGCTCAAGCAGTGTGAGGATATACTCGTCAGCCTGCGCATTTCCCAGAGGCATATTCTTAAGCACAACGCCTCCGGTAAGGGCCCCTGCAACGGCAAAGTTGGCAGCAGAGCTCCAGTCAGAGTCCATATACATCCTTGCAGGGCTGTATTTTTGTCTTCCCGACAGCTTAAAAATCATTTTCTCAGGTAAATGAACCTCTATGGCAACTTCAACACCAAACGCCTTCATCACCTTTATGGTGAGATCTATGTATGGAAGACTGGAAGGGCTGGTGACTGTAAGGGTAGAGTCCTCCTGCATGAGTGGAAGGGTCATGAGGAATCCCGATACAATCTGGGAACTCTCCTTGCCGGAGAATGCAATCTCACGGCTCTTTATTCCCCCGCTTATGCAGAATGGAAGGTGTCCGTTGTTGGTGCGGCAGACTGCACCTGCAGCTTCAACTGCATTGGCAGATTCCTGCAGGTTGCGCCCCAGGATGCTTCCATGCCCGGTTATGGCAATTTTACTGCCTGCAGCAGAAAGCATTGCAGCCATAGGGATAAGAAGGCGGGTAAGCAGGCCGCTTTCACCAACAGTAATTTCAGATATGTTGTTGAATGATGCAGTACCACCGCTTTTTATTGTAAGGGTGGTGCCATTAACGGAAACTTCTGCTCCAAGTGCCTTAACAGCTTCAATTGCTCCAAGGATATCGTTGCAAGGCTCAACATTCTCAAGTACAGTTGTCCCCTCTGCCAGGGCTGCTGCCAGAATTGCCCTTTGGGCCATGCTTTTTGAGCATGGAATCTCCACTTGTGGAAACTCTGCTGCAAATATCGTTTCAGAAGCTTTTGGGGTAATGAAATTGTAGTTTTCAGCTGCCAGAAGTTTCTCCATCTCTTCCTTGGTATATTGTCCCGGTGCTGTGCAGCTTTCAGCATCCAGTGCCGCGTATGTATATGGAGCTCCCAATTCAAGGCAAAGGTGTCTGGTGAACTTTCCTGCCTCTCCCATACAGAATGCCACAAGGGAGGCCTGGTCTTCTCCAAAGCTGTTGCTCAAGGAGCCTGATTCCTCTCCGCGCTGCATATAGTTGTCGGGAACAAGATCCTTGTCAGATTTGTGGTAATTGTACAGTTGCATCACCCTGCTGGCATCTGATATGTTATGGGCTGTGGTCACTATCTTTACAATGTCGGCCCCTTTGCGGCGGCAGATGTCATATATGGTCTGGAGCTCCTCAAGGGATTGTGTTCCCTCAAAATTGTGGTAGGAGATTATAAGGGCGCAACCGTTTACCCTGGCGAATGATTTTATCATCTCAAGGTAATCTACGGGGGCCTCAATCTCCACATCTACATATTTTACCCCTTTCTTTATGGCAGCGGTCATTTGCGTGTAGGCTTTTTCAAGGGAGCTGCCGGCTATCCTGTGGGTGTAGAGGAGGTTGGGGTGGGAACTCACCAGTTCCTCGGTCTGGGCTGTTGTGAAGTTGCACAGATCGCCCCTTATCTCAGCCATGCTGCAGCCCGATACAATCTCCTTGCATCTGGCAAAATCCTTTTCCTGAATACTAACGCAAATCATCTGCTATATTGTTGATCTCTGTTATTGGAACCAGTATATCCTCTACATCTTCCAGCCCTTTTGGAAGGATGAAGTGGATGTTGCTGCCGTGTACTTTTTTGTCTTTTGTGATGGCCCCGGCAAGTTCTCCCATTGTAAGGTGTGCGGTTGCCGGATGCTCTCCAAGCAGTGCCGGAAGGGCGCAGCTGCGCAAGTCCTGCGCAAGTTTCTCCGGAAATCCATGTTGGGCTAAACCCATTGCCTGTGCAATTTTGGCGGCAATTACCATTCCAATGCTTACTGCATATCCGTGGGAGATCTTCCCTTGGGTAAACTTTTCAATTGAGTGGGCAAAAGTGTGGCCCAAATTAAGGAGCCTCCGTTCCCCTTTTTCAAACTCATCCCTCTCCACAACTCCGCTTTTGTACCTGGCGCATTTCCCTATTATCTGTGTGAGGAGTTCAAGGTTGTGCTCCACTGCAATTTCTCCGTAAGTTGTGTTTTTGTCCTCCCGGTTGCAGTATTTCTGTGCAACTTGCGAGAAATATTCCACAGCCGCGGTGTACATCTGCTTGTCAAACAGAATAAATGTCTTCAGCACCTCTGCAATGCCGGCCTTGAACTCATCCTCCGGGAGGGTTCTAAGGAGCTCGGGGCAGATGAAGACCCACTCAGGCTGGCTGATTGTTCCCAGGATGTTCTTGTATGAGTGGAGGTTCACGCCATTCTTCCCTCCAATGGATGCATCAACCTGGGCAAGGAGGGTAGTTGGAACAAACGCAAACTTCACCCCCCGTTTATATATGGATGCGGTAAAGCCGGTAATGTCTGTTGTAATGCCTCCTCCAACACCTATTATAAGGGCATCCCTGTCGGCTCCTGCCTCAAGAAGGGATGAGGCAAGGGACGAAACATTCTCCAGAAGCTTGTTGTTTTCTCCTCCCTCAAAAATAATTATTGGGAATTGCTTGAAATGTACTGCAAGATGCTGCAAGTTCTTGTCAATTATTACATATACATTGCCGGTTGCCGGCTGCAGATCCTGTAATCCATTAAGATTCCCGTTTATATGGATTGTGCTTTTCATTTGCTCCCTGGTTGATGAACTAACAAATTTATAAATTATAATCTGTATTAAAAAAACTTAAATTCTTTGGATGTTGAGGTAAAATACATAAATTTATTGTCGGGATTAAAATTTTGAGATATGGAAATCAACAGATTGGTCTTACCGGGAATGGAGGTGGATGCATGTCCAATAATCATTGCAGGGCCTTGTAGTGCTGAGAGCCGTGGACAGGTGTTGGAAACAGCAGTGCAATTGGCGGAGAAAGGTGTGAAGATTTTTAGGGCAGGTATATGGAAGCCACGAACCAAACCGGGTGGTTTTGAGGGGGTTGGGACTGTTGGACTCTCTTGGCTGAAAGAGGTGAAGCAGACAACAGGCATGCTTGTTGCAACAGAGGTGGCTACTGCAATGCATGTAGATGAGGCAATTCAGGCCGGAATGGATATACTGTGGATTGGGGCACGTACGGCTGCCAATCCGTTTGCAATGCAGGAGTTGGCAGATGCCCTTAGAGGTACAGATATTCCGGTACTGGTAAAGAACCCTGTAAACCCCGATCTTGAGCTTTGGATAGGGGCCCTTGAGCGTCTTGTGAATGCAGGGGTGAGCAATGTAGGTGTAATTTTGCGTGGGTTCAGCACATATGACCAGAAGATTTACCGCAACCTTCCGTTGTGGCATATACCAATTGAACTCCGCCGCCGTTATCCCAACATTACAATGTTTTGCGACCCAAGCCACATTGGGGGCAAGAGGGAGCTGATAGCCCCAATCTCACAGCAGGCAATGGACCTGAAGTTTGACGGCCTTATGATAGAGTCGCATTGTAATCCCGACGAAGCATTGAGTGATGCCAATCAGCAGATTACCCCACAAATCCTGGATCTTACCCTAAAAACACTTGTGTTGAAAGAGAACGGACAGACAACAGAGAATATCTCTGTATTGCGTAAACAGATTGATGAGATAGACGAGCAACTGCTTACCATTCTGGCAAGAAGAAACAGAATCTCAAGGGAGATTGGAATGTACAAGAAAGAGAACAATATGCCTGTACTCCAGACAGGACGTTACAACGAGATCCTGGAGAAACGTGCCCGAATGGGGGAGGCCATGAACCTGGATAAAGAGTTTGTGTTTGCCATAATGAAAGCAATCCACGAGGAATCAGTGAAAATACAGTTGGAGCTGTAATAAAAAAAAAGATGCCCATTTTCATGGACATCTTCTTTTTTATATTGGTGTTAAAATTAGTCGTTAAGAGAGAATCTCTTGAATGCAACAACTTTAACATCTTTGTCTACTGAAGCCAAGAAATCTTTAACAGACTGCTTGCCATCACCCATCTGGTAAGCCTGCTCAAGAAGAGTGTTCTCTTTGAAGAACTTGCCAAGTCTACCTTTAGCGATGTTCTGGATTTTAGCCTCCTCAGCGCCAAGACCAGCAGTTTTCTCTGCAGAAACTGTAGCTTTGATCTCACGTGCTTTAGCTGCATCCTCCTCAGAAATCCAACCTTTAGCCATGTTTGACTCAATGTGGTCCTCGCTGTCTACGTGAGCTGGGTTGATGCCTGCTTTCTTAAGTGCAGCCTCAACTGCTTTAAGAACGATCTCCTCTTTGGTTTTCTCAACTGCAACTGTAAGCTCGTTGTTGATAACCTCCTGTGGAACAGACTCAGCATCAAGAGCAACTGGGTTCATAGAAGCAACCTGCATAGCAAGACCTTTACCAACCTCAGCTGGAACCTCTTTGTTGAAACCAACGATAGCAGCAAGCTTACCGTTGATAACGTGCATATAAGAAGCGATGAATGGAGCCTCAATGCTAGCGTAGAAAGGAATAGCGTGTTTCTCACCGCTCTTACCTGTCTGCTGAGTGATAGCGTCCTCTACAGTCTGGCCGTTGAATGAACATGCCATCAAACCTGCAAGGTCAGCTGGGAAGTTTGCAAGAGCTGTATTTGCAATGTTGTTTGCCAACTCCTGGAACTCAGCGTTCTTAGCAACGAAGTCAGTCTCGCAACCAAGTGCTGTAATGATAGCTTTGGTATTGTCAGCGTTTACAAGAGCTACAACTTTACCCTCTGTAGTCTCTCTGTCTGAACGTTTTGCTGCAACTAGCTTACCTTTCTCGCGGATGATCTCCTGAGCTCTGTTGAAGTCACCTTCAGCCTCTACTAGAGCTTTTTTACAGTCCATCATACCTGCGCCGGTCATCTGGCGTAGTTTTGCAACATCTGAAGCTTTAATTTCCATGATAAAATTCGGATTTAAAAATAATTACTCAGCTTTCTCCTCTGCAGAAGCAGTGTTCTTGCGAGAACGTAGTTTTTTAACCGGTGCATCGCCCTCTTTCTCTGCAGATGCCTCTTTCTCTTTCTCCTTCTCAAGCTTTCTCTCAGCAAGACCCTCAGCAACAGCGCCACAAAGTGCATCCATTACTAGGCCGATTGATTTGGCAGCATCATCATTTGCAGGAATTACATAATCAATAGGGGTAGGATCGC
Organism: Bacteroidales bacterium; assembly: GCA_017631435.1. GTDB lineage: Bacteria > Bacteroidota > Bacteroidia > Bacteroidales > UBA932 > Egerieousia. The sequence goes on along the minus strand of JAGBTG010000033.1, from coordinate 294 downwards.
AACAAGTATCAACCATAGCGATTACCGGAATGTTAAGGCGGTTAGCCTCTTTAACTGCGTTCATCTCTTTCTGAACGTCAACTACAAATAGAGCAGAAGGGAGACGGTTAAGGTCTGCAATAGAACCAAGGTTCTTCTCCAATTTAGCTCTCTGACGGGTAATCTGAAGTTTCTCTCTCTTTGCAAGTGAGTCAAATGTACCGTCTGTAATCATTTTATCAATGGTGTTCATCTTCTTAACAGCCTTACGGATAGTAGGGAAGTTAGTAAGCATTCCACCTGGCCATCTCTCTG
>JAGBTG010000032.1 GCA_017631435.1 Bacteroidales bacterium | reverse complement strand
GCTACCCAGTTCCCAGGCGCTGCTAAATTTACTGCAGGTAAAAAAGCTTGGAGCGTAAAATGTGATATCGCTCTTCCTTGTGCATTCCAGAACGAGCTTAACGGTGACGACGCTAAAGAGCTTCTTGCTAACGGTACATGGTGCTGCTGCGAGGTTTCTAACATGGGTTGTACTCCAGAGGCTATCAAAGCATTCCAGGATGCTAAGATCCTATTCGCTCCTGGTAAAGCAGTTAACGCAGGTGGTGTAGCTACTTCAGGTCTTGAGATGACTCAGAACGCTACTCACATCAGCTGGTCAGGTGCTGAGGTTGACGCTAAACTTCACTACATCATGGAGAGCATCCACGAGGCTTGCGTTAAATTCGGTCAGCTAGAGGATGGTAGAGTAGACTACGTGAAAGGTGCAAACATTGCAGGTTTCATGAAAGTTGCTCAGGCTATGTTGGAGCAGGGTATTATCTAATAATACTGCACTATACAATACTAAAGGCCGGCTGCAAAGCCGGCCTTTTTATGTTTGCCTTTATGGGCTCGAGTCATGTAGAATGTTCTACTCCTGTATTCTCAGGATGAAGGTGTCCCTTACATATTTCCATCGTGAACGTGGGATCTCATGGCTGTCGGGAATAACAAAATACTCTTTTGGAGCATTAATGCTGTTGAATAGGGAAAATATTTCCTGTAGAGAATATGTATCCTTTTGTAGACCGGTACCCAGCAGTAATGGGGCCTTTATATGGTTTGTGATGGATTCCATTGAGTAGGAGGCTGTAAGGAGCGATACGTTGGGAGACTCCATAAAAGCACCTGCTATCCTGTCGTCCATTGCACTGGATACCATTGCGCAGGCTGCAGCAAATCCTTTTCCCTGTATATAAACTTGTGTTTTCCTTATCTCCTCGCGGGTGAAGGCAAAATCCATTGCAAGCAGCATATCTGTAAGGAGGTTTTTCACCACGTCGTCGTTGTAACCCCTCTGTTTGAGGTAGATTACCATCTCAGCACTCTCAAATGGTGCTGTAAAGTCTGCAAGAGGATTGGCAGATCTCTCCTCCAGTGGAACCAGCGTGATTATCATCGGGTGCTCCTTTTTCTCCTTAGGTGCCGCAAAGTACCCGGTCACCCTCTCATTGCCTCTTGAAACCATGGAAAATCTGTATACATTCTTCTCTTTTCCCGACAGTTGCTTGTCTTTTATAATGGCAAACTGAGGTCGCAGATCCCTCCTCTGAAGGGCAACTGTATTGGCAAGATACATGAAATCCTCCGTAGCACCTCTCTCCTTAAGGTGCATCTGAAGGGCATTGGGGCATTTTTCCGGTTCTTTGGCCAGATTCACCCTGTTCAGGAATCTTCCGTGGTTGTACAACATCACATTGTAGAACCCGGGCTGCAGCGCCTTGAAGGTAAACGAAAGTTGTGCCGAATCCAGAGGGGCTACGGATCCTGTCTGGGCAATGTCATATAATGGCGAGCCCAAAAAATCCCTTATCTCACATTTAATATTGTACTGTTCTGTAATTTTTCTGCCGTTTCCAAGTGAAACCTTTACTGTTGGGCTTTCGGTACCATAGAAGGCCCAGTTGTTATCCTTAAGGATCCTGCATGAAAGTGTATCGGCGCCGGCTGCCGGAAGATGGCTTAGCAGCCCCAACGCCGCAAATAGAAATAATCTCTTCATTGTTGTTCCCTACAAATCTTTCTTCTTGAACTGTTTCCTGTACTCCTGAGGTGAGCACCCCTTCTTTTTCTTGAATATCCTGTTGAAGTTTGACAGGTTGTTGAATCCGCATTCCAGGCAGATATCAGCTACAGGTGTGCCGCTCTGCACCAACATCTGTGAAGCATGTCCAAGCCTTACATCTATAATGTAGTCTGAGAGGCTTGTTCCAGTTCTTGCCTTGAAGAAACGGCTGAAAGCCACTGCCGACATTCCGGCCATCTGTGCCAGAACCGGCAGGCGGATATCCTGCTTGTAGTTTTCATTTATATATTGCTGTATATTCTGCACCCTGCGGCTCTCCGAGTGGGTGTCAATCCTGGCAAAAGGGGATGATGAGAGGGTTTTTGCTTCCTTGCATTTGGAGAGCTCATACAGGATTGTAAAGAACTTCATTACAGCATAAAAGGAATCCTGCTCCATAGAAAGGCTGTCGAGAAGAGGATACACCTTCATAATGGCAGACATTGGGAATGCGATACCTTTCTGCCCTTTTACAAGCATTTTCCTTATGGAGTCAAACTGCTGCTTGTTGGTGAAGTTCTGTTCAAAGATGTCGGGAGAAAACTGTATGGTTATTTCCCTGATCTTTGGACTTTTGCACTCGTGCTGCTCAAGTACGTGCTCCAGTTCTTTGCTGGAAACCAGAACAAGGTCGTAGTCTCCAATTACCTCTACGCTGTCACCTACAATCCTTTTTACCCCGGCAGCGTTCTCGGTAAAGTTCAGCTCGTAATCTGAATGTGAATGGATAGGGTAGGTGAATTCCCTTTTTACACGGTCTGCAATATAGAAGAAATCCTTCTCTGACAATGGTGTTATCTCCTTTATTACCTTGTCTTTGCTATAGTTTGCCATAAGGTATTTCTGTTTTTTCAAATTCAAATTTTCCAAAATCCATTGGGGCAATCTCATTCACAGTTTTCTTGAGAATCTCCAGATTGTCCCCTGTAGTTACAAAGGTGCTTTCCAGGCCACAGTTTTTCACAGGGCATCCAATTCCCCTTTCACGTAAGGTCTCCCTTCTTCCCGACAGTATCTCTGCAGCCCTTCTGGCAACTGCAGGTGCAGGATTGACAATTGTAACATTGTCTGAGGTGAATTCCCTGATGGTCTCTTCAAGGAAAGGGTAGTGGGTGCATCCCAGCACTATATGGTCTACCCCCTGCTCAATCATAGGGATTACGTATTTGCCTACCAGCTCCCTGGCTTTGGGAGAACGGGTGTCCCCGCTTTCCACCAGTTCAACAAGACCCTCCCCAATCTGCTCAATCACTTTTGCATTTGATGCAAACTTGTGGAGGGTGCGCAGGTAAAGTTCCCCCTTGAATGTCCCTTTTGTTGCCAGCACCCCTATTGCTCCTGTTCTGGTATTTATTGCTGCCGGTTTAACGGCAGGTTCCATTCCTACAAAAGGGATGGAATAATGCCCCCTCAGATATTCTATGGCAGCCGCCGTGGCTGTATTGCACGCAACAACAACCATTTCGGCCCCTTTGGATATGAGGAACTCCGTAACCGCTTTGGCCCTGGCGAGAATCTCCTCCCTGGGCTTGGGACCATATGGGCAATGGCCGGCATCGGAGACATAAATGTATCTCTCTTGTGGCATTACCCTTACCAATTCCTTCCAAACTGAAAGGCCCCCTATTCCAGAATCGTATACACCTATCATAAATTGCATCAATCTGCGTACAAAAGTATAAAAAAAAGTTAGATTTGGGCACATTTGATATGTGTTAAAACTTACAAAATGAAAGCAATTATATAAGTTTATATTTATTATTTTTATTGGTGTTTTGCGAGTAAACTATTAGAAATTTAACAATATAACTGAAAATCAAATTTTAATTTGAAACTTTAAATTTCATTTTAAAACGGAATAACCGTTTTTTGAGCTCATAATGCGCCACTTAATTTTTGGAATTAAAAAGTAATCTTTTATATTTGCACATTCTCCACATTGGAGATTTAGGTATTGAAACCTATAAAAATCAAAAAAATATTAACCTTTAAAAAAAACCTTTATGAGAAAAGTAAAGTTTTTCTTGACAGTACTCTCATTATTGGCAGTTAGTTTTGCTTGGGCACAGAACATAGCTGTTAAAGGTACTGTTACAGATCAGAATGGTGACCCTGTACCAGGTGTTACCGTATTACTACAAGGTTCTACAAATGGTACCTCTACAGACGTAGACGGTAATTATGGAATCACTGTTCCTTCAAATGGAACATTGGTATTCTCCCTTGTAGGTATGAAGACAGTATCCGTTCCTGTCAACAACAAAGCCCAGATCAATGTTGTTATGGAGGAGGATGCAGTTCTTCTAGAGGATGTTGTGGTTCTTGGTTACGGTTCCGCAAAGAAAATCAGTTCAGTAGTTGGTGCTGCAACTACAGTTAAAAAACAGGTGTTCCAGAACAGACCTGTAGCAAGTGCCGGTGATGCTCTTCAGGGCCAGGTAGCAGGTTTGCAGGTATTTACCTCATCTGGTGAGCCTAGTGCAACTGTATCAATGCGTCTTCGTGGTGTTAACTCAATCAACGCTTCTAACACCCCTCTATTCATCCTTGATGGTTCTCCAGTTAGCTCATCAGTATTTACAACTTTGAGCTCAAACGATATTGAGAACATCACAGTGTTGAAAGATGCTTCATCTACAGCTATTTACGGTTCACGTGCAGCTAACGGTGTTGTTTACATCACTACTAAGAAAGGAGCTTCTGAGAAACCAACTGTAAAAGTAAGTGCACAGTACGGTGTATCATCAGTAGCAAGCAACCCTGCTGAGATGTGTAACACCGAGCAGTACTTCCAGTTGAGAGAGATGATTGATCCTGCTTTGAAAACAAATGCACAGTTCCAGGAGTTGAAGAGATTCCGTATTGAGAATGACTTCAATTTCGACTGGAGAGGATGGATTCTTAACGAGTCAGCTCCTACTGTAAGCGGTGACCTTTCAATTGCTGGTAGAACTGAGAAAATGGACTACTACGTATCATTCAGTGCATTTGACCAGAAAGGTGTTGAGCCAGAGTCTATGCTTACAAGATACGGTGTAAGATCAAACATCAACTCTAAAGTTACTGATTGGTTGAAAGTTGGTTTGAACTTGGGTCTAACTTACCAGGAGACTTCAACTGCAGGTTATTCAGGTACTGGTAACTCATGGTACAACCCTATGAACATTGCTGACTGGTCACTTCCATACGCTGTTCCTTATGATATCCTTACTGACAACGCAGGTAACTTCACTGGTTTCGGTGCAGAGCAGGATTACATTGAGGATATGGGTCTTTACAACTATTTCTATCTTATCAAATGGCAGCCGCTTACTAAAGACTACGTTAGATTGAACGGTAACACTTACCAGGAGATTACCCCAATCAAAGGTCTTGTTATCAGAGCAGCTCAGGCTATTGAGGCATTTGATTACAGAGCATCTTCAAAAGTTCTTACAGATCCTAGAAAATTGTTTACTACATCTGCAACTGAGAACTTTACAAGAGATTATACTCTAACCTCTACAAACACTGCAGAGTACAAATTCACAATTGGTGAGAAACATAACGTTGTTGTTTTGGCTGGTCACGAGTCTATCATCAACCAGTATGAGGCTTTCCAGGCTAAATCAAGCGGTATGTCTGACAACCGTGTAAACAATGTAAACCAGGGTACAAAATTTGAGCAGCCTTCATACTCATTCTCTGAGAAGGCTTACAACTCATACTTTGCACGTTTGAACTATGACTTCAGCGACAAGTACTTCTTTGAGGCTACTTACCGTAAAGACGGTTCTTCATTGTTCGGTAAGAACAAGAGATATGCTGATTTCTACTCAGTTGGTGCAAACTGGAATGCTAAGAGAGAGAGTTTCCTAGAGGACGTTGAGTGGTTGAACAAATTGAACGTGAGACTATCATACGGTACAACAGGTAACTCAGGTATCAGCGAGTACTTGGCTAACGGTCTTATCGGTTCATCTTCACAGTATGACGGTAAAGAGACTTGGGGTCTTTCACAGGTAGAGAACCCAGACCTTACTTGGGAGACTGTAGAGTCTACAAACATCGGTATCAACGCAAGATTGTTTGACTTTGTTGATGTTGAGGTTGAGCTTTATAACAAGAACACAAAAGACATGTTGATGGAGATCCCTTACTCATACGCTACTGGTTTCTCAGGCGGTTGGGGTAACATCGGTAACATGAACAATAAAGGTGTTGACGTTACTTTGGGCTTCAATGTAATCAGCACTAAAGACATGACTTTCAACGTTAGCGGTACATTCAACTACAACAAGAACGAGATTACCAAACTATTTGGTGGTAGAGACGAGTTCGTAGTTGCCAATACAGGTATCAAATACCAGGTAGGCAAACCTCTTGGTGAGTTCTACTACACAAGATGGATTGGTGTTGACCCTGCAACTGGTAAACAGCTATGGTTGGATAAAGACGATAACGTAACCAACGTATTCAGCGAGGATGATGCAGTATTTACTGGCAAACAGAGATATGCTCCAGTTGCTGCTGGTCTACAGTTGGATTTCGCATGGAAAAACCTTTCAGTAAGTGCTAACTTCTCAGGTGTATTTGGCAAATGGACTATCTCAAATACCAGATACTTCATTGAGAACTCAAACTTTGCAGCTGACCAGAACCAGAGTGCAGCAATGCTTAACATGTGGCAGAAACCTGGTGATATTACAACTATCCCTGCTGCAGGTGAGGCAATTGAGTTTGATACTCACCTTTTGGAGAATGCTTCATTCGTACGTTTGAAAAACTTGCAGGTATCTTACAACCTTCCTAAGACTTGGATGAAGAAAACAGGATTCCTAACAGGTGCAAGAGTATATGCAATCGGTAGAAACTTGTTGACATTTACTGAGTACACAGGTTATGACCCTGAGGTTGACTCTAACCTACAGTTGGGTAACTACCCTAACTCAAAACAGTTCTCATTCGGTGTTGAGCTAACCTTCTAATTTTTGACAGAGTATGAAAAAATTAATATTCACATTACTATCAGTTATTCTTTTGGCTACATCTTGTAGCTTGGAGAAAATGCCTTCTGGCGTTGTGAACTCAAACGACGTTCAGAGCATAGATGATGTAGCAAAGTTGAGAAACTATTTGTACATCAGACTTAGAGGTATGTACTCAGGCTCATACATCTACAGTGGAGAGCTTATGAGTGACTTGTTCCATGCCAGTGCTGGTTATGGTAACCGTGGTGGTGTTCACCACAAATGGCAGTGGACTTCTACAGAGTCTCTAGCAGAGGGTCTATGGGGTCATGCTTACTTTACAAATGCTTCTGCAAACTTCCTTATCCAGGAGATGGATAAACTTGCAGAGAAAATTGAGCTTACTGATGCTGAGAAAGCTCAGATGGATATGTACTATGGTGAGGCTTACTTCATGAAAGCTGCTGCCATGTTTGAGCTTGTTAAAATGTTTGCTGAGCCTTACACCAAAAACCCTCAGGCTCTTGGTGTAATGTTGGTTGATACTTATAACCCAACTTCTGATGATTCTACTTATCCTGGTAGAAGCACAGTTGCTGAGACTTATGAGTTCATTGAGAAATATCTAGGTATGGCTGCAACCAAACTTGCTTCAGTAGCAGGTGCTAAAGCATCTATGTTCCTTACAACTGATGCTGTTACTGCTATGCAGGCACGTGTTGCCCTATATAAAGGTGACTACCAGACTGCTGCTACAAAAGCTGCTTCATTGGTTGACGGTGGCAAATACCCTCTAATTTCGTTTGAGAATGTTGATCTTACTGCTGCAAATGCACAGGAGCAGGTTAGTGCAGTTGTAGAGGATTTCTCAGAGCTTTGGACAAACGACAGCGGTGAGGAGTGTATCATGCAGCTATATGCAGATTATGCAGTAAGTTCAGTTCCAAGTTCAATAGATGGTGGTTATGTTAGCATGAATGCAAACGGTATCTATGCACCAGACTACATCCCTGAGCAGTGGATCATTGATATGTATTCAGGCGAGGATATTAGAGGTGCAGTTTGGTTTGAGGAGCATACCCTTACATACCAGAGTTTGACCGGTAAAGCTGTAATCCTTACCAAATTCCCTGGTAACAGAAGTTTGCAGGATCCTACAGTTACTACTTCAAGCCATATCCAGAAAATCAAACCTTTCCGTATTGCTGAGCAGTACCTTATTGCAGCTGAGGCTTATTCAGCTCTTGGTAACGATGAGGCTGCTTATAACTACTACAGCAAGCTTGTAGCAGCGAGAACTCTTGGTTTCCAGGGCAAGGCTATTGCTGGTGATGTATTGAAGAAAGCTATCAAAGATGAGCGCGTTAAAGAGCTTATCGGTGAGGGCTTCCGTTTCTACGACCTTAAGAGATACGGTGAGGGATTTGTAAGAAGTGCAGCACAGAATACTGATATCATTACCGGTGCGGGCAGTGAGCTTACAGAGTTGATGAACTGTTCTGCCAGCAACTTCAGATGGTTGTGGCCAATCCCACAGGCTGAGATTGACTCTAACCCTCAGATTTCTGAGCAGCAGAATCCTGGTTATTAATATTTAATACGATTAGAGATGAAAAAATTATCAATGAAACTATTGTCTGTAGTAGGAGCATTGGCACTTGTATTCGGCATCACTTCTTGTAGCCAGGAGATGATGGAGAAGACATATACTCCAGACAATTATAATGTTACTTTTGAGGGCGCCAGCGCTACATACAGCCTGGAGGGCCAGGATTTGGTAGTTAAGGTAAACAGAGGTGTTGCAAAAGAGGCAATTTCTGTACCTGTTACCCTAACAGATCCAAACGGTATTTACAGCCTTAGCAAGAATACTGCTGACTTTGCAGAGGGAGAGTATACTACAGAACTTAAATTGTCATACAATCCAGAAGCTCTTAAACCAGCTGTAAACTACACATTTACTCTTGCTTTTGACGCTGCTTATGTTGCAGCATCAGGCAGCAATAAAATTACTGCAACATGTATGATGCCTTTGGAGTATGAGGAGAAAGGTTCAGTTCTTGTAGTTGGTAACTACTTGGGTAATGGATTCCAGTACAAGTTGCATATTGCAAAATACACCAACAATTATTACATGATTGAGAATCTTTTGGATTCAGGTGTAAATTTGGAGTTCAACATTGTTAATGGAGTTCTTAACATCACTTCACCATCAATGGTTGGTGTAAGCGGTATTTCAAGCACACTTTTGAGATTCCCTTCAAAGACTATTGATGTAGGTGTTGGTCTTGTTACCTTCATGTTGGATGGTGATCCTCAGTATGTTCTATATCAGTTGGATCAGAACGGTTTGTTCTCAAAGGGTTCAATTATCCAGTTTGATGCTGTTTATAACATGAACGGCTCATATTATGGTTGGTATAAAGTACAGATCCACGGTCTATAATAGAAAAATCACAATTTTTAAGAGGAGCCTGCAAGGCTCCTCTTTTTTTAGTATTTTTTGTATCTTAGCACAATAAAGTTAAATGTTATACGGTATGAAAAAATCTTTATTGCTAATTCTATTATCCCTTTTTGTAATGGGACCCGTTTTTGCGCAGAAGAGAGAGAAGAAGATGAGCGAGAAGGAACTGAAGGTTGCCCAGGCTGTTTCATATAAGATGTACCAGAAAGATCTTGTAATGTACATGACAGCTGTTGCAACAGATTATGGAAGGCTTGCTCTCGACGGTATTAAAATTTCCCTTATTGATGACAAGTTTACATGTAATTTGCCGTATCAGGGATCGTCGAGAATAAACACCTACGGATCGCAGAATATCTCAGTTACCTGTACTGACTGTCCTGTTGAGGTAGAGAGTATCTATAACGAGAAAAAAAGCTATTATAAGCTTAATTTTGAGTTTGAGAGTTCTTATGATAAGGAAAAGTTCCTTGCATCCCTCAAAATCTTCCTTAACGGTAAAGTTACACTTGAGTTGAGTTCGTCGAGAAGAGGAATGGCAACATATACCGGTGGCCTTTTTGTACAAATGTAAAAACCGCTCTATTTCATAAAGTGCCCATTAGGACGTTGTCCCAGTGGGCACTTTTTTTATAGGACCTCTGTGACACTGCTGTGCAAGATGCATTAAAAAAGGACCCTCCATTATGGCGGAAGGCCCTCTTTTTTTTTGCTCTGATATCAGAGATTATTTCTCTTTGTTTGGAACGTCAAGTTTCAACTGAGGGTTCTTCTTTGAAGAGAAGTATAGCAACAATGAAACAGTGATTGCTACGATACCCAAGATGATGAATACATACTCAGCGTTAATAGCAGCCTCTACACCAGAGAAAGTCTTGAGGATGTGTCCAACAATCATTGGAACAGCCATCATACCCATGTTCTGGATCCAGTAGATTAGCGAGTAAGCAGTACCAAGGTTCTTCTCAGGAACGATTTTTGGAACTGAAGGCCACATAGCTGCAGGTACAAGTGAGTAACCTACGCCAAGGATAGCGATACCAAGATAACCGAAAATTGCCTCACCTGGAGCAAAAGCAATGATTACGTGAGCTGCGAATACCATTACAGAACCTGTAATCATCCAAGTTGTAGCTTTACCAATCTTGTCAACAAGGCTACCGAACAATGGAGTGAACACTACTGTAAAGAATGGAATCATAGAAACCATCATTGAAGCAGTCTGCTCAAAGTTTGCAGCATCAGCACCGAATCTAGGGATTAGGATAGCTGTAGCAAATTTCTTGAACGAAATGATACAGCAATAGAAGAATACGCAAAGAAGAGAGATAAGCAAGTAGTGTTTGTTGCCAAGAATCTTGAAGATGTCAGAGAACTTGAATTTGTCCTCCTCAGCGGTAACAACTTTGTCTGAAGTACCCTGCTCTTTGTCAAATTTGGCATCCATAGCTACAAATACAGCCCATACGATAGAACCTAGAAGTAGAAGCATCAAACCCCAGAAAGCAGGTTTGTTGGTTACATCTAGAGGGTATGTGCCAGTTGCAGACTCAGCTACCAATACTGGAGAAAGCAATAGGGCAGCAGCTGTTCCCAAACGTGCAATTGCAAGCTGAAGACCCATAGCTAAAGCCATAGATTTTCCTTTGAACCATTTTGCAATAGAACGGGTTACTGCAACACCTGCGATCTCACTGCCAAGACCGAATAGCATACAGCCTACATAAGCGATAGGAAGAGAATTTCCAGTAGCTACAATTGCAGGAGATGAAATTGTTACATATACAAGTGCAGCACCGGCAGCCATAAGGCCAACGAAGATAGAACCTGTAACACGTACACCCCATTTGTCAAGAAGCATACCGCAAACGATCAAACCTCCCCATACACATAGGAAAGAGTAACCGCCGGCGTAGAAACCATAATCCATGGTGTTCCAGCCAAGCTCAAGGGCCTCAGGGTTCTTGAAAATGTGTGAGATTGTTGAGAACATGTCGTCGAAGAAATACGACGCAAACATTGGAACTACAAGGCAAGCCCATGCAATCCAACATGCACTCTTACTCTCTTTCAGAGTTTTTACTGCGTTAGTCATAAATTTTAAGTGATTTGTTGGTTAATATTAATAATAGTTGTTTCTCTTTATTTGATGTTAGGCAACTCAAGGCCATAACCTTTCTTCTTGTCCTCAACTTTAAGCCACAATCCAAGGATAAGTGCAAATACTCCAAGTGATGAGAAGATAAGCATTGGAACTGTATAGCCGCCAGTCTTGTCAAGGCTCCATCCAATGATGATAGGGAATGCCATAAGTCCTATGTTCTGGATCCAGAAAATTACTGAATATGCTGAACCAAGATATCTCTCCTCCACAAGTTTTGGAACAGATGGCCAAAGTGCTGCAGGAACAAGTGAGAATGAGATTCCCAAAAGGATGATAGCAGCGTATGCAATAGGTTTTGTAAGTGGAACCAGTGCAAATACAAGGTGGCAGGTAATCATTAGGATTGAGCCAAGGATAAGCATTGATGCACCTTTACCTTTTTTATCAAGGAATGCTCCAAGGAATGGGGTAAGCACCATTGCACCTATAGGGAACCATGAGAAAAGGCCTGCTGCCTGCTCTGTAGGCATATTAAGGTTTGCCTCAAGCATTCCGGTAGCAAATTTCTGGAATGGGAAGATTGCCGAGTAGTACAGTACGCAAAGTCCGGAAACAATAAGGAATGTCTTGCTTGTGAAAAGGATTCCTATATCACTTACCTTAAACTGCTCCTCAGCCTCCTCAGATGCGTTTACACCTGCCTGTGCATCCAGTTTCTTGTCCATGAATGTAAATACAGTATATGTAAGAAGACCTATAACAAGAAGGATTGTACAGAACAACACAGGGGTTACAACTGTAGGCATTGCCTCATTTGCCCAAGTGGAAAGGTATGGTGAAAGACGGAATACGGCAAATACACCCAAACGTGCAATAGCCATCTCCAAGCCCATTGCAAGGGCCATCTCCTTGCCTTTGAACCATTTTGCAATTGCTTTTGAAACAGTTACACCGGCCATCTCAACACCGCAACCGAAGATCATGAAACCTACAGATGCAAGTTTGGCTGTAGCAGGGAAGCTTGTCCAGAATGAGTTAAGGAACTGGTAAAGGCCGCTCTCAGGGGTAAACCACTCAGAAATAGCATAAAGTTTGATTGATGCACCAATTACCATTACTGCTCCCGACAGGATTCCGGTGAATCGGATTCCCATTTTGTCGAGAATAATACCTGCAAAAATCAGGAAGAATGCGAATACGTTAAGGAAGTATTCTGAGCTGCAGAAAGTTCCGTATGTCTCTGCAGACCATCCTCTCGATGTCTCCAGAAGGGTTGACAATGGTGACAATACGTCTACGAACATGTAGGCGAAGAACATCATAAGTGCTATGAGCACCAATGCGCTCCAACGTGCTACACCGTTGTCATTCAGTAGTTTTTGAGTTTTTGTCATTATAGTTTTCTGTTTTTTAGTTTGCAGTTTTCTCCAAATAATTCGGCAAGTTAGCAATTTTAGGGAAAAGTATCAAATAAATTAAATTTTACCTTCTTGTAAATAAGTTGTAACTTGGCACAGTTTTTACAGAGATATTTTTGTGGATATACTAGGCAACATAAATTCACCGGCAGACCTTCGAAAACTCAATATGGAGGAACTTGCCCGCCTTTGCGGGGAGATAAGGGAGTACATGGTTGGGTGCTGCTCCACCAATCCCGGACATCTGGGATCGAGTCTTGGAGCGGTTGAGCTTGCTGTGGCATTGCATTATGTGTTTGACACACCAGAAGACAAACTTGTTTGGGATGTGGGGCATCAGGCTTATGCGCATAAGATAATTACCGGCAGAAGGGAGGCTTTTGTAGGGAACAGGAAGAAGGACGGTATCAGCGGTTTTCCTAAAATGGCGGAGAGTGAGTATGATGCTTTTGGCGCAGGACACACTTCCGTTTCAATTTCGGCAGCTCTGGGTATTGCTGAGGCTGCCCGGATGAAAGGGGAGAAGACCAATGTGGTTGCAGTGATTGGAGACGGGGCCATGACAGGCGGTCTTGCTTTTGAGGGTTTGAACAATGCAGGGGCGCTAAAGTCAAACATCCTGGTAATCCTTAATGACAACCAGATCTCAATTGACAAGAATGTGGGTGCGCTTCACAATTATCTTGTGAAGATTGCTGTTTCACCTATATATAATAAGGTAAAGAAGAACATGTGGCGTGTACTGGGTACCGGCAAGGTGCGCAGGCTGGCACAGAAGTTCATGCTCAGCACAAAGCTGGCATTCATGAAGAGCGGCTCAGTTTTCCAGGGATTGGGATTCAGGTATTTTGGTACCATTGACGGTAATGATATAGGTGAACTGGTAAATACCTTGGCGCATCTGAAGAATATAGACGGTCCAAAGCTGTTGCATATAAGTACTGTTAAAGGAAAAGGATACAAGCCGGCAGAGGCAAATCCGAGTGTGTGGCATGCTCCGGGCAAGTTTGATGTTGTTACAGGTGAAAGGAAGGTTTCCATCGGAGGTCCGTTGAGATATCAGGACATTTTTGGAAAGACTCTTGTGGAGTTGGCTGAGGCAAATGACAAAATTGTCGGGATTACTCCGGCAATGGCTTCAGGCTGCTCCCTTACATATATGATGGAGGCATTCCCCCAGAGGACATATGATGTGGGAATTGCCGAGCAGCATGCTGTCACATTCTCTGCAGGATTGGCTGCCAATGGGATGCTTCCGTTCTGCAACATTTATTCAACCTTCATGCAGAGGGCATATGACAGCATTATCCATGATGTGGCACTCCAGAATCTGAAGGTTATCTTTTGTCTCGACAGGGGAGGTATTGTTGGAGAAGACGGTGCAACACATCACGGGGCATTTGACCTTGCCTATTTCAGGGCTGTGCCAAATATTACAATAGCGGCTCCGATGAATGAGATAGAGTTGCGCAACATGATGTATTCAGCTACGCGTCCGGAGTATGGCGCCACTGCCATAAGGTATCCGCGTGGAAACTGTGAGGGTCTTGATTGGGAGAAGGAGTTTGAATTCATTGAACCGGGTAAGGGTATTGTGGTTTCTCAGGGAGCCGGTGTTGCTGTACTTTCTTTGGGAACTGCAGGAAACAGGGTGGCAAAAGCAGTTGAAAAGGCAAGAGGGGAGGGGATGGAGCCTCTTCATATAAACATGAGATTCCTCAAACCTTTGGATTTTGATCTTGTAAAATACGCCTGCGACAGGTGCAAAACCATAATTACAGTTGAAGATGGTACCCTAAACGGAGGGTTGGGAAGTGCAGTTTCTGAGTTTGTGGCATCCTTGGGAAGGGGAGTAAAAGTAATTTCTTTAGGTATTCCCGATAAATTTGTTGAACAGGGTACTGTGGAGGAATTAATTTCTGAATGTGGCTATAATGTTGATAATATTTACAATAGCATTATTTCAGAAAAATAACTGAAAAATTTTTTGAAAAAATTTGCTAAAAGATTTGGTAGTTTAAAAAAGAGTACATATCTTTGCAATCCCAAACGAAAAGAAAACCTCTTCACGAGGCGCTCAAAGTGGGAAATTGACATTTTGCCGATGTAGCTCAGTTGGCCAGAGCAGCTGATTTGTAATCAGCTGGTCGGGGGTTCGAATCCCTCCATCGGCTCCAAGTTTTTTGAAAGATATAAATAATGGGGAGATACCAAAGTGGCCAACTGGGGCAGACTGTAAATCTGCTGGCGCACGCCTTCGTAGGTTCGAATCCTGCTCTCCCCACTATTTTTGTATCTAGTTGTATGCGGAAGTAGCTCAGTCGGTAGAGCATCAGCCTTCCAAGCTGAGGGTCGCGGGTTCGAACCTCGTCTTCCGCTCCAAAATATTTTAAAAGCCAGTGTAGCTCAGGGGTAGAGCGCTTCCTTGGTAAGGAAGAGGTCACGAGTTCAAATCTCGTCACCGGCTCTATAAGTGTGTAAAATATTCAATTATAAAAATTTTTTATTATGGCAAAAGAAACTTTTAAGAGGGAAAAACCTCACGTTAACATTGGTACTATTGGCCACGTTGACCACGGTAAAACTACTCTAACTGCTGCTATTACAACTGTATTGGCTAAAGCAGGTCTTTCAGAGCTTCGTTCATTTGACTCTATCGACAACGCTCCAGAGGAGAAAGAGCGCGGTATCACTATCAACACTGCTCACGTAGAGTATCAGACAGCTAACCGTCACTATGCACACGTAGACTGTCCAGGCCACGCCGACTACGTTAAGAACATGGTTACTGGTGCTGCTCAGATGGATGGTGCTATCCTTGTTTGTGCTGCTACTGACGGTCCTATGCCTCAGACTCGTGAGCACATTCTACTTGCTCGTCAGGTAAACGTTCCTAGAATCGTTGTATTCCTAAATAAAGTTGATATCGTTGACGATCCTGAGATGATCGACCTAGTAGAGATGGAGGTTAGAGAGCTTCTTTCATTCTACAACTTCGACGGCGACAACACTCCTATCATCCGTGGTTCTGCACTAGGTGCACTTAACGGTGATCCACAGTGGGAGGAGAAAGTAATGGAGCTTATGGCTGCTGTTGATGAGTACGTTCCACTTCCTCCACGTGACAACGAGAAACCATTCCTAATGCCTGTTGAGGACGTATTCTCAATCACTGGCCGTGGTACTGTAGCTACTGGTAGAATTGAGACTGGCGTTATCAAAGTTGGTGAGGAGATCCAGATCATCGGTCTTGGCGAGGAGCCTAAGAAATCAACTGTTACCGGTGTTGAGATGTTCCGTAAACTTCTAGATCAGGGTGAGGCTGGTGACAACGTAGGTCTACTTCTTCGTGGTATCGACAAGAAAGAGATCAAGAGAGGTCAGGTTATCGCTAAACCTAACACAATCACTCCTCATAAGAACTTCACTGCTGAGATCTACGTATTGAAGAAAGAAGAGGGTGGTCGTCACACTCCTTTCCACAACAAATACCGTCCTCAGTTCTTCATCCGTACTTTGGATGTAACTGGTGAGATTCTTCTTCCAGAGGGTGTAGAGATGGTAATGCCTGGTGATAACGTAACTATCAACGTAGAGCTAATCT
>JAGBTG010000031.1 GCA_017631435.1 Bacteroidales bacterium | reverse complement strand
AGATTGGCTGAGTCTCCTCGCAAGTTTTGTATGGATCAAGGCCATACTGCTCGCAGATCTCGTTAGCCTCCTCTATGCTCTTAATACCGTTTGCGTTCAATGCAGCAAGAATCTGCGGCATTCTACGGTCCTGACTCTCAAATTTTACTTCTCTTATAGCCATTTTACTTTCCTCCTTATTCGTTACGTGGGTCAATGTGTTTTACAGCACCTTGCTCAGCAGTAAAGCGGCCATAAGTACCGGTTACTTTCTTCAAAGCCTCATTAGCGTCTGTACCTTTCTTAATCTCCTCCATGAATTTGCCCATATGAACAAACTCGTAGCCAATTACCTGGTCATCTTTGTCAAGAGCCATTCTTGTACAGTAACCCTCAGCCATCTCAAGGTATCTTACACCTTTAGCGTTGGTTGAGAACATTGTACCTACCTGGCTTCTTAGACCTTTACCCAAATCCTCAAGACCTGCACCAATCTGAAGGCCACCCTCTGAGAATGCAGACTGTGTACGTCCGTAAACGATCTGTAGGAAAAGCTCTCTCATTGCAGTATTGATAGCGTCACAAACAAGGTCTGTGTTCAAAGCCTCAAGAAGAGTCTTGCCTGCAAGAATCTCAGCAGCCATAGCAGCCGAGTGAGTCATACCTGAACAACCGATAGTCTCAATCAAAGCCTCCTGGATAATACCCTCTTTTACGTTAAGGGTAAGTTTGCATGCACCCTGCTGTGGAGCACACCAGCCAATACCGTGAGTAAGACCTGAAATGTCTTTAATCTCTTTGCTTCTTACCCATTTTCCCTCCTCAGGAATAGGTGCTGGTCCGTGGTTAGGACCTTTTTTTACAACACACATGTGTTGAACCTCGTGAGTATAAGTCATACCTTTAAATATGTGTTTTTAGTTAACAATTCTTTTTCTTTGCGAACTCGCAAATATAGTGTATTTTTACCAACCAATATTAAACTTAGTTGAAAAATTAATTTAATTGCACAAATATGAAGAGATTAACACTAGCGCTGGCATTGCTTTTCACCGCATTGTCAGTTTCTGCACAGAAGCCCGCACTGGACCATTCCGTGTATGATTCATGGAGAACCCTGAGAGGCTATTCGCTTCCTCAGAACGGAGATATCCTGCTGTATATGGTAACTCCAGGTGAGGGTGACGGACTTCTTGTAATTGAGAACATCCGCACAGGACAGCACATTGAGGTGCCAAGAGGTACCCGCGCAACCTTGAGCCAGGACGGCAGCAAGGTAATTGCACAGATCAAGCCTTTGTTCAGCCAGACCAGACAGGCCAAAATAAAGAAGGCAAAGAAAGATGACATGCCAAAAGACACCCTGGCAATCATTGATGTAAAGACCGGAGCAATTGAGAAGTTTGCAAACTACAAGTCTCATGGTACTCCCGACAAACTCCACTCCCACATAGCATTTGAGCTTACCCCAGCTAAGGAGAAGCCTGCTGCAAAGGGTGAGAAGCCACAGGGCAAGCCTGAGGGAAAAGCCGAAGGCAAACCTGCACCAAAGAAAACTCCTGTAAAGGAACTTTATGTAATGGAGATCAACACCATGAAGATTGACACCCTCAAGAATGTTGCGCAGTACAAGTTCAATGAGGATGGAGACCTTTTGGCATACATCGTTGAGCCAGAGAAAAAGGACACCGTTACCAAACCTGCCCTTATGCTTTACACCGTGGCTACAGGAGAGAGCAAGGAGGTTATCAGCGGCCCTAAAGGTTCAAAGATCAAGCTTCCTTTGTTCAGCAAAACCAACACTTTGGCTTTCTACGCAAACACAGATACCACCAAGGCTGCCAAGAAAGACATTGAGGTATACCTTTATGATATCCCGCAGGGAGAGTTGAAAGTTGCAGCAAACAACAAGATGGAAGGTTTGCAGGAGGGTTGGATTGTGAGCGAGAACGGCGCCCTTGCATTCAGCGAGGACGGCAACAGACTTTTCTTTGGCACAGCACCAAGGCCAAGGGAGAAAGACACTTCACTTGTAGAGTTTGAACAGCCACAGCTTGACATCTGGTCATGGCATGAGGATTACCTTCAGCCAGTGCAGCTGTTGAGAAAGGCAAGAGACCTAAGACAGGCATACACCGCATACATCAACACATCTCTAACTGATAAATTTGTACAGCTGGGAGACCTTGATGTCCCTGTAATGAATATCCCTAACAAAAGGATGGCAGACTGGGCTCTTATTGGCAATGACAAAGCCTACAGGGTACAGAGCCAGTGGGACTACAGCCGCTTTACAGATGTATATCTTTTGAATGTAAAGACAGGTGAGAGAAAACTCGTTAAGGAGAAGGCTTGCTTTGGTGCAATGTCTACATCTCCAAACGGCGAGTGGGTTGTATTCTACGACAAGATTGCAAAGCAATGGTTCCAGTACACTATGGCAACAGGTGAGATAAAGGACCTTACCACCGCTTTGGGCGTTGCTTTCCACGATGAGGACCACGATGTTCCAAGCCTTGCAGGCCCTTATGGCCAGGTTGTATGGATGAAGGACAACAGCTCATTCCTTATCAACGACCGTTTTGATTACTGGCAGTTTGACCCTAAAGGGGTTGCAGCTCCAAAGATGTTTACAGAGAGCTACGGCCGCAACAACAATACAAGACTTACAATTGAGGCCATTATTGAGGATCCCGACATTACCGTATCCCCAATCGGCGGCGTAAGGGAGATAAACGGCTCAGACCCTGTATATTTCTCAACTTTCAACTTCACAACCAAAGAGACCGGTTATGTTGTAAAGGACATCAAGAAGAAGAAAAACTCTGTAACCAAACTTGTTGAGGGCCCTTACACCTACAAGAACCTTGCATACTCTAAACCAGGCAAAGGCAAGAAGGCCATGTATGTATTTGCAAGAGGCAACTTTGAGGAGGGCAACAACGGCTTCATCACTGCCGACAACTTCAAGACCCAAAAACAGATTACAGATGTTGAGCCTAGACAGAGAGAGTTCAACTGGGGTACTGTAGAGCTTGTAAACTGGCAGACTGCAGACGACATCTTCTGCGAGGGTCTCCTTTTCAAACCTGAGGATTTTGACTCTACAAAGAAATACCCTGTAATGATCTATTTCTATGAGAAGAACTCAGAGACCCTATACAACTCACGCACCCCTGCACCAAGCCGTTCGGTAATCAACATCCCTTACTTTGTAAGTAACGGCTATGTAGTGTTTGTACCGGACATCTATTACAAAGACGGTCACCCAGGCCAGAGCGCAATGCGTTCAATCATGCCTGGCGTTGAGATGCTTGAGAAGACATACCCATGGATTGACGGCGAAAACATGGCTATCCAGGGCCAGAGCTGGGGAGGCTACCAGGTTGCATACATGGTAACCCAGACCGGCAAATTCAAGGCAGCAGGCGCAGGTGCTCCTGTATCAAACATGACCAGTGCATACGGAGGAATCCGCTGGGGCAGCGGTATCACCCGTCAGGTACAGTATGAGCAGGGCCAGAGCCGTATTGGAAAAGACCTTTGGAGCGGCTACGACCTTTACTATGAGAACTCTCCACTGTTCTTTGTTCCAAACGTGACTACCCCTATACTTATCATGCACAATGACAAGGACGGTGCCGTTCCATGGTACCAGGGAATTGAGTACTTCACAGCCCTTCGCCGTTGCGGCAAGGTTGCATGGTTGCTCCAGTACAACAACGAGGAGCACAACCTAGGCGAGAGAAGAAATGCAAAAGACTTGAGCATCAGACTTTCCCAGTTCTTTGACCACTACCTTAAGGGAGCCCCTATGCCTAAATGGATGAAATACGGCCGCCCTGCAACAGAGAAAGGAATTGACCTTGGATATGATCTTGTAAAATAACGGAACCTATATGAAAAAACATTTTATACCAGTTATGATTATGGCGGCTGCCCTATGTGGCTGCGGCGGTTCAGATGCCAGCGAGCCAATAATTACCAAACAGGAGATTAAAGTGGTTGACGGCCACTTCACCCCTGAGATAATGCACCAGTTGGGCAAAGTAAGTGATCCACAGCTTTCTCCCGACGGTTCAAAGATCCTTTACGGAGTAAGCTACACCAGCATTGAGCAGAACAAGGGAAACAGGGAGCTTTACCTTATGAACCTCGACGGCTCAAACAACATTAAACTTACCAGCACCCATAAGAGCGAGTCAAACGCCCGCTGGATAAGCGACAGCCAGATTGTTTACATGAGAGGGGGCAAACTTTACACCGCAACCCTTGAGGGTGGCAAACTTGCTGCCGAGACGGAGGTTGCCGGAGGTGAGGGTTTTGAGGGCTTTGAGCTTTACCCTGCAGGCAACAGGATCATGTTCGTAAAGAGTGTGAAGGCTGCCGTTAAACCTACCGATGTATACCCTGATCTGGACAAATCGTCGGGAAGAACATATACAGATTTGATGTACCGCCATTGGGACCACTTTGTTGAGGAGGTTCCCCATACCTACATTGCTGATTTTGCTGCAAACAAGGTTGGCGAGGCTACAGACATCCTTGCAGGCGACACTGCAAACCCTGAGAGTGAGACAGCAAAATTTGAACTCCCTACCCTTCCGTTCGGCGGTTTGGAGCAGCTTTCATGGAGCCCAGACGGAAAATACATTGCATATTCATGCAGGAAACTTGCAGGAAGAGACTATGCATTCTCAACAAATACAGACATTTACCTTTACAATGTAGAGACCGGCGCTACCCAGAACCTTACTGCAGGTATGATGGGTTACGATACCGAGCCCCTTTTCTCTCCAGACGGCAAACAGCTTGCATTCATAAGCATGGAGCGCAACGGCTATGAGGCCGACAAGAGAAGGCTTTTTGTAGCCGATATGGACAAAGTGCTTGCAAACCTTGGCAGCAAGGATTTCCGTCCGTTCATGAAAGAGCTTACTACAGACTACAAATACAATGTTGAGGCTATCACCTGGGCACCTAAATCAGACAAGATCTATTTCAACTCTTGTGTGAATGCCCTTACAGCATTGTTCGTTGTGGATGTAAACAAGGTTATTGGACTTCCAATTGAAGGGAACGAGGTTACAGGTTCACTTCCTGTTTCTTACGGAAACGGCATAAGGAGAATCACCTCTTCTGAGGCATTGTTTGATTTTGGAGGTGTTTCAATTGTAGCAGACGAGATTGGTGAGATAAAACAGCTTATCACTACCAGCACCTGCATGATGCGTCCGGCTGAGATTGTAACTGTAAACCCTATGACCGGCGAGTTTGCAGAACTTACTGCAGAGAACAAGGCAACCTTGGAGAAACTTGACGAGCCGCTTGTTGAGCAGAGATGGATGACCACAGTTGACGGCAAAAAGATGCACACTTGGATCCTTTATCCTCCTCATTTCGACAAAACCAAGAAATATCCTGCAATCCTGATGTGTCTTGGCGGCCCTCAGGGCACAATCAGCCAGGGTTTCTCTACAAGATGGAACTACAGGCTTATGGCATCACAGGGATACATTGTAATCCTTCCTAACAGAAGGGGTACAACCGCTTTCGGCCAGCCTTGGTGCGAGCAGATTTCCGGAGACTACATTGGACTTAACATGCAGGATTACCTTACTGCTGTTGACAACATGAAGAAAGAGCCTTACGTAGGCAAAGTTGCAGCTACAGGCGCAAGCTACGGCGGCTACTCTGTATATTACCTTGCAGGTATCCACCAGAACAGATTCTCTGCCCTTATTGCCCATGCCGGCATCTTCAACCAGGAGCACATGTACATGATGACCGAGGAGATGTGGTTCCCAACCTGGGACAACGGCGGCGCACCATGGGACGAGAACCCAACTGCAAAACGCCACTACGGCAACTCTGCACACAAACTCATAAAGAACTGGAACACCCCTATCCTTATCACCCACGGCGAGATGGACTACCGCGTTCCAGTAGACCAGGGTATGGCAGCATTCAACGCCGCAAGAATGATGGGCGTAGAGAGCAAGCTTCTCCTGTTCCCAGAGGAGAACCACTGGATCCTCAAACCACAGAACTCAATCCACTGGAACAGGGAGTTCTTCGGTTGGTTGGACAAGTATTGTAAATAAGAGGGAGACTCAAAAGTAATCCCAATAGACAGATGGCACCCCCCGCTGGAGGACTCTCTCGCGGGGGGTTCCTGTTTGGAGGGGGTTCCCGGTTCCCCAAGACGATGGCACACCGGAGTTGCTCCACAGGCCCTGCAGAGGCGGTTTTGTGTGCCATCCAAGACATTTCTTTGAGGGTGGAGCAGGGAATGTGCCCCGGAGATGCGTTTGGAGAGGGTTGGGTGTGCCATTGTCTTGTCGGGAAGGGAGGATTCGTGGATTGAGTGACCTGAGAGTGGCCGTGAGTGGCCGTGAGTGTGGCCGTAGCAACTCTGGCTGTTCCTGCAATTCACCGTGGGCGACACCTCTGCTCACAGACGCTTTCAGAAGGGGATACTGCCCACGATGCAACAGATTTGTTCTGACGTGGGCGCAACCCTTCCCTACAGGGCATTGTAGAAGGGGTTATTGCCCACGGTGAATTGCAGGAGACAGTTCTCACCTGCTGCCTGATATCCCGATGGGGATTTTTTCGTATATTTGAAAAAACCGTTCACCATGATGAGTAAAAAGAGATACTGGCTGCTGGCACTGGCGGTTATTGCAATGGCATTAATAGCCATTGGCAGCCGTCGTGTGCGTATAATTGTTGTGGATGAGTTCACTGTAGCAGACAGTAGCGTGAGGAAGTGGCTGGAAGAAATAGTGGAAAAAGAAAAGGCTAATCCGTATCGCAACAATAAAGTAGTTATGGATATTTATACTACAAGAAACTCAATTATTGCAGGGTCATATAACAGTAGGGATCTTCCTGGGAAAATTGTAGGATTACTTGAAGTGGAAGGTGGTGAGCTGATAATTGTTGATAATGAGCTGGAGGGTGCTGCAGCGGCATTTGAAAAGACCGGGAAGAAGGTGGTTCGCATTAATCTGGAGCGTATTGGAGCCTCCTTCCTGTTGGAGGACGCATTGCGGGGACAGAAGTTCAATTCCAATTCATACTATTATAAATTTATTGATGGGGAATGGGTGGTATCTACATGGGAGGAAACATCTGGTGAGCAATTAAGGGAAGAATATGAGCAATGGTTGTTGGAACACCCGGATACGCTGGAATTGAAACCGGCAATGGCGCCATCATTTGTGGAATGTTATGATTCTCTTACCGGGAAGAATATACATCCGTTCATTAAGGAATGGAAAGGCTGGTCCAGCCAGTTACAGGAATATTCTGCAGATTCATTGGTTAATGAAGCAATTCGTAGAATCTACGCAGAATACCTGGATACCAATAAAGATGACAGTTGTGCTCTTTTTGTGTTACCTGGCAGTATTGAGGTGAGGGATTATTCAGGTGCATATGATGAGTATAAATATGAAGACGTTTACCTGGTTGATGATCGTGAATGGGAGTATATGATGAAGGCCTCTCAAAGGTATGCATATACCCCAAATATTGATACAGACAAGGCGGTTGTGTATATAACTCGGGAGATTCAGGATTTGCTTTCACAATATTTGGAAGTAAATTGCCGGAGGGATGGCAGCAACTCTACGGATTGGAGCAAGTGGTCAGAGATTAATGATGGCAGAGTAGCAGAGCTCCGGCATTATATTCCAGTGGTTGAGGGGCATTGGGAAGGGTGGCACTTTTGTACTATGCCCTGGATATTCGCAATTTATTTACATGATGACGGGTATATTGCAGATATGAGGACATCATGGTGTACTGGAGAAGTCGTGTTCTTCCCATATGAAATGAATGAAGAGAAGAGAATACTTGCCTCTTGGGAGGAGTAATTTTAATTGAAGCAAGTAAAATTCAACGTCCTTCTTTGCTGGCGCATAAATTGTCGGGAAAAACATACATATCCCTGTAACTTTTGAGGTTGCAGGGATTTTTTGTGCCCTTCCAAGACGATGGCACACCAAAGCTGCTCCACAGGCCCTGCAGAGGCTGTTTTGTGTGCCATCCATGACTACTCTTTACTGGTGGAGCAGGGAATATGCTCTGGAGATGGGTTTGGAGGGGATTGGGCGTGCCATTGTCTTGGGGGAGGGTGTCACTGGCAGGTCCCGCTGCTCCTGCAATTCACCGTGGGCAGCACCACCGCGTAGGAATGTCTGCACGGGGTATCCGCACCCACGATGCAACAAATTTGTTCTATCGTGGGCACAGCCATCCCCTACAGGCCCCCACAACGGCGGTAATTGCCCACGGTGAATTGCAGGAAAGACCCGTCTGGAAGAATAGTCATTCTCCTTGTGCGGATGGTTTTCCTCCGGTAATCCTTTAATGAAATTTGTATTATATTTGTAAATGACATTGATACACCGCCATGAGACAATCATATTGGTTTAATCGGTCATTTACAACTGTAATCTTGACCATTATAGCAGTCTCCTGCACTCTGCAGGAGCCGGTGTTTTTCATTGACGACTATAGCGTGAATGGGAAATACCGCATCCCGGATATCATTACGGAAGAAAATCTGGTTAAGGATACTGTGCTATTCAACGGTATGGCAGCTCTGTTCAATGATTTTAATAAGGAGGGATACGGCAACTGGTACGGGTATTGGCATATTGCACAGGAGAAGCATGGTGAACTGATTTTAAGAATGAACAATGATGACACTTATGATGTGGTGCTGGTATGCCAAGATTCAGATTCCGGAAAATACAGCTTCCATCACACGGCAAGGAGCTATGGTGATGGAGCGGATTTTGAGCAGATGTACTCCACCCTAAAGGAAGACATATTGCACAAGACCATAATAAAGGGATACTACCCATATGTAATCCAATCCGACACATTGGTAAACAGCATCCCGACAGTCCCTGAGACTATGACGATTGCAGACACAACAACAATACAGGAGAGAATTATTGGGAATCATATGCTATCTTTACTTGAAATTTAACAAATAACATTAATGGGGGCTAAAAGAGCAACATATATCATAGTTGACGGGCTGCATGGCGGAGGAGTGAAGAAAGTGAAGGGAATTGTTGAGGAGTATAGGGAGGGGAATGAAATGGATGGCAATTTCTATAAATATGAGGTTAAGCTTTACAGTCTGGGAGTAGGCAAGGTGAAGTTGCTGATGGAAGGAGGGTTCAAGTTTGAGGATTTTTACTGGTTACTTGATACCTTATGCCTGAATTTGGACGGAGCACAGGTATGCGGATACAGCAGTACAGAGGAGTTGGATGGAGTGGATGCAGATTATGCCATGTTCCAGTTTAGGTATGTAAATAAGTTCTGGATGTGTGTGGTGTGTGATGAGTGGGGTGGGAATTATTGTGAAACACGCAACCTTAAGAAGAAGCATATTTATAATTATGACAGGGCAGAAGGATTGTGCCATTATGTATATCCGCCAGACTATGAGGGAACTTTCCTGAATGGATATGTAATGTCGGGTACGTCTAATCTCAAAAAAAGATATTCAGGTCTCTTTACACTGCTAAAGGTGTCAGCCTTGATCTTATTGGGTTATTTATGGATAGATTTTATTCCAAAACCGGATCTGAGCATGAAGGAGTATTACACGGTGTTTGCATCCAGTGTATTGTCTGGAACTGTTTTTGCCATTATTTATAATAGAATGAGGCCAGAAAAGACATTTCGGCAAATAAAGACGGCATGGGGAGTTTGTTCCATAGCAGTGCATTTTTGCACTATGGCAGTACTGGGACTTATTCAGAAATTTTTAGGGTAATATTTTGCATATATCAACATTGCAGCAGAAAATACAATGACACAACAAGAATACCAACAGGAGATAGATTTCATTTTCAACCGTTTCCCGTCTTACCAGAAGGTGGGGAAGGTTGCCTACAAGCCGGGAATAGAGACCATGCAGGCGCTGGATGAGCTGCTTGGGCATCCGCACAGGAGTTTCAGGACAATTCATGTGGCGGGGACCAACGGCAAGGGCTCTACCAGCCACATGCTGGCTGCGGCACTGCAGAAGAACTATAAGGTAGGGCTGTACACCTCCCCTCACCTGGTTGATTTCAGGGAGAGGATGAAGGTGAATGGAGAGATGGTTCCGCAGGAGTTTGTTTACAGTTTCCTGCAGCAGTACAAAGAGAAGTTCACGGAGCTTGGAGCAAGTTTCTTTGAGATTACCACAGCTTTGGCGTTTGCTTATTTTGCCCATGAGCAGGTGGATATTGCTGTGATTGAGTGCGGTTTGGGTGGCCGGCTGGATTCTACCAACATCATTACCCCGGAGCTTTGTGTAATCACAAACATTGGCCTTGACCATTGCGAGCACTTGGGCTACACACTTGCGGAAGTTGCGGCTGAGAAGGCCGGCATCATCAAACAGGGCATTCCGGTTGTGGTGAGCGAGAAGGGTTCTGCAGAGGTGGAGAATGTATTCAGGGAGAAGGCAACTGAGGTTGGTGCGCCAATTTTCTTTGCAGAGGAAGTTGTAGAAACATCGGAGGCTGCAGGGAAGATGTACAGAAGCCTCATGGAGGGAGACCTCGACCTCAAAGGTGCATGCCAGGAGAAGAACCTTAAAGGTGTGTGCACAGCGCTCAACATCCTGGAGGAGAAATTCTGCGCCGGTGGAGAGTGTTCACCCGCCAAGTCCTCAGGTAGAGAGTGCTCTCACGCAAAGTCCTTCAGTGCTGAAGGGGCAACCGTAAACATCCGCAAGGCCGCCGAAATCACCGGCCTCAGGGGGAGATGGGAGACTCTGAAGCAGGAGCCGCTTACAATCTGCGATACCGGACACAATTCACACGGATTCAAGGTCTTGGGGGCCCAGATAAGCGCAACTGCAGCAAAGAGGAGGGAACTTTACCCGCAAAGCAGGCTGCATATGGTGTTTGGAGTGGTGGCCGACAAGGATCTGGATTCAATTGTGGAATACTTGCCTAAGGATGCATATTACTGGTTTGTGAACGCCAAGGGCACCAGGGCTCTTCCGAGTGACAAGCTTTGTGCACGAATGAAAGAGTTTGGATTTGAAGGGGAGGCTGTAACCTCAGACATTGCAACCTTCCTCAAAGGATTCGCCCCGGCTAAAGAAGACTTTGTATTCATTGGGGGAAGTACTTTTGTTGTAGCGGAAGCCCTGATATAGGAAGAACCAAGCCAGAAGATACTCATAAAAATAACACGCCCGGATCAAACCTCATTCACTTTTGATCCGGGCGTATTATTTAACCTAAAACTTAACCTTTTGAAAAAACTATTCGTATTATTCATTTGCAAACCGCATGCCACAAATTGCTTATAAATAAAAAATCGTGTCTCAAATCACCTTGAAACACGATTTTTTCAGTTTTTTAAGGAATTATTTGCTCCAGCCCTCAATTTTATCTTTAGCAAAGAAATAATAAACAGCAAGACCAATCCATCCTGTTACAAGCAAAAGGATAGACCAGATAAGTTTCCATGCTGTACTGATGTTCATTTTACATACATCAAGAACAGCCTTGATAGCCAAAATTGTTCCTATCAACCAAATAATAAAACCCATAATTGTATTTTTTAAAGTTTGATTAAATTTGCGTTGGAGCAAAGATTATTAAAAAATGAAACATATAAACAGAAAAGGGAGTCATTCAGTAAAAGTGGATGCCCTTGAAAAATATTTTGGGAAGGAGGATCTCATTCCACTTTGGGTAGCCGATATGGACTTTGAGACACCCCAGTGCGTAAAGGAAGCCCTCCAGCAGGTGGTGGATGGAGGTGTTTATGGTTATAATGTCATTCCCGACAATTATTACCCAACCGTGGTCCAATGGCTCAAACAGGTGCAGAGATGGGATGTGGAGCAGAAATGGCTCACCTTTATCCCCGGCATTGTTAAGGGAATAGGCTATGTGGTGAATTATTTTACCAAAGAGGGTGACGGGGTAATTGTACAGCCCCCTATCTACCCTCCGTTCATGAATGTACCAAAAGGGAACGGAAGAAAACTTGTATTCAATCCGCTCATAAGGACTGCAGACGGGTACAGGATGGATTTCCAGAACCTCAGGGAGATCTGCAGCACCGGCAAATGCAGACTGCTCATCCTCAGCAACCCCCACAACCCTGGAGGAATTGCTTGGGACAGGGAAACGCTCAAGGAACTGGCTGCAATATGCCATGAATACAATATTCTTGTTATCTCGGATGAGATTCATGCAGATATGCCGCTGTTTGGAAATGAACATATTCCGTTTGCAAGTGTTAGTAAGGAGGCTGCCCAGATAAGCATAACCTTTGGAGCCCCTTCAAAGACCTTCAATATGGCGGGTATAGTAAGTTCGTTCGCAGTTGTTCCAAACGAAGATATAAGGGTTCCATTCTATAAATGGCTAAGCGTAAACGAATTGGGCAGTCCAACAATTTTTGCCACACTTGGAGCAATTGCAGCGTACACAAAAGGCAATGACTGGAGAATGAAAATGTTGGATTACATTGAGGGAAATGTTGTATTTGTAGAGAACTTCTGCAAAACCGATTTGGGCGGACTTATCAAGCCGGTAAGGCCGCTGAGCTCATTCCTTGTATGGCTGGATTGCAGGGAACTCTCACGCAAACTGTTCGGATGCGTGAACCAGCAGCAGCTTGTAGAACTCTTCATACATAAGGCGGGGCTTGCCCTCAACAACGGGGAGGCCTTTGGCCCTGGAGGCGAAGGCTACATGAGACTGAACGTAGGATGCGGACTTGAGGTGCTGCAGGAGGCTATGAACAATTTGAAAAAGGCCGTTGATGAGTACTAGCGGACATATTGGAATAAGTGTGGAACTGCCGGAGATAAAGGCCGGCTTTCCCTCTCCTGCCCAGGATTATGTAGAAAACGGGATAGACCTCAACAGGGAACTTGTAAAGAACCCCTCCAGCACTTTCTTTGGAAGGGCAAGGGGTACCTCCATGGAGGGGGCTGGCATCTTTGACGGCGACCTTCTGATCATAGACAAGTCCCTTGAGCCCCGCGAGGGAGCCATTGCCGTGTGCTTCATAGACGGCGAGTTCACCCTCAAGAGGATACATTTTGAGAAACATGAGGGGCAGGTTACCTCCATCTGGCTGCAGCCGGAGAATGAACAGTTCACCCCAATAAAGGTCACCCAAGACAACCAGTTCATCATCTGGGGAATTGTGGTGCATTCGGTAAGGAGTTTCTGAAGGGGCTCCCCCACAAAATAAGTTATAAAAGTCTTCCCTACAGGTTTCCATCTATCTGTCGGGAAGAAAATCATATTTCTGCAACACAGCATGTTAGGAGTAGTTGACTGCAATAATTTCTTTGTCTCTTGCGAGAAGGCCTTCAATCCGGCACTGGAGGGGAGGGCTGTTGTGGTGCTGTCCAACAATGACGGCTGTGTGGTCTCCAGGAGCCAGGAGGCCAAGGATATGGGGATAAAGATGGGGGTTCCGGCATACCAGCTTACCGAACAGATGTGCCTGAGGGTGGTATCGGCAGAGGAGATAAAGGAGCGTAAAGGGAAGAGTGTTTCGCTGGGAGGCTTCAAGGGGGAGGTTGTGGCCTTCTCCAGCAACTACAGACTCTACGGCGACATGAGCCGCAGGGTGATGACACTGCTGCAGGAGATGGTTCCCTGTATGGAGATCTACTCCATTGACGAGTGTTTTGTGTCGTTTAAGGGGATGTCTGCAGGGCAGATTGCAGCCAAAGCGCAGGAAATAGTTTACAAGATAAGGAAATATACCGGCATCCCGGTTTGTGTGGGGATAGCACATACCAAAACCCTGGCCAAGGTGGCCAACCGCTACGCCAAGAAATACAAGGGATACCACGGGTGGTGCATGATAGATACAGAAGAAAAGAGGGTCAAGGCCCTTCAGCAGATGGAGATTGGGGATGTGTGGGGTATCGGACGCCGCTACGCCAAGTTTCTCAAAGGCGAGGGGGTAAATACAGCCTATGCCTTTACCTGCAAGAGCGCCTGGTGGGTAAAGAAGAACATGGGAGTTGTGGGGTTGCGTACCCAGATGGAACTTAATGGGGAGCCTGTAGCACAGCTGGATGTGAGGGAAGAAAAGAAATCCATCACCACCAGCAGAAGTTTTGGAGAGATGGTATCAACACTTGAGGAACTGGAGAGCGCAGTCTCAAACTTTGCCTCATCGTGTGCGGCAAAACTGCGTCAGCAAGGATCTGCAGCAGGATGCATTACGGTATATATACTCACAAACTTCTTCAGGGAAGACCTTCCCAAATACTACAACAGCATAACCCTGCAGTTTCCGGAGGCTACCTGCAGCACTCTTGAGATGGTAAACCATGCCCTGACGGGGCTCAAGCAGATATACCGCAAAGGATACCTTTACAAAAAGGCCGGGGTTCTGGTGGAAGATATAGTTCCCAACACCGGAGTGCAGCAGAACCTTTTTGAACAGACTGATACAGAAAAGATGAGGTGCATCAATGCTGTTCTGGACAGTGTGAATGCCCGCTACGGCCGCAATGCCCTGAAGATAGCGGTACAGGGAGGGTTTGGAACCCAAGCAGAAGACAAATGGACAATGAAACGCAACAGTTTGAGCGGCAATTACACCACAGACCTCAATGACATCATTGATATTAAGGCGTAATTGTTATCTTTGCTGACTCAAAAAGTATAACCCGGCACCGGAAGGGTGCCACAACAGATTATTATGGATAAAGTAAGTTACGCATTGGGAATGAGCATTGCCAACAACATTATGGCAAGCGGTGTAAACGGATTGAACGTAGAGGAGTTTGTAAAAGCCATCACTACTTATATGGCTGGCGAGGAGCCTGCAATGACCCCAGCTGAGGCTCAGCAGGTCCTTAACGACTATTTCACAAAACTTCAGGAGGAGCAGACTGCAGCCCTTAAGGCTGAGGGAGAGGCTTTCCTTGCACAGAACGCAAAGAACGAGGGCGTTGTAACCCTTCCTAGCGGTTTGCAGTACAAAGTGCTAAAATCAGGAAACGGTGCTACCCCTAAAGCATCAGACAGCGTGGAGTGTCACTACGAGGGACGTCTTATCAGCGGTACCGTATTTGACAGCTCTTACCAGAGAGGCGAGACTGCAACCTTTGGCGTTACCCAGGTAATTGCAGGTTGGGTTGAGGCTCTTCAGCTTATGAAAGAGGGTGACAAATGGCAGCTGTTCATCCCTTACAACCTTGCATACGGCGAGAGAGGCGCAGGCGCACAGATCCCTCCATTTGCAACATTGATTTTTGATGTTGAGTTGATTAAGGTGAAATAATTTCATCCCTGTAAAAATGCATAAGAGGGTGCTCCAAATTGACGGAGCACCCTCTTTTTTTTAGTAAAATGCCCACTGGGACGTTGTCCCAATGGGCACTTTTTTCCAAAAAAATTATTTCCTCTTCACCGGATAAACCTCAGTCACATCCAATACCTTGCCGTTGCGGTCAAGCAAAGTGAGGGTCATCTTCTTGCGGGTAACCTTCATGTGCATTGCACTTACTGTGCGGCCTCCCTCGGTCCAACGGAACTTTATTTTGCGGGGATTATACTCAAGAGGTTTCTCAAGGTCGCATTCAGATCCCCTCTCGTTGTCTGAAGAGGTTGTCTGGATATAGACAGTTCCCTTGCCGGGATCCACCACCTGGCCGTTGTACAATGGATGGGTGCTCACATAGATATGGTTGTTGCCGGCCAATGCAAGGGAGATTCCAAGCTCATCAAAAAAATCACTCCATCTGGAGTACTGCGAATCTTTGCCGCTTGCTCCAAAGAACCACTGGTAGTGCTCGCAGACCACCTTATAGCGGGCAGGATTATTCTTCACAACCTCCCTTACCCACTTCTGGGCTGCCTGAAGCCCCTCCTCGGTGCGCATATTCTCATTATTGAGCATAATGAACAGCACATCTCCGTATTTAAAGAAGTAGCATACTCCCAGCTCACCCTCATAACCGTTAAGCGGGTAAGCAGCCGCATCCCTGAAGAACTTGTTGGTATTACCCTTGTTGGTACGGGTCATATTATCGTGGTTGCCGTTTACTCCAGCCCACATATAATTTTTGAAAGGTTCCTCCTCATACAATTGCTGCCAGAAAGAGTAGCATCCTCCCCAGGCGGTAATGTCTCCCAAATGAAGCACCCAGTCAAAAGGTTTGCCGTACTGCTCTACAGTGGAAATCATTTTCATGGCAGACTCTGTCCTGCCATAAAGAGGAGCATAAGCATGAAAATCAGAGATGATGCAGGCCTCCCAATTTTTTCTTCCCGACGATTTGAAATAATGCACATCACTGGTATCTCCACCGGCAATTATCCTGTACTTGTAGACAGTATTCTTTCTCAGTTTGCCCACAAAGGCATTGTACTTGTTTATTTTCACATCTTCGTAGAAGTTTTTGCCGTTTGGATGCTTTGAGTACTGGTTATCGAATGTTGTGCAGTACTCCCCGTGGAATACCTCTTTTCTGGAATTTTCCCAATTGGAGTCATTTGTTCTGGCAATCTCCAAGGTTGCTGTTGTTATTGCCTTGTCTGTTGCCCAGCTTATGTTCATCCCCCTCTTTGTATTCTCAGCTGGAGATGTTGTTACGCTGAACACTTTATCCTGTGCAAAAGTGGCGCCCGCAAGCGCCACCATTATGCATATTGAAAATATACGTTTCATATTATTTTACCATTCCAAATTTCTTTAGCAATGCTTCAGGCTCAGGATCCCTGCCACGGAAGTTTCTGTAGATAACATCTGCATCCTCAATGCTTCCCCTTGAAAGGATCTCCTTGCGGAACTTCTCTGCTGTCTCCTTGTTGAAGATTCCGGTCTCCTTGAACACCTGGAAAGCATCAGCCTCAAGCACCTCTGCCCACTTGTATGAGTAGTAGCCTGCTGCGTATCCGCCGCTGAAAATGTGGCCGAATGATGGTGCAAATGCAGTGCCTTCCACATCAGGCATAAGTGCACAAGCCTTTACAGCCTCTTTCTCAAAAGCCACAACATCCTCTGCAGGCACCTGTGTAACTGAATGCCATGCCATATCGCCAATACCAAACTGCAACTGTCTTACGCTTGCATAACCGCTGTTGTAGTTCTTGCTCTCAATGATCTTGTCTACAAGTTCCTGAGGAATCACCTCTCCTGTCTGGTAATGTTTTGCAAATGATGCAAGGTACTCTTTCTCTGTAGCCCAGTTTTCCATAATCTGCGAAGGGAGCTCAACAAAGTCCCTTGCCACGCTGGTACCGGTAAGGGATGCATATTTTCCCTCTGCAAGGATACCGTGCAAAGCATGTCCGAACTCATGAAGGAATGTGGTAACCTCGTAGAAAGTAAGTAGCGACGGCTCGTTCTCTGTAGGTTTTGTAAAGTTGCACACAATTGAAACGTGCGGACGTTTCTCTGTGCTGCCGTCCTTTGTAAAGCTCTGCTCACGGAAAGAGGTCATCCATGCTCCGCCACCCTTGCTTGCACGTGGGAAGAAATCTGCATAGAACAATGCCATGTGTCTGCCGTTTGCATCGGTAACATCATATACCGTTACATCCGGATGATAAACAGGGATATCTGTTGCAGGGGTAAATTTCAAGCCATATAGGGAATCCGCCAATGCAAATACCGCCTCTTTCACATTCTCAAGTTTGAAGTAAGGTTTAAGAACCTCATCATTGAGGGAGTATTTCTCCTTTTTGAGTTTCTCTGAATAGAATGAGAAGTCCCAAGGCATAAGCTCACCCTTGAATCCGTTTGCCTTTGCATAATCTGCAACTGCCTTCACATCTTTCTTTGCAAAAGGGAGTGATTTTTCAAGCAGGTTAGCCAAGAAAGCGTTTACTGTTTCCGCATCTTTTGCCATACGGTCCTTAAGGGCCATATCTGCATAAGTGTTGTAGCCAAGAAGATTTGCAGCCTGGATTCTCAAATCTACAATCTGTTTGATTATCTCAAGGTTGCTGTTCTCGCCACCAATACATTTTGAGTTTGATGCCTTCCATAGTTTTTCTCTTAGTTCCCTTTTCTCGCTGTACTGCATGAACGGGCTCATGCTTGGGTACTGAAGGGTGATTACCCAGCCCTCAAGCCCCCTGTTCTTTGCCTCAAATGCTGCAGCCTCCCTTACAAACTCAGGAAGACCTGCAAGGTCAGCCTCATCTGTAAGGTGCATAATGAATGCATTTGTAGCAGCAAGAGAGTTCTTGCCAAACTTAAGGGTAGCAAGGGAAAGCTCCTCCTGAATCTTGCTGTATTTCTCCTTATCCTCTGCAGAAAGGTTTGCACCATTGTCTGCAAATCCTTTGTAGGTCTTCTCAAGAAGCTTTGCCTCCTCCTGACCAAGGTTCAAAGACTCCCTCTGCTCATAAACGGCCTTTACCCTCTCAAAAAGTTTTCCGTTGAGCATGATTGACAAAGAGTACTCAGTCATCATTGGCGAGATCTGTTCAGCAATCTCCTGCATCCTGTCGCTGGTGTTTGCCTCGTTGAGGTTATAGAAAATTCCTGCAACCCTGTTGAGTGTACTGCCTGCATACTCAAGTTCAAGAATGGTATTCTCAAATGTAGGGGCATCAGGATTGTTTACAATTGCATCTATCTCTTTCTTGCCCTCAGCAATGGCAGCCTCAAAGGCAGGAAGATAGTGGTCTTCGGTTATCTTGTCAAAAACCGGAGCCTCATATCTGTAAGAAGATTCTGTAAGTAGTGGATTCATATCTGATTTGCACGATATTAGAGCGATGGCAGCACATGCAGCCATTACGGTCATTATTTTTTTCATCATTGTTTTGATTGTTACATTACTTGAATTACAAGATATTTTGTCTGCTGCCAGAATTTGTCGGGATTGGTGATATTGAGCACCATCTCTCCGTCATTCTCTACAAACTCATATGTTCCCTCAGGGTGTACAGACATCACTTTTGCCTTCTTGGCATTGGTATTGATTTCGGTGATTGCCCTAGAATCAATTTTTACAAATGTTTCAGTTTCTGCCTGATAAGAAACCTTTGCAGCTTTAAACAGGCCTCCCTTGGTCATTACGCCGGCATCAATCAGTTCAGCCTTGGATCCTACAACATAGTATACAGAGTAAATCTCCTTCTCCTGGTCTGAAACTTTCTCTATAAGTTCATCTTTTTCTGTATTGAGGGATGAAACCTCATTTTTAAGGTTTGACACTATATCATCCAAAGATGCAATCTGCTTCTCCTGCTTTTGGATATGGGCATCCTTCTCTGCAATCTGGTTTGAAAGGCTCTCAATTATTGCAGATTTCTCCTTAAGCTCCTTCTGCATTGCATTAAGCCTCTTCTTGAACTGCGCAGACTGGAGATTCTTGTCCTTTTTAAGTTTCTCTATCTCTGCCTGATACCCTTTTATTGCATTCTGGATTGCCTCAACGTTCTGCATAAGCTGCTCTTTTGAACCCTGCTGCATCTCCATTCCCTCCTCATTCTGGATGGTAAGGATATTTTCAGTCTCCCTTATTGAGCTCAATCCCTGCTCAATGCTGTTGATTGTTGCAAAAAGTTCATCCAGTTCTGCACCCTGCATCCTGTGGCTTACCTGCAACGAATCCAATTTGGCTTCAAGCGCCTTGTACTTGCTTGAATTCTCCACGCATGAACTCAAATTCAATGAGAACAATGCTGCCATTACAATTAAAATTACGCTTCTCATATCTGTTCTTTTTGATGGCCAAATTTATATATTATTTTGCAAACTGAGGTGATTGCAGCTATGAATTTGAGGTATCTTCTTCCCCCTCCCCTGCACAGTTCCTCCAGATCCCTTTCAATCCCGGCCAAATTGGCGTCTGCCCCAATCATATTCCTCCTTTCCTTCCATTTGCGGTTATTGACAAATGCCCTGCATTCATCGCTGCAGTACTTCTTGTCTGTACGCCCTACTATCCTGCTCCCGCACACGGGACACATCTTGCCTCCATCAGTTTCCATAACTTCTCCTCTATTGGGCATAAAGGTATCCAAACACGGCAGCATTCCATGCCTGAAAAAGCAAATTCCACCATTTTTTGCTCTTTTTAAAAAAAGCAAAAGCCAGGATTATCCGAATTATCCGTTTATAAGCGCTTACTGGCTGGATAAGTCCATTTGCAAACCCCTATTTTGCGAAAGATTTCAACATTTAACAAAAGGAGTTTTTATGGACAAGTCATTGAACAAAGTGGAGCTGCGAGGCAGAGTTGGGCAGGATGCCAAAATTATCAAGACAGAGAACGGAGTTATGGCGGCAAGATTTACACTGGCAACCAATGAGATCATCAGAGGGAGGGACGAGAACCTGAGGGAGGAGACCACATGGCACAACATTGTAGCATGGAACCGCAAGGGAATGCCCGATTTTGAGAATATCCGCAAGGGGGTATTCCTGGCCGTTGAAGGGAAAATCCGCTATGTAAAATACACCACATCTACTGGTGAGGACAGGTATATGACAGAGATTGTGGCACAAAAAATTGTGATACCTCTTGCAGAATGAGTGTAAAATCACCTTGTTCCATATTTTTTATTACCTTTGTATGATTTAATATCGTATAAGGATGGAAAATATTAGAGACATTCAGATTTACAATACTTTGAGCAGGAGAAAAGAGCTTTTCAAGCCCGTTACTCCAGGCATGGTGGGACTTTACGTTTGCGGCCCTACCGTTTACGGAGATGCCCACCTTGGACACGCAAGACCGGGTGTTACATACGATGTACTTGTACGTCTTTTCAGACATCTTGGATATAAGGTAAGATATGTAAGGAACATTACAGACGTGGGACACCTTGAGAGCGATTCGGATGCAGGAGAGGACAAGATTGCAAAGAAGGCACGCCTTGAGCAGCTTGAGCCTATGGAGGTGGTGCAGTACTATACCCTAAGGTTCCATGATGCAATGAAAAAGTTGGGCAACTGCCCTCCAAGCATTGAGCCAAGAGCTTCCGGACATATCATTGAGCAGATTGCCATTGTTCAGGAGATTCTCAAGAACGGCTATGCATACGAGAGCAACGGCTCTGTGTACTTTGATGTGAAGGAGTACAACAAGAGACACAACTACGGTGTGTTGTCGGGAAGAAACCTTGATGAGATGCTTTCAAACACCAGGGCACTTGACGGCCAGGATGACAAGCATTCCCCTGCAGACTTCGCTTTGTGGAAGAAAGCTGCCCCTGAGCACATCATGAGGTGGCCTTCACCTTGGAGCGACGGTTTCCCGGGATGGCACCTTGAGTGTTCTGCAATGAGTGCAAAATACCTTGGCGAAGAGTTTGATATCCACGGTGGCGGTATGGACCTCATGTTCCCTCACCACGAGTGCGAGCTTGCACAGAACACAGCTTCAAGAGGCAAGGGTGGTGTAAGATACTGGATGCACAACAATATGATTACCATCAACGGACAGAAGATGGGCAAATCATTAGGCAACTTCATCACATTGGACGAGCTGTTCACAGGAAACAATGCTGTTCTTGAGCAGGCATACTCTCCTATGACAATCAGGTTCTTCATTCTTCAGGCCCATTACAGGAGCACCCTCGATTTCAGCAACGAGGCGCTACAGGCTGCAGAGAAAGGGTTGAAGAGAATCCTTCAGGCTGCAAAGGATGTGAAAGGACTTAAAGTTTCTGCCGCATCTGCAGAGGTAGCCAAAGAGGTGGCTGAGCTCAAGGAGAAAGTTTACGAGGCCCTTTGCGACGACCTCAATACTCCAATTGCACTTTCACACCTGTTTGATGCAGTAAAATATGTGAACCAGGTGAAGGACGGCAAACTTGCAATTGGCCCGCAGGAGAAAGAGACTCTTGAGTTCCTTCTTTCCACTATTGCCATGGATGTTATGGGTATTGCCCCAGAGCAGGAAGAGGCTGCCGGCAACGAGGGTGTAACCAAAGTAATGGATGCACTTGTGAACATGGTACTTGAGGAGAGAAAAATTGCCAAGGCAAACAAGGACTGGGCAAAATCAGACAAGATCAGAGATGACCTTAAAGCCATAGGAATCCTCATTAAGGATACCAAGGACGGAATTGAGTGGTCTTTGGAGTAGACATAAGATTTTAACAGGCAATTTATACAGGGCCGGCGCATCAAAGTGCCGGCCTTTTTTAGTGTTGAACCGGGAACTGCCTTTATTTGTTATTACAGCAATCTAAAACAACATATTATGGACCTTGAAGAAATCATCAGACACGACCCGCGAATTGCCACAATAAAGGAAAAGCCTTATGCAAGCATTTTTATCCTGGTAGCATCAGCCGTATGTGCGCACCTGTCAACCACCATTCCCCAAAATGAAAATTTAGGATTTTCCATGATGCTCTTCTCCACTGCAATTGCAATATGGGGGCTGAAGGGGATTATATGGCCAAGAAAACACTTTATCCTTAAGGAAACCGGCGAACAGGTCATCCGTAAGGAATTCTTTTTCGACTATGCCAATGTTGAACAGGTAAAGAAATGCCTTAACGTACAGCACCCGCTCAGCTGTCTGGAGAGGCTGCACGCAATGCCGCAAACCGGAGCCCTCACACTTAGGGTCATTATTTACACAACCCACAGCGGAAGTTACATGCAGCACCAGATACAAAGGTATATTCCTTATGAATATGTGCCGCTATAGCACCTGTTCTTTAATGCAGCGCACCGGGATTCCGTTTCCACGAAGGGTGGTCATAGACCCCAGAAAGCCACCGGAACTGAAGAGGAGGTTGTACGAATTGGTGATACTGTTCGGCATAGGAGTAGCAGACCAATAATAGCCGTTTGAACCTACACTGGCCAATGTACCACCACTGTTCCGGTTGCCTGCAGCCGGATACCAGGCATATACATCTCCCGACAACTTGCAATTACGGCCTTTATTTGTACTGTCGTATGTGCTTTCAACCTTGGCTACAGCCCAGAATCCATCTGTACCACCCTTAGGGACCCTATATCCTGCCGGGCAAGGATCATACGCTGTCTTTTGAGAATCCATCCAACGCAACTCTGCAGTTTGGGACGAACACCAATCCTGCGACCCGGTTATGAATACCATAGGATTCTCCACGGCATAATCAACACCTTTTTTACCGCTTGCCGCTTCCCAGTTGCCGGTAGAGGCTGCCAATGTTTTTTCTGTTATGGAACTGCTTCCCAAAAACGGATCTTTTCTGCCCCATTGGTAAAAAAGTCCCAATGCTCCAACATTTCCCGGCACAGCCGATATGGCTCCCAGATTCCTGTCCATCATAGTACCCGCACCATTTGGATAAACCTGATCTGACCACCCCTCCTCCGAGCACCATATATGCCAAGACCAAAGGATCTTGCCATCAGTATCCTTTGCAGCAACTACCGCATTTCCATTTCTGAATGTTTCAGGAGTGGAGAATACAATATAACCGTCCAAATAGCCGGCCGAAGCAATAATAGCCCCCTCCTGTGGAATCTCATTTGTTCCAAATGACTCCCACAAAACTTCCACCTCATCTATATCATCCCCAATTGCTGTTGGACTGTTTCCCTTAACAGCCTGAAATTTATAGTCACCTGCCCCCTTTACCAGATAGCAGTTGGCTGTGCCGGCAGCAGAAAGGTCTGAATATTGGGAAAGGTCCGTATCACCCCCTTCACCCTGGGAAGCATCTTCAATTGCAACAGAGAATGTAAGCAACGTAGACCTCTTTATTGTATTGGCTGAAGGATTTGTCAGCACCATGCTTTCACCGTCAGTATCAGTTATTGTAATCTGCATTCCGGATTTGAACTCAACAGGCGGCACAGACAGGATGAAAGCGGTAGGGGAATCCAGATCCAGCTGAACGCCATCCCCGCAATCCAAAGTTATGCTTGCAGCAGCATTTTCAGAATCCATGACCGCAGTTGGAGCGCTTCCATCCGCATATACCACGACATTGCACTCCCCACTTATCAGTTCTTCTCCAAGGCCTTCCAATTTTATGGATTTTATCTTGCAACCTCCTGTAATCTGCAATTTCAGGCCACCACAAACATTTCTGAAAACAAGTTCATTATCTGACGAAACGGCCGCCATCGGGAATGCCCCGTCTGCAAAAGAATTCTTGGCATATTGCTGAATTTGAGGCAGCACAACATTCAGCCTGTACGAGTTTACAGGAACATTGCCGTCATTTTTCATGCATCGTACTCCCGACGAATATGGATAATATACAACATTATGATCCAATTCCTGTCCACTCTCCAGATCATCTCCCCCACCTGGCTCCTCAACTTTCCTGAAAGCACCGGTATTCATTCCTACATATTCCTCTTTTATCTCATATCTTACCCCGAGCGTAGTCCCCATAAATGCCACCAGCTGGTCACCCTCCATCCACAACACATTATTGTTCTGGTCCATTGATGTCCTGGTTGCATCAACAGACTCAACAGTTGCATACAGATCATTGTCTGCCACAACTCTATCCAATCCTTTATCCTGACAAGAAAAAAATAAAATACTTGCCAGAACATAAAAAAGCTCCTTTTTCACTACTTTCCTGTTTTACGCATTAACAACTAACTGAAGTTCCCATTGCCTTCCTCTTCACCAACCCCTTCATTGCCGGGAGATGACGCAAATCCTTTTTCTACCAAAATTTCCATAATCTCAACTTCGGGAGATACATAATCCACCGGAGCAATATCAAACATCCTTTTTATCATCACTATTGAAAATTACACCTTTTACTACCGTTACCCAACCTCACAAAAGCACAGGGTTTGCTGACATGAGGCATTGGATTTCAAACTTATACCAAATATTTTTAAAAATCAACACTTATTTCAAAATAGTTACCAGGAACACACATGCACAAAAAAAAGACACCTGCAAAACTGCAAGTGCCTTAACTTTTTTGTAGCGCGACCCAGGATTGAACTGGGGACCTCATGATTATGAATCATGCGCTCTAACCAGCTGAGCTATCGCGCCAACATGTTGTTGAGATATTAGGACTCGAACCCAAACCAAGAGAGCCAGAATCTCTTGTGCTACCATTACACCATATCTCAATGAGCAACCGTTCTTATCCGAACGGGTTGCAAAGGTAGGCATTTTTTTTTATTCTCCAAATTTTTTTGTGCCTCTTTTATCCAAATCGTCATAAATTTTCTGCAAAAACGCTTTTCCGCGCTCCAAAAGGGCATTATCGGGATGAGAATTTGTATAAATTTTTTCTGAGACATTATCAAAAACTGTGCTTCCGGAGTCTGAAACCACACCAAAAGCATCGGGAACAGTAAAGAATGCAAAGTGGGGATTTGCCGGATTGAGCATATCCTTGCTGAAGACAAAATCTGAATGAGACAGTCCCAACTGTGCAAGAAGGGTTGCCGCCAGGTCTATCTGCGATCCTACAACATCCACCTTAACACCTGTCTGCGCCAGAGCAGGGCCATACAGCACCAAAGGAATTTTATATCTCTCCACAGAGAATACATCAATATCTACAGGATACTGCATTGCATGGTCGGGAACAAAAACGAACAGAGTATTGCTCCAGTAAGGGGTATTCTTGTATCTGTTTACAAATGCCTGCAGGCAACTGTCTGTATATGCCACTGAATTCAGGCGTATATCCTCAAGTTTGTTGAAGCCCGGCACCTCAAACGGCTCGTGACTGCTGGAGGTCTGGATTACCTTAAGGAACGGTTCCTTCTCCTGCCCCGCCTCAAGTTGCGATGCAATCTTGTCAAACATCACATCATCATGCGCACCCCATTTGCTCAATTTTTGCGAAAGGGGAAAATCCGCGTCACATATAATGTTCTCAAAACCCATGGCTGTAAGGTAAGAGCGCATATTGGTAAAGTTTGCATCTCCTCCGTACACATACTGCAAATCATATCCATTCTTAAGCAAAGTTCCTGATATTGAAGGCAATGACTGGCTCTTGCGTGGATATTTCATAATACTGTTGGTTGGCTGTGCAGGATAACCGCTCAAAATGGAAACAATACCCCTGTCTGTACGGAAACTGTTTGCATAGAAATTTGTAAAGAGCACACCCTGCGCACCAAGGGAATCCAAATTCACCGCAACCCCCTCAATGCCCCCCAAGGTACCCATAGCCTTGGAAAGGAAACTCTCCAGAATCACAATCACCACATTGGGCTTACCCGGTTTAAGAAGATTTTCTCTTCCCGACAGATTTCCTACAGTATCCTCACCTCCCCTCAACGACACATCCTGCATTTGGGCAAAAAGCTCATCTGCCTTCTCCGGCTCATGAAACCTGTATTGGGTGGCAAAAGAAGCATTCTTGGAAAGCGACTCAAGAAGGCTGAAGCAAGGGTTGATTGCAGCATGGTTGAGTCTCATGTTCTGGCTGAAATACACCTTTCCGGTATTGAGCGTTGCAACTGTAAAGCCGCCGCGGATAGGAATGAACAGCAGGGCAGCCAGCAACACAAGGGCAGCAGTTTTCCACCCTCTGTTGAATACCGGCTTCATCTTCCCCTTCTGCACAAGAAACCTGTTTGCGAGCCACAAGAACGCCCATATATACACTGCCAGCGAAACAGCCCCTGCAACCAGCATTCCAAAGGTTGCACTTGCAAAAGCATCCTTAGGGCTTGATTTGAGGTAGAACAACGGCGTTGTATCAAGCCTGAATCCCCAATACTCGTACAATGCAAGATCCCCCTCAAAAATAAGGGCAAGCAACACTGCACAAAATATGTAATACCCTTTAAAGATATACTTCATGGCTTTTCCCTGCCACCACACATTTGCAATGAGCAGCAGTGCCGGAATGGCTGTAAGGTAACCCGCTATTGCAGCATCCAGCGGAAGGCCGTGCACAATTACATCTACAAAATCGCCAAACTTGCACTCACTGTAGAACTCCTTATAATAATAGAGTATAAATACCACCTTCTGCACAACGCAGAAAAGGAAGAAAAGTATGTAGTGTTTGAAAAAGCTCCTTATCATATCAATATCCAGTTGAAATCAAATTACTTTGCAGCCTCCTGCCATGCAAGAATTCCGCCATCGAGGTTTACAGGAACATAACCTTTTTCAAGCATCTGCTCCGCGGCCATCATGCTTCGGCGTCCGCTGCGGCAATAAACGGCAACTTTTGCCCCTGCAGGAATTGCAGCCTGCACATTTTTGATAAAAAGAGAGTCCTTAACGTCAATGTTCAAAGCACCTTCAATGCACCCTTGGGCAAATTCCTGGGGTGTCCTTACATCCAGCAATACCACTGTGGTATCCTTTATAAGCTCACCAAACTGCTCCACATTCAAGTTCCCAATCACTGGAGCTGCGCTCATCTGCTGCTCCACATTATTCTGCTGTGCATTGTTTGCGCAAGAAATCAGTAACACGCCCAACACAACAGCCAAGCCAAGTCTTTTCATCATCAAACCAAATATTTATCATTTATCAGTTCAAATATCCTCAAATATGTTTCCGGCGAACACTTGTGCTCCACACTGTGGGCATAAACATTCAGTTCCGCCTTGCGGGCCTCTGTGCGCGCCATATGAAGGTCTTCCTCACAACGGGCAACAAAATTTCCTGTCCTTTTCCTCTCCAGACGGAAACCTGCCATTTCCCTTACAGCCCTGAGAGTCCTCCATTTTTCCAAAAAGCCCCCCTCTTCCTGAGCCTTATGGGCAGCCTTTGCCGCCTCCAGGAGCTTTTCCAGCCTTGCCA
Organism: Bacteroidales bacterium; assembly: GCA_017631435.1. Taxonomy (GTDB): domain Bacteria; phylum Bacteroidota; class Bacteroidia; order Bacteroidales; family UBA932; genus Egerieousia. The sequence goes on along the minus strand of JAGBTG010000031.1, from coordinate 122,170 downwards.
CCTCTTCCAAGGCATCATTATGGCGCTTTTTCCACGGACCCATATATGCAGCAGCCTTCATCTTAACCTGCTCCATATCAATTACCCCATTCATTTGCTCCCCATAAGAAAGGTACGCTTGTCCATACTCCATCATAGCCCCCTTAAGGGCTTCTGCAGCCTCCTTATCCTGCTGCATATGATACTTCACCTTCTCAACGTCGCTCAGACACTCAAGAAGATCATAACCTCTGAGCAGCACCACAACCGGATACTGTCCGCTTCCGGCCATTTCTACAATATCGGCCCCCACCTGGCGCACCATGCCGGCAAGTTCATTCAGCCATTCATTGTCCATTTTTCCCATAAGCCGCTAGAATCCAAAACTCAAGGTTATATAAGCCCATGATTTCTCCAGATAGGGATTATATGTATAGGAAACCGTAGCCGGCAAATCAAAATTGAACAAAGTGAACAGTCTGGTATACTCGGCAGTAAGGTTCACAATCCCAAAAGCCTTCGTATAATCTGTATACATGCCTTTACCTACCGAAAATCCTGCCACTGCCGACAATGAATTCCTTTCATCAAATTCATGGGTATATCCTCCCTCAAAATATGTGGAGAAAGCCTGTTTGCCTTTCCAGTTCTTGTCGTCGCCATAAATGAATGTACCTCCGGTTATATGCACCGGAATCTTTTCAAACTCATATGTTGCAATCAGCTCCACCTGATGGGTTGTAGCATTGTTGCCCAACTTGAAAATATCATCCTTAGACCACGGATAGAAATAATCCATCAGCTCAAGTGTAAGGTTTTCAACAGTATAGCTAAGGCCAATATTAACCTCCCTGTATGTATCCTCAAAATCCCATGCACCCCAGAGATAAACATCAAAATTTCCCATATTGAATCCAACCGTAGGCTTAACCATAGGGGACTCGCCGGCAGGGATACCTCTCCACAAATGTTTGGAGCTCAAATCAACTGAGCCGTAGAACTCACCTTTACCACTCTCTTGCGCAGCAAGCGCAGAAGGCAAGGCAATCATCATCAACAGGAAAACACTTTTCCAGAACACTGAAACTTTACGTAAAATCTGCATTTTAAAATAGGTTTTTAAGTTAATAATGGTTTTATGAATATCATTTCTTCTCAAGCAATACTGTAGCATACACCGCTATAGCCTCCTCCCTGCCTACAAATCCGGCCCCTTCGGTTGTTGTGGCCTTTACTGAGATCCTGTCAACCTCTACACCCAGCACACCGGCAAGGCATTCCCTCATTGGAATGATGTATGGTGCAACCTTGGGTTTCTGCAACAATATGGTGCAGTCTGCATTTACAAGCGAGTACCCTTTCCCTGCAATGAGTGCATTAACTCTTGAAAGGAGTATTTTGCTGTCAATCCCCTTGAACTCAGAAGAATTGTCGGGAAAATGTTTCCCTATATCCCCCAATGCAAGGGCTCCCAGCATTGCATCACACAATGCATGGATAAGGGTGTCGCCGTCTGAATGGGCCACACACCCCTTGGTATGCTCTATCTTTATTCCACCCAACCAGAACTCCAGTCCGGGAGCCAGAAGGTGCACATCATATCCGTTTCCTATACGTAAGTCCATAACAATTATTTTAGGCAAATTTAACATAAATATTTTATCTTTGTTAGTTCATTAAAAGGAGATTTGATATGGGATTTTTTCAACCGCCAAAAATTAGGAAATTCAATTACCAGCCTGTTTTCTATGATGAAAGGAAAGAGGCATTGCAGAACAAGATAGATGCAGCAGAGCGTGAGAAAAACAGGGAATATGTTCCCGGCGCAAGCATCAGGGGATCTTTCAAGAGAATGGAAGTTGCCAGAAAAGACATAAAATATTCACCACTGATAAGATATATCTCAATCCTGGGTATAGCCGCAGCCCTGATTGCCGTTGTATATCTTGCACAGATGATGGGTTTATTGTTCTAGAAACATGCTACAGGTACTGCCAAGCCACATATCCAACCTTATTGCAGCAGGTGAGGTTATCCAGCGTCCGGCCAATGTGGTAAAGGAGCTTATGGAGAATGCCGTAGATGCCGGCGCCACTTCTGTTGTTGTTGTAATAAACGACAGCGGCCGCACCCTCATACAGGTTATTGACAACGGTTGCGGAATGACACCGCAAGAGGCTGCGCTATGCTTTGAACGTCACGCCACCTCCAAGATTGCCAAGGCAGACGACCTCTACTCCATCCGCACTTTCGGATTCAGGGGCGAGGCCCTGGCTTCCATTGCAGCTTGTGCAGATGTAACCCTGAAGACTCGCAGAGAGGAGGCCGAATGCGGCACAGAGGTACATATTGCAGAAAACGCAATAATCTCACAAACAGAGACATCATGCCCTGTGGGAACCAACATTGCAGTAAGGAATATCTTCTACAATGTGCCGGCAAGGAGAAAATTCCTAAAATCGGACAATGTTGAATACCGTCAGATTGCCAGCGAATTCATAAGGGTTGCCCTTACCCGCACAGACCTGGAATTCAGGCTTGTGCACAACTCAAAGGACATATTCCACGCAACCCCTGCCTCAAGCGTAAAGCAGAGAATTACCCAGTTGTGCGGCAAGGATATAGTAAAGGACCTCGTCACCGCACAGACCTCTACCAACATAATAAAGGTGAACGGCTTCATAGGACGCCCGGAGTTTGCAAAGAAGAGCCAGCCCAACCAGTATCTTTTTGTAAACGGAAGATACTTCAAGAGCCCCCTTCTGCACCGTGCCATCCTCAAGGCCTACGGCAACCTTATTCCCGACAGCACCTCCCCGTCATATTTCCTCTTCATGGAGATTGAACCGGGAAGCATGGATGTGAATATCCATCCAAGCAAGACAGAGATAAAATTTGAGGATGAGGGTGTTATATTTGAGATAATCTCTGCATGTGTAAAGGAGGCCATTGGAGAAGGCTCTTTCATACCGTCAATTGATTTTGATACCGAAGGGGCACCTGAGATTCCTGTCCTCAAGACAGGCTTTGGAGGAACACGTACATTCACTGCTCCAAAAATCAACTATGATCCTCTCTTCAACCCGTTTGACGAAGAGAAGAAAAATGGCGCCAAGTGGAACTCTGCCAGCGAATGGAACAACACAAGGGAAGATTTTTCATCAACCCCTGCATTTGAAGGGAACCCCATATACCCTGTGGCAGAAAACTCATCCACAGAAGGTTACGACGGCTTCTTCTCAGAGGAGACAGCATGCGCCAATCCACTTCTTGTGGTAAAAGGGAAATATATACTTACAACCGTAAAATCCGGACTCATGCTCATAGACATTGGAAGAGCAAGGGAAAGGATATACTATGAGAGGTATCTTGGCATGATAACCTCAGCCAAACAGCCTGTACAGGAACAGATGTTCCCTGAAACAATAGACCTCGACCACAATTCATACCACCTGCTGATGGAGAATGCTGAATTGACAGAGACACTGGGATTTGACATCCGTCCGTTTGGAGAGAACTGCATTGTGGTTTACGGTACTCCGGCAACTTTTGCAGAATACAACCTCAACATAAAGGAGAGTATAGACACAATCATTGCCTCACTTGAAGAAGTTGGCAAAGATTTTGAAAAGGAGCTCAAGGAGAAGATTGCAATGGAGATGGTTAAAAAATCAACCGTTTCCCGCCCTGCAGCCATAGGGAATGCCCAGGCCCAGGAACTTATTGACTCACTTTTCGCATGCAGCGAACCAAACCGCACACCGCAGGGAAATCCGGTAATGGCAATCATTACCATGGATGAACTGCAGGGAAAACTTTAAGAAAATATGTTTAGCAGAAATTCCATATTGGGGAGCATGCCTCCCGTAGTGAAGAACCTGATTATAACCAATGTAATCATATACCTCATTACAATGATTACCGGAAACTTCATGTATGAGCACTTTGCACTGTTCTATTTCAAGTCTCCGTTCTTCAAACCGTTCCAGCTGGTAACACACATGTTCATGCACGGCGATTTTGCCCACATCTTTTTCAACATGTATGCCCTTTTCATCTTTGGAAGCGTACTTGAGAGGGTTTGGGGAAGCCAGAAATTCCTGTTCTACTACTTTGTAACAGGCATAGGAGCCGCATTGCTGCATATGGGAGTAATGGCACTGCAGCTAAATGGCTATATGGCGGAATACAATGCCGGCAACATGTTTGCACAGGCCGGAATCCAGGATATCCTCACCACCCCTACAGTTGGTGCTTCAGGAGCCATTTACGGATTGCTGCTTGCCTACGGAATGCTTTTCCCAAACAATATAATACAACTCATTTTCCCTCCTATAGCACTCAAGGCAAAATGGTTTGTGCTTATCTACGGAGTTATCGAACTTTGGTTGGGACTGTCGGGAAAAGGAGGCAACATTGCGCACTTTGCCCATCTTGGAGGTATGATTTTTGGCATCTTCCTTATCCTCTACTGGAAGAAAAACAACAGGATGTACTACTAAAGTGCCCTCCCCGGGCCTGATGCTATGGGCAGCAAAAAGAAAAGCAATGTAAAGAACGCAGGCCGCAGAAGGTCACCCCTTCTGTTCGGCATCACATTCAGGGCCATCCTGATTGTGGCAGCCGCCGCAATGTTCCTTTCCTACATTGCCGTATATGTAAACCCGTCAAAGTTTTCTTTGCCGCTTTTCTTTGGGCTGTATTTCATTCCGCTGTTTGCAATCAACCTTTTCCTGCTTCTTGCTGCACTCCTGCGCAGGAGTCCAAGTGCATGGATTACAACAGTTGCCCTGCTGCCGTCACTGCTGTACTCAGAGCAGTTTGTAAAGATTGGAAAACCCGAACCCGCAACTGTAGCCCAAGGGGCAGCCCTCACAATTGAGAGCTACAATATTGGAATGTTCTCTTCTTCAGACAAAAAACTGACAAGGCAGGAATGCCGCACTGAAATGGCCCACCACCTGAAAGAACACAACCCGCACATAGTGTGCCTGCAGGAGTTCTTTGCAGAAGACTACAGGCAGGCCGACACCATCTTTGGGCAGTACCCCCACCGCCATTACCACCTTTTCAAGGCCCGCAACGGCAAACTTTTTGGAAATATCATATTGAGCAAATTCCCGATAGGTGAAAAGGGGCGCCTGAGTTTTCCAAACAGCACAAATCTCTCCATTTACGCAGACATTGACCATGCCGGCCAGACCCTGCGCATATACAACAATCATCTTGAGTCATACAATGTATCCTTCATGGCTCTGGTGCACAAGTTCGGCTCCGGCAAGGCAATCTCCAGCGACGAGCTGAAAAGGGATATTGTAGATACCCACGAAAAGATGAAAGGGACATTCATCAAACGCTCCGAGCAGGTTGACCAGATTCTGGGCAACATAAAGAAGACACCCCACCAGACCATAATTTGCGGCGACTTCAATGACACCCCAATGTCGTACACCTACCACACCCTGGCAAAGAAGAGACAGGACACCTTTGAAGAGGCAGGCTCCGGCTTCGGCGGCACCTTCCGCCCAATCTGGCCCCTGTTGCGCATAGACTACATCCTGGTTCCGCAGGATGCCACCTGTCTGAGTCACACCATCCATAAACTGGAACTTTCAGACCATTATCCTACCATTGCAGAGATTGTTGTACCGGAACAATAGGTTAAGCGCGCCAGCCCCTCTTGGCAAAAATTTTACTATTTTTGTAAAAAATACTACTCAGATGAAACAGCAGATTGACGCAGCAATAAAAGTGCTTAAAGAGGGAGGAGTGATCCTTTACCCTACAGATACCATTTGGGGCCTTGGTTGTGATGCCACAAACCCCGAGGCGGTGGAGAAAATTTTCAAGATCAAGCAGCGTTCAGACAGCAAGAGCCTGATTACCCTTGTGGCTGACCTGGACATGGTGGGCCGCTACGTAAAAGAGATTCCGGAAATTGCCATACAGCTGGTGGAAGTGAATGACAAACCCATGACAATCATCTACCCAGGTGCAATGGGCCTTGCAAAAAATGTAATTGCAGAGGACGGCTCGGCAGGCATCCGCATCCCTTGCAATGAATTCTGCAACAAGCTGATAAGCAAATTCCACAAGGCAATTGTCTCTACATCGGCAAACATTTCAGGCAACCCGGCTCCTGCATCATTTGATGAGATACCCCAAGAGATAAAAGATGCCGTTGACTACATTGTATCACCCGAGTTTGAGGGCGACTGCACCCACTCGGCATCACAGATCATAAAAGTGGGATTAGGGAGCGAGATTGAGATTATCAGAGGATAGAAGGAACCATAAAATAAACCCCTGCAACAGCTGCTACGGCAGCTGTTTCTGTTCGCAGACGCGAGTCTCCCAAGGTAAGCGGCAAGAAGCCTGCCCCAATGGCAGCCTCAACTTCCGCAGGAGAGAAATCTCCTTCTGGCCCAATAAGTATTGTAATGCGGGGAGCCCCCGGATTGGCAGCAACGGCTTTCTGTACAGCCTGAGCCAGCGTTACCTTCTCCTGCTCGCCACAATATGCAATGAGTTTCGCCCCTTCAGCTGCAGTGCACTCCTTTATAAATTGCTTTACTGAAACCGCATCCCGCAAAATAGGAATGGCACCTTTGAGCGACTGTTTGGCTGCAGAAACAAGAATTTTTTCCAGGCGCTCCGGCTTGATGATGCGACGTTCCGAATGCTCTCCAATTACGGGAACCACCTCATCTATACCCATCTCGGTAGCCTTTTCCAGGAACCACTCGTAACGGTCTATGTTTTTTGTAGGACAAACTGCCATTGTGAGATGATAGTTGTGGGTACCGAAATTCTCCTTAACACTCTCCACGCTGCACACCACTTTCTTGCCGCATTCAATAATCCTGCACTCAAGGAGTGAACCGCAGCCATCAATGACATTTATAGTATCTCCAACGTTGTGTCTGAGCACTTTTGCACAATGCCTGCTCTCCTCCTCTGTTAGTGTACAAAGTCCGTTCTCCATTTGGGTTGAATAAAAAAGTTCCATACAGCTCACTTTAAAATTATATGGTTATATTTGTCCTTATTTTTTATGCAAATATAATTGATTTAAGATATGGCACAACTCAAATCGCAACGTTACGTAGCACTGGACGTCCTTAGGGGCATGACAGTTGCCGGCATGATTCTGGTGAACAATCCCGGCACATGGAGCAAAATTTTTCCACCGCTAAGGCATGCAGCCTGGGCTGGCTGTACCCCAACAGACCTTGTATTTCCGTTCTTCCTCTTTGTAGTGGGAGCGGCAATGGCCTTCTCGTTTGCAAAATACGATGAGGGGCTCAACAGCACCAGTGTAAAGAAACTTATCAAGAGGGGAATCCTCATTTTCCTTGTAGGATTCGGACTCAACTGGTTTCCATTCTATCCTACATCCCCTAATCCCGACATATCATTCTGGGAGAACTTCATCAACCGTCTTGGAAGCGTAAGGATAATTGGAGTACTTCAAAGAATTGCAATGTGCTATGTACTTGGCGGACTTGTAGCCCTATGGTTACAGAAGAGCAAGAAGATCATCATTGCAATGGCTGTGCTTATGGGTGCCCACTGGCTTATCCTATGGCTTATAGGTGATTCTTCTGCAGAGCTTGTAAACGGTGCAGCCGGAGCATTCTCACTTGCAGGCCAGAATGCAGACAAGATTGACCTTGCAATTTTTGGAGAGAAGCACATTTATAAAGGATTCGGCATTCCGTTTGATCCTGAAGGACTTCTTGGTGCCCTTTCAGGTTCTTGCACATTGTTGCTGGGATACCTTATCGGGAAGAAGATACAGAATACACCTGAGAAGATTGATGTTGTGGCCCAACTTTATACCATTGGACTTTGCTGCATTGGAGCAGGTCTTGTATGGAGCATCTGCTACCCTATCATCAAGGCCCTTTGGACCGGTTCATATGTATTGTATGCAGGAGGCTGGAGCATTGTGATGCTTGCATTCTTCATCTATCTGATTGACGTGAAAGGAAAAGAGAAAGCTTTCACCCCATTCAAGGCGTTGGGCATGAACCCGCTGTTTGCTTTTGTAATGGCAGCCCTTTTTGCAAAAATTCTTGGCCAGATCATCAAATGGAAATACACCGTTGTATTGGCAGACGGCGCCGTTAAGGAGAAGACCTGGAGCGTATTGAGCTGGTTCTACAACAATGTATGCGTGGCAATTGTGGGTGAGAGCAATGAGATTTCATCGCTAATCTACGCACTTGTATATGTTGCAGTGTTCACCGCAATGGCAATGTTTTTGTACAAGAAAAAAATTGTAATAAAACTGTAAATCCGCATGGCATACATAGGGTTGATATCAGACACTCACGGTGTCTTTGACGACAAGCTGAAAAAGTTTCTGGAGCCTGTGGACGAGATATGGCATGCCGGAGATTTCGGCAATCTGGAAACAGCAGATGCCATTGCTGCATTCAAACCCCTGAGGGGAGTGTACGGCAATTGTGATGACTACAGCGTGAGGCTGGCCCACCCGTATGTACAGTTCTTTGAATTTGAGGGAAAAAGAATACTTATGATGCACATTGGAGGATACCCTGGAAGGTACGATTTCAAGGCCTTCCAGCTTATTAATGCACATCTTCCCGACATATTCATCTGCGGCCATTCACACATATTGAAAGTAATGAACGACTCCCGCTACAACATGCTCACCATCAACCCGGGAGCAGCCGGCATACAGGGATTCCACACTGTGCGCACCGCACTGAGGTTCAGGATTGAGAACGGCAACATCACCGACATGGAGGTGGGAGAATGGGACAGAAAACTTTAAACCTACATATATGAAAAGAGTATTTCTAGCAATAGCGCTTCTGGCATGCTGCGCGGCTTATGCCCAGCAGACACCTGTCACCAAGGCCAACTACGATTTGGCAGAGCGCTTCTCGGCAAAAAAAGTGAGCCAGATGGTTTTCTCTACTGAGGTAAGGCCAAACTGGTTCAAGAATTCAGACAAATTCTGGTACACTTACAAGACAACCCAGGGAACTGAGTATTACATTGTAGACCCTGTTGCGGGTACCAAAAAGAAAATCTGGGATATGGGCAAACTTGCAGCCCAGATCTCAACAATTACAAGAGATCCGTTTGATGCACAGCATCTCCCTATCGGGAATCTGAAACTTGTTGATGACGACAAGGCTTTTGAGTTTGAGATAAAGAGCAACATGATGGTTCCTAAAAAGGAGAAACCGGGTGCAAAGAAAGATGAGAAGGCAGGAAAGGACGCCAAACCTAAAAAACCTGCAATGGAGAAGAAGACCTTCCGCTTCAAATGGGATATTGCATCAGGCAAACTGTCTGAGATTGAGGAGGAAAAGGAGAAGGATTACCCATCTTGGGCAAATATTTCTCCCGACGGCAAATGGGTTCTTTACGGCAAGAACTACAACTTGTGGTATATGGACATTGAGAACCTGAAGAAAGTTATGGAGGACGCAAAGGACACCACCGTTGTTGAGCACCAGCTTACAAAGGACGGTACCAAGGAGTTCCCTTACGCAGGAAGGGGAATGTATGGCGGAAACCATGTAGAGGACACCACCAGACGCACAGGCGCTTCGGCTGTATGGTCACCGGATTCAAAGCACTTTGCAATTACCAGAAACGACATGAGCAACGTCAAGGAGCTTTGGGTTATTGATGTATTGGCAAATCCTCGTCCTAAACTTGAGGGTTACAAATACCAGATGCCGGGCGAACCTGGCCCTAAAGCATACCTTTATCTGTTCAACTTTGAGGACAAGAGTTCAAAGACCATTGACATTGCCGCGTTCAAGGACCAGTCTGTAAGCATAAAGAGAAAACCTGTAAGCTTTACACAGAGAAGCTACATGAAAACTTTCCCTATGGAGTGGCTTGGCGACAACAGCAAATTCTACTTTACCCGCCAGAGCAGGGACCAGAAGAGGGTTGACCTTTGTACCGTAGACGTGGCAACCGGCGAGGTTAAGGTTATTGTACACGAGGAGCTGAACACTTACGTAGAGACAAGGGAGTGGGAGTTCTTCAACAACGGAAGTGAGCTGATCCACTGGTCTGAGAGAGACGGTTGGGCACACCTATATCTGTATGGAGCCGACGGCACATTGAAGAACCAGATTACCTCAGGCGAGTTCCACGTTGAGGAGATTCTTGGAGTAGACCCTGCAAAGAGAGTGGTATACTTTACCGCTTGCGGCAGAGAGAAGGGAATCAACCCATACTATTTGTTTGTATACAGCGCTAACCTAGACGGCAGCAACATCAAGCTGCTCAACAAGGGTGACTACGACAACAAAGCCAACATGAGTGACGACAACAAATATTTTGTAAGCAATTACTCAAGAGTTGACTGTACCCCTAAATCTGCACTGTACGATAATACTGGACGCAAAATTATGGATCTTGAGGAGGCAGACTTGAGCCAGCTTTTTGCAAGAGGCTACAAATTCCCTGAGATCTTCACCGTTAAGGCAGGCGACGGCATTACAGACCTTTATGGTGTAATGTACAAACCTTTTGACTTTGACTCAACCAAACTTTATCCTATCATTGAGTATGTATACCCAGGACCGCAGACCGAGGCAAACAACTCTTCTTGGACAAAAGGTATGGACAGGGTTGACCGCCTTGCACAGTTGGGATTCATTGTTGTTACCGTAGGAAACAGGGGCGGACACCCTAACCGCTCAAAATGGTACCATAACTTCGGTTACGGCAATCTTAGAGACTACGGATTGGAGGACAAGAAAGTTACAGTAGAGCAGCTTGCTGCAAGACACCCTTTCATCAACGGCAAGAAAGTGGGTATCCACGGCCACTCGGGTGGAGGATTCATGTCTACAGCAGCTATCCTCAAATACCCTGATTTCTTCCAGGCGGCAGTTTCATGCGCCGGCAACCACGACAACAGCATCTACAACCGCTGGTGGAGCGAGCAGCATCACGGAGTGCTTGAGGAGGTTACAGCAAAAGGTGACACCACATTCAAATACAGTATAAACACCAACCAGCAGCTTGCAAGGAACCTTAAAGGCAACCTGCTTCTCATCCACGGTGACGTTGACAACAACGTACATCCGGGCAATACAATGAGAGTGGTTGATGCCCTTATAAAGGCAAACAAACGCTTTGAAATGCTCATACTTCCAGGACAAAGACACAGCTTTGGCAACATGACCGAGTATTTCTTCTGGAGAATGGCAGACCACTTCTGCGAGCACCTTATTGGAGATTCACAGAAAGAGGAAATTGACATCAAACAGATGAACAACAACTGATCTGCAAAAGTATAAATTTAAGCAAAAATACAACTTGCTGTAAAAGAGGATATTAAGATAGTATCCTCTTTTATTATTTCACACACTTAACACTTAAGTATATTTTTATCATTCTCATTATCTGCACATTGCATAAATTACCCAAATTTGGTATATAAAATATTTTAATTACCTTTGCCGCCGTTTTTAATCAAACCAAAAAATTACAGTTATGAAACTATTCAGAAAAGCGGTCCTTACTGCAGCTGCTGTACTTTCAGTACTTAGCGCCAACGCAGAGGGATACCAGATCAATTCACAGAGTGCAAGACAATGGGGTATGGCCCATACAGGTACAGCCCTAAAACTTGGTGCTGAGAGCATGACTTTCAACCCTGCAGGTATGTCTTTCATGAACTCAAAATTTGACGTTTCTCTAGGAACAATACTTATCCAGTCTAAGGTAGAGTTTGAGCAGGGCGCTTACAAACACGAGACAGACAACCCGCTAAGCACCCCTATCTTCGGACACTTCGGTTACAAGATCAACGACAAGCTTGCAGTTGGTGTAAACATCACCAACCCTGCAGGTAACTCTCTTGTATGGGGTGACAACTGGGCAGGTGCAACCCACATCCAGGATGTTTCTCTAAAAGCATTCAACGTACAGCCTACAGTTTCTTACAGAATCAGCGACAGAATCAGCGTTGGCGCAGGTCTTATGATTGACTTCGGTTCATTTGAGCAGAGAAAAGGTCTTGTGGCTCCAGGTGCTTTTGATGGTCTTGGCGCTCTTGCAGGCGGTCTTTCTGCAGCAATGCCTTCACTTGCACCACTTCCAGGAATGATCCAGTCATTCAGCGGTCAGGTTCCTGTAGGAATTGAGCTTGAGGGTTCTTCTAAAGTTGCTTACGGCTTCAACATCGGTGCCCTTATCGATATTACCGACAAACTTACCCTTGGTGTAAGCTACCGTTCAAAAGTAAAATTGTCTGTAGACGGCGGCGAGGCAGAGTTGGAGTATGCAAACGACAATGCAAAGAATGTAATCAACGCAATCAAGTCATTTGACACCACTCCTCTTCAGGGTCTTGAGGCTGCAGGCATGATTCCGGCAGGTACTGTTGCAACATTGAAAGGCACACAGACACAGCTTGCTACAATGGGCGTTCTTGACAACTCAAAATTCAATGCTTCAATGCCAATCCCTAGCATTTTCAGCATTGGTGCTGCATACAAGTTCAACGAGAACCTGACATTCACCGGTGAGATTCAGGTTACAGGATGGGAGGCATATGATAAAATGGACATCGCATTCCAGACCGTTGCAGGTGAGGTTCTACAGTCTTCAGTGAAGAACTATGAGAATACTGTAGCAGTAAGATTAGGTTTGGAATACAATATACCTGATGTTGTAGCATTCAGAGCAGGTCTTTACAGTGACACTCCTCCAGTACAGATGGACAACTACAACCCTGAGACACCAAGTGCTGACTGCGTTGGTATAACAGCAGGTGCAACATTGTACCCTACAAAATTCATGGCTGTTGACCTTTCAATCGGTTACTTGCAGGGAGACAAAACTTCCGGCAAATTCCAGAACGGCACATTCAACGGCGACTACACCAAGAGCGCAATCATGCCTGGTATTGGTGTAAGATTCAACTTCTAGGAATTTTTACAGGAAATAACCTTACTACATACCGAAAGCCTGCAACGGATAAAACTCCAATGCGGGCTTTCCCTTTTTATGGCCATCCCTTTGCGCAAAGCATCTTTTTGAATATCTTTGCATTCGGCAACAATTGCCTTAATCCCGACAAATCAAACAAAGCTATATGAAGAAACTATTTACCACTTTGGCAGCGGCAGCACTTGCACTGACCGTTTGCGCATGCTCCCAGGCACAGGGACAGGCAGAGCCCCAGACTCAGGAGCCTGCTGCCCACAGCAACCTTATTGGAACATTCCCTGGTGAGGAGAACATGAACTACGCTACAGACATCCTTACCGGTGCACAGCAACTTGAGGAGTACCTTCCACTTGTAGAGGGCAAGAGAGTATGTATCCTTTCAAACCAGTCCGGCATGGCATCTGCCACCGCACACGTATTGGACACCCTTCTTGCACACAATGTAAAAGTAACCTGCATCATGTCTCCTGAGCACGGTTTCAGAGGCGACGCAGACGCAGGTGAGCACGTTTCAAGTTCAACTGACCCTAAAACCGGCATTCCAATCCGCTCACTTTACGAGGGCAAATCAGGCAAACCTGCAAAAGAGGTAATGGATGAGTTTGACGTACTTGTATTTGACCTTCAGGATGTAGGAGTACGTTTCTACACTTACTATGTGACAATGGTAAAAATGATGGCTGCCTGCGCAATGGAGGGCAAGGAGTTCATCGTTCTGGACCGTCCTAACCCAATCGGATTCTATGTAGACGGCCCTATCCTTGACATGCAGTACAAATCTGGCGTTGGTAGCCTTCCAATCCCTGTTGTACACGGAATGACACTTGGAGAGATTGCATACATGGCAAACGAGAGCGACTGGTTGCAGCACGGCCACAAAGATGCTGTAGGCAAAAAAGTTGACCTTAAAGTTGTAAAATGTGCAAACTACACCCATGCAAAACTTTACAGGCTCCCTATCAAACCGTCTCCAAACTTGGGCGACATGAGGGCTATCTACCTTTACCCTTCTACATGCTACTTTGAGGGAACCCCTGTAAGCTTGGGCCGCGGTACTGCAAAGGCATTCCAGATGTACGGTCACCCTAACATGTTGGGCTACAAATACAGCTTCACCCCAAGAAGTATCCCTGGAGCAAAGAATCCTCCTCTATTGGATAAAGAGTGCTGGGGCGTAGACCTTACTGTAAACCCTTCAATTGAGCAGATCAACCAGGACGGTATCAACCTTGAGTATATTGTTGATGCATACACCAACCTTAACCTTGAGGACCACTTCTTCCGCAAAATGTTTGAGCTTGAGATTGGCCAGTCATACGTAAGAAAGATGATCAAAGAGGGTAAATCAGCCAAAGAGATTGAGGCAATGTGGGTTGAGGATGTAGAGAAATTCAAGGAGCAGAGAAAACCGTTCCTTCTTTACCCTGAGAACTAAATCCTTTTTTGAACAACAACCCCCACTAGAATACTCTAACGGGGGTTTACTTTATCTGGTCAGGCTCCTCTTCCATTTCTTGTCGGGAAGAATCACTTCATCAGAGCCCTCAGCTGTTTTGCCATATTGGAGGCAAATACAAAGTCATTGAGTTCCTTGCAATCAGACTTGAGGATCTCCCTGTTGCTTCCCTCCCATAGCTTCTGTCCCTGGTAGATGAAGCCTATCTTGTCTCCAATTTCCATTACGGAGTTCATGTCGTGGGTATTGATTACCGTAGTTATATTGTACTCCTGAGTAATCTCCTGGATGAGGCGGTCTATTACAATTGAAGTAGTTGGATCAAGTCCGGAGTTGGGCTCGTCGCAGAAGAGATATTTTGGATTGAGGGCTATTGCCCTTGCAATTCCCACACGTTTTTGCATTCCACCGCTCAGTTCGTTGGGGTATTTCTTGTTGGCATTCTCAAGATGCACCCTCTTGAGGCAGAAGTTTGCCCTGTCTAATTTTTCCTCCTTGCTCCAGTCGGTGAAGAAATCCATCGGGAACATGATGTTCTCCTCTACTGTAGCAAAATCAAACAGCGCACTTCCCTGGAAAAGCATTCCCATCTCCTTGCGCAATTCTTTCCTCTGCTTTTCCTTCAGTGTGGTGAAGGCTTTGTCGTCGTACCATATTTCGCCGCTTGTAGGGGTGTGCAATCCTACAAGATTCTTCAGCAGCACGGTTTTGCCACTTCCGCTGGCTCCAATTATAAGGGAGCACTCCCCTGCCTTATATTCTATTGAGATTCCTTTTAGAACCTCTTTTCCGTCAAATTCCTTATGAAGATTTTCTACTCGTATCATATTACAACAACAATTTGGTAAGGGCAAGGTCAAACACAAGTATAAGCACGCTTATGGCAACAATGGCCTTTGTGCTGGAGCGTCCCACTCCCAGTGAACCACCTTTGGCGTAGTATCCGTAATAGGATGCCAGCGAGGTAATGATAAATGTGAAGACCGCCATTTTTGATATACTGTAGTAGATGTAGTGTATCTTGAACGCAAACTGAAGGCCCTCCACATACTGCGCCATGGTTATGGCTCCTGTTGCGGCAATGATGGCCGCTCCGCCAAAAAGGCCTATGACAAAACTTGAAAGCATTACAAACGGGCTCAACACTACGGAACTTACAATCTTTGGAAGGATAAGATAGTTGGCTGAATTCACACCCATGATGTCCATTGCATCTATCTGTTCGGTGATGCGCATACTGCCAATCTCAGAGGCTATATTGGAACCTATCTTGCCGGCAAGTATAAGGGCGACCATGGTTGAGCAGAACTCAAGCACAAGTATCTCCCTGGCCATGTATCCTACATACATTTTGGGGATGAAAGGGCTTTCCAGGTTGTTGATGGTCTGGATTACCGCCACTGCTCCAATAAAGATGGATATGATGCTGATGAGTGGAACCGAATCCAGTGTAAGCTTCTGTCCTTCTACAGCACATTGTCTGAAGAAGATTCTCCATTTTTCCGGCTTTTGGAATACTTTGAGCATGAGCGTCCAGTATTCACCTGTGGTTTGCAATATCTTTTTCATCAATTTCCAAATTTTACGCAAGGTACACATTTTTTTGCCCTTGCCATAATTGTGCCCCAAATAAAAATAAATTATTAAATTTGTTGGATATTATAATTTTATCTGACTTGAGCGTTTTATACAATATAGCAATATGGTGTTACGGAGCCCTCATTGGGCTTGCCGGACTGTTCAACAACAAGGCCAAGCTTTTCTCCAAAGGGAGGAAAGGGCTTCTTGAAAAGATTGCGGCAGAAGTTGACCACTCTGCCCCAATTGTATGGTTCCACTGCTCTTCCGTAGGTGAGTTTGAGCAGGCAAGGCCACTCATTGAATGGTACAAGGAAAATTCAAAAGAGTACAAAATACTCCTCACCTTCTTCTCTCCAAGCGGTTACGAGATGAGGAAGAACTATCCCCTTGCAGACTGGATATATTACCTTCCAGTTGATACGGCTTCAAATGCCCGCAAGTTCCTGGATGCCGTACAGCCCCAGAAGGCTATATTCATAAAATACGAGTTCTGGTACAACTACCTCAACCAACTGAGAAAGAGGGGAGTCAAAACCTATATTGTTTCTGCAATTTTCAGGGAGGACCAGGTTTTCTTCAAACCATGGGGAGGACTGTTCAGGGAAATGCTCTCTTCGTTCACTGCACTGTTTGTGCAGGATGAACTGTCGGGAAGACTGCTGGAATCAATTGGCATTAAGGAGAATGTGACAATCTGCGGAGATACCAGGTTTGACAGGGTGAACCAGATTACTGCCCAGAGCAAGGAGTTTCCGGCAATCAGCAGGTTCAGCAAGGATTCGTTTACAGTTCTGGCAGGCAGCACATGGCCTCCGTGTGAGGAGATTCTTGCCGCAACCGTAAAGAACTTCTCAAAAGTGAAACTGGTGATTGCACCTCATGAGATCCATAAAGAGCATATTGCAAAGATTCTTGAGACATTCAAAGGATACAAACTGGTAAAATTCTCCGATATAAAGGACGAATCAGATCCAAGGCTCGACACAGCGAACGTACTTCTTATAGATTGTATGGGAATCCTCTCTTCAATCTACCGCTACGGAGATTTTGCTTACATTGGAGGAGGTTTTGGTGTAGGAATACACAATATCCTTGAGGCTGCCACTTATGGCATTCCTGTTGCTTTCGGCCCAAAATACCAGAAGTTCAAGGAGGCGAGGGATCTTGTGGAATT
This sequence comes from Bacteroidales bacterium, assembly GCA_017631435.1. Taxonomy (GTDB): domain Bacteria; phylum Bacteroidota; class Bacteroidia; order Bacteroidales; family UBA932; genus Egerieousia. The sequence goes on along the minus strand of JAGBTG010000031.1, from coordinate 105,017 downwards.
GCAGGGGGCAACATCTGTACGCAACCAGCAGGAGTTCTATGCATTGCTGGACAAACTGGTGAAAAACAAACCGGTACGCGAGGAAAGAGGCAAGGTTTGTCTTGATTATGTAAAGAAAAACCTTGGAGCCACCGAGAAGATAATCAGCATCATTGAAGGGGCAGTTTTTTCCAAATCCTAAAATTGCTCTTTTTAAAAAAAGAAATTCGGCACCCCTGTAAGGTGCCTTTTTCTTTTTTTGGCACCCTTTCAGGCCGGGGCAGCCTTACTTTGCCATAAAAATGCTCAGCAAAATCTATTGTGCAAACTGTAGGGGTTTGGAGGTTACAACCGTTACGGTAGAAGTGGAAGTTTCGGATGGAATATGCTTTTATCTTGTAGGACTGGCAGACAACGCCATTAAGGAGAGCCAGCAGAGGATTTCAAGCGCACTGGCCAAATTCGGCTACAGGATTCCCGGCAAAAAGATAATCATCAACCTTGCTCCTGCCAATCTCAAGAAGGTGGGTTCCGCCTTTGATACGGCCATAGCTGTGGGAATCGTAGCCGCATCGGGGCAAAACTCTTTCTTCTGTCTGGAGGAGTTTATGATAATTGGAGAGTTGGCTCTCGACGGCTCGCTTAGAGGCACTGAAGGGGCACTCCCTATGGCTCTGCATGCCGCTGCACAAGGATTCAAGGGGTGTATCCTACCAATGGAGTCGGCAGCAGAGTGTGCCGATATAGACGGGATTACCGTCTTTGCTGCAAGGCATCTGGGTGATGTTATGAACATCCTTTCCTCTCCAGAAACTGCCTCTTCATACATACCTCTAAAACGGCAGTATGTGCCCAAAAAGGAGTGGGAATATGATTTTGCCCACGTAAGAGGTCAGCATCTTGCAAAAAAGGGGCTTGAGATAGCGGCTGCCGGCGGGCACAATGCAATTCTCGTAGGGAGTCCTGGCTGCGGCAAGACCCTGATGGCCAAATGTTTGCCGTCCATTCTCCCTCCTCTTAGCAAAAGCGAAGCCCTGGAAACAAGTACCGTATATTCTGTAGCCGGTCTGCTAAAAAATAGTGGAGGGCTGATCCGGGAACGTCCGTTCAGGAGCCCTCACCACACCTCTACCATACAGGCCCTGGCAGGTAGCTTGGGGATGCCCGGGGAGGTGTCGCTTGCCCACAACGGAGTGCTCTTTGCAGATGAAATTGCAGAATTCGGACGGGCTTCACTTGAGATTCTCCGGCAACCGCTGGAAGATTGCTGTATCCAGGTATGCCGTGCCAGCACCAGGGTATGCTATCCCGCCTCATTCATGCTCATTGCCGCCATGAACCCCTGCCCCTGCGGATACCTCAACGACCCAAAGAAGAACTGCACCTGCTCAACCAGTGCCATAATGAAATATGCCGGAAAGCTGTCGGGACCATTAATGGACAGGATTGATATACAGCTGAATCTTAAAAATGTCCCTCCCAGCGACATTGTGGGAATTTCCGCAAAAGAGGAGGAGCCCAGCAGCGCAATTGCCGCAAGAGTAAAGAGTGCCAGGGAGATACAACTGGCCAGATTCAAGGGAGAGAACTTCTATACCAATGCCAGAATCCCTGCAGGAAAACTTGCAGAATACTGCAGGATTGGTACAAAGGAGCAGGCATTCCTCAAATCATATATCTCCAAGCAGGGGATCTCCGCCCGGGGGTACAGCAGAATTTTGAAAATATCGCGCACCATAGCGGATTTGGATGGGAAGGATTTTATATCTTTGGAGCATATTTCAAAAGCAATCCAGCTGCGGCTGAACATAAACGAGTTTTAGAGATGGCAACAACAATACAGATAAAGAGTCTGGCAGAGATCGACCAGGCTGCCCGCGAGTTCATAGCTTACGCATCCGCATCACCGTTGCAGAGCAACATCTTTGCATTCTTTGGACAGATGGGTGCCGGCAAAACCACATTCATAAAAGCCATCTGCAGGGCATTGGGGGTTGAGGATGATGTGAACAGCCCTACCTTCACCATTGTGAACGAGTACCGCAGCGCAAAGGGATTCCCGGTGTATCATTTTGATTTCTACAGGATAAACAATATCTCGGAAGCCTACGACATTGGAACCGACGAATATTTTGGAGGGGATGGAATCTGCCTTATAGAGTGGCCTGAGAAGATCCGTGAAATTCTTCCCGACGACTGTTTCAAGGTGTTTGTATATGCAGATGCCGAAGGGAACAGGACAGTGGAGATTGAGGACTAGAAGTGGAACCTGCATCCCAGTTCAGCCTTTATCTGCAACGGTTGGTCTGTCCTTATGCTGTACTGCACATCTGAATTTGTGAAATAGATTATGTTGGGCTCAAAATAGAGTCCCATATAGTCTGCAAATTTATACTCTACACCCAAGCCGGCATTTATGGAGAACTGGAGCCCGTCAATCTCTGTTGAGTGGCAGTGTGAATCCTTGTAGCTGCTGAACTTGTATTTTGCCCTCAGTCCTTTCTCTATCATTGCACCGCCATTGATATAGAAGATGAAATTTTCTCTCTGGGCAACCATCCCGTATACATTTACAGGAATTCCAATATAATGCAGTGTCTGCTGGCCGTTGTACCTCACCTTGTTTACCAGACAGTCGAACTTGCTCCTGAGCATAGTATAGCTCACACCTGCCCCCAAAGACAATTTTTCTCCTATTGGAAACTGAAGCTGCACTCCAAGATTCAGCGGAAGCGAATATTCAGTATCTGAAACCTGTTCAACCATATACCCGTGATGGACACCGTTTGCCGCACTCGCAGCCATAATTCTTGAGCCGTCAACGCTTGCCGAACTGCCGGGCATAAGTCCGCCATTGAATGCCATGGCATATCTTTTTCCTTTCCCCTTTTCATCCGGCAACAGTTCTGTCCAATCATCATAATACTCCTCGCCCACGGTTGCATTCACTTGCTGAGACAAGGCATCATCTTCTTCATCAGCAACAGAAACAGCTTCAGCAACAGCATCAGTTTTAGCAACAGCCGCAACCGGCATCTCCTCTGCATCACTGCGTCCATCCAAAACCTTCACCGATGTTTCATAAGGCTCCTGCATCGGTAGGCCTGCCGTGCGGGATGGCAGCGGAATATCCTCACATGTATCTGTCATTTCTTGGGGATGGTCCTGCCCCAAAGGGATAATTTCTCTCTGCACATTGCTCTCCACAACTGCAGTCTGAACAGGCATTGAAGAAATCATCTGCGCAAAGTATTCAAGGTCCCTCACCTTTCGCATGTCTACAGATGTAATGGCCAGGAATATGGCTGCAATCACCGCAGCTGAGGAAAGAACACGACAAAACAACTTGCGTATCCTTCTTCTGCGCAGGCTATCCTGTATATCCGGCCACAGTTCCGCATCTACAGGCACCTCGTGGTCATACAGCTTCTCCTTTATTTCGTCAAATTCCCTTTTAGCCATCTATATTGTACTCCTTCAGTTTCTCTTTCAGCCAAATTTTTGCCCTGCTCAACTGGGATCTTGAACCGCCTTCTGTAATTCCAAGTTCCTGTGCAATCTCCTGATGTGAATATCCCTCCACCGCATACATGTTGAAAACTGTCCTGAATCCGGCAGGCATCTCCTGTACAAGATCCATAAGCATCCTGGCATCCATCTGTTCCACAATGCCGGAATCATACGGCACCTGCTCACCGGCCTCCTCCAGCTGGTCTGCGTGCTTTAAGATATCATTCTTTCTCAGATACATCAGCGATGCCGTTATGAATATCCTCCTGGCCCAACCTTCAAAAGAGCCCTCACCCTTATAGGTGTCGAGCTTGGAGAAAAGGGTTATGAATCCGTCGTGAAGGACATCCCTGGCCGCCTCCCTGTCTGCAATATACCTCAAGCACAAAGCATGCATGCGCGGCGCAAGCCACTCATACATATGCTTCTGGGCCAAAGCATCATTCTTGAGGCACTGGGCTATAAGTTCAGCCTCATTGCCCTCTACAGTCCAGGATACAACCATTTGTCAGCCTATATTAATAGATGCAAATTTGACAATAAAAGTTGCAAATCGGAAATAAAATCAACCTTTATTAGTGGCACAAACAGAAGGTAGCACAGAATTTGTTACATTTGTATAACAGAACAAAAGACAATTATATATGAAACTGCATACACTATTGATCTGCACTGCCCTTTTCATTGCAGCTGCAGTGTTTGTCCCCTCTGCAGGTTACGCTCAGCAGAAGAAAACCGACAGCACGGCAACAGCCCTGCTGTTCAACGGGCTCAAGGAGTACAACAGCGGAAATTACGGCAAGGCCAGGGAACATCTGCAGAAACTGGCTGCAATCAGCCCCAACAATGACGCTGCGTACTATTACCTGGCAAACATTGCCATTAAAAGTGATGATGCCCCGTCGGGAGAATTGTACTTAAAAAAGGGAATTGAACTGGATCCGGAGAATTTCTGGTACAGGGAGACACTGGGGCAACTTTACATCAAACACAACAAGATTGCAGAGGCAATAAAGATTTATGAGGAACTTCTTGAGATGTATCCTAAAAAATCTGCCGTATACTACAGCCTTGTAAACCTTTATCTTGGCACCCAGCAGACAACCCAGGCCAAGGAGATGCTGGAAAAGATTGAGGCGGTACAGGGAAAGAGCGAGGCCATTGCCATGACTTACTACAACATCTTCAGGATGGAACAGGACTGGGAGAAAGCCCTCAACTATCTTGTGGAGTTTGACAAGGAGTTCAATAGTCCGCGAATCGCATGCGTAATTGGAGACATGTATGCAAACCGCTACAAGGATTCACTGGCAATAATATACTACAACAAAGCTCTGGAAGCAGACAAGGAGTGTGCCCCTGCCATGTACGGCAGAGCAGAGGTGCACCGTGCCAACGGCAATTTTCCGGCATACTTTGAAGATATCTGCCCGTTTCTGGCCAATCCTACAATAAATCCGGGGATGAAAATTGACTATCTGAAACAGATTTTCCAGATTCCCAATTTCATCAACAGGTTCAAATACCAGTTGGATTCGGCAATGCTGGGCATTGAAGCTGCCCATCCAGCGGATACCACAGCCAACCTGTTCCTGGCTTCATATTATGTTGAAAGGGGAAACAAGGAGAAGGGCAAGGAACTCCTCATGAAGAACCATAAACTTTATCCCGACGACTACAGCCTGTTGGCAACCTATATCGTTGCCCTTTACCAGCTGCAGGAGTGGGACAACCTTGAGGAGGCATCAACAATGGCATTGGAGCAGTTCCCTGGCGACAAGGACTTTACCCAACTGAGAGGAATTGCCCGTTTCCAGACCGGCAAGACAGAAAAGGCCATTGAGTCATATAGGGAGCTGGAAAAGATAGCCCTTGCCGGAAAAGATACGGCAACACTTATTCTTGCATACACTCTCCTTGCAGACCTCCATTACGACAAAAAGGAGAGCAAGACCGCATTCTCATACTACAACAAAGTGCTCAAGATCAACCCTAACGAGATTGGAGCGCTCAACAACTATGCCTATTACCTGGCTTTGGAAGGGAAGAACCTGAAAAAAGCCTACCAAATGAGCCGCAAGACCATTGAGACTGAGCCCGACAATCCGACATATCTCGATACTTTTGGATGGATCCTCTTCCTTATGGACAAGCCGCTGGAGGCCAAGGCGCAGTTCAAGCATGCCCTGCTGTACGGAGGTACTGAAAATGCCGACATATTGGACCATTATGCAGAGGTGCTCTTCAAACTTGGCGAGCACGACCTGGCTTTCATCTACTGGAACCAGGCAAAAAATCTTGACAACACCCTTGGCATAGAAGAGAAAATCAAGGAGAGAAAAGCACAACTGAAGAAATAAGGATGACCCGCTTCCAACTCATATCATGCATCCTGATGCTGGCCTTTTTTGGTATGGCAGGCAGTGCCTATGCCCAAACGGAGGAGATTGAGGCACAAAAAAAGAAGGTTGAAAAGCTGGAAGCAGACATCTCTTTTCTCGACAGCCAGATAGCATCTGTAAAAAAGCAACAGTCCAGCACCCTTGAAGAACTTGTCCTCATCAGGAGCAAGATAGCCGGAAGGAAATCGCTCATTGCTGAACTTGACCGGCAGATTATCCGGCACAATAATGCAATTGCCGCATCACAACAGCAGATAAAAGTACTGGAACAAAGGCTGGACACCCTGGAGATGCATTACCGCAACATGGTATACAATGCATACAAGCACAGGGATTCAAGGCTCTGGTTCATGTATATCCTGGCAAGCGACAATATGGAACAGGGATACAGGAGATGGAGCTACCTGAAGAACTACTCCAAGGCAATCAACGGCCAAGCAGAAAAAATACGCGGGCTGAAAGAGGAACTTGATGCCCAGATAAAGGAAGTAAAGAAACTCCGCAGCAGCGCTATAGCGGCCCAGGCTTCCAGGACAAAAGAATACAAGTCCCTTACCGCAGAGGAAAAGCAGTCGCAGGCCTTTGCAAAATCGCTGGACAGCAAACAGAGCCAATACAGGAAAGAACTTGCCAAGAAAAGGCAGGAGGCCGACAGGCTGGCCAGACAGGTGGAGAGGATGATTGCACAGGAGATAGAGAAGGAACAGAAGAGGGCCAGGGAACAGAAAAGGACAGACTCGCTGAGAGCGGCAAATGCTGCACAACAGCAACAGACCGCCACTGAGAATCAGGCATCCCATCCTAAGGAGGCTCCAGCACCCGCCTCTGCAGAAACTGTACAGCTGTCGGGAAGCTTTGCCCTCAACAAGGGGAAACTTCCTTTCCCGGTTGCATCTGGTGTGATTGTGGAGAAATTTGGTGAGCATCCTCACCCTACTCTCAAGAATGTGAAACTTCCGTTCAACAACGGAATAAACATCTCAACAAAACCGGGAAGCAATGTGAAGGCTGTGTTTGACGGAGTTGTGAAACAGGTGATTGCAATTCCAGGATACAACCAGTGTATCCTGGTTCAGCACGGCAACTATTTCACCTTCTACTGCAAACTTACAACAGTAGTGGTGAAAGTTGGGGACAAGGTTTCAACCGGAACCTTTCTGGGAGCGCTCGATCCTATGGGCAGCACCGCCACACTACATTTTGAATTATGGAACGGAACCACAAAACAGAACCCTGAACTGTGGTTGAAAAAATAATGACCTATATGGAAAAGATAAGAATCTACTGCAAGAACACAGAACAATTCTACGAAGTTGACCCTGGTACCAGACTCGTTGACTTTATGGAGAGCATTGGGGTAAAGGCCCTGGCTGCACATGTCGACAACCAGCTGAAAGAACTCAGCTACGAACTTTACATGGCCCACTCCATTGAGTTTATAGACTACACCAGTTCAGACGGCCGCAGATGCTATAAGCGTACCCTTTTCTTTATCCTACAGAAGGCCATCACCGAGCTGTATCCCCACAAGCAGCTGATACTGGACTACACCCTGCCTAACGGAAACTACGGTGAACTTTGCGACGCACCGGCATCATTCGACCGTGAGGACATCCTTAAGATAAGAATGGAAACAGTACAGGAACTTACTGAAGAGGAGGTTGCTGCCGTAAAACAGAGGATGCAGGAGATAATTGACGCAAATATTCCAATTGTAAAGAAGAAGATGAGCAATGAAGAGGCTGTTACACTGTTCCAGGCCAACAGACAGTTCTGCAAGGCAGACCTCATAAAGTCATTGGGCTGTTTCTTTGTGTCTGTATATTTTCTTGGAGACTATGCAGACACATTCTATGGTCCTATGCTCCATACTACCGGCCAGGTAAGAAAGTTCAACCTCATCAAATACAACAAGGGATTCTGCGTACAGTTCCCGGCAAACATGCCTCCATATGATCTGACATCTGTAAAATATCAGGAGAAACTGTTCAACGTGTTCAAGGAGAATTCAGACTGGTGCAAGATTATTGGGGTAAGTGACATCACTACCATAAACAGCGCCATCACACACGGATACAGCAGCCAGGTAATCCAGATTGCAGAGGCACTGCATGAGCGCAAGTATGCTGAGATTGCAGACCAGATATACAAGCGCAAGGACCAGGTGAAACTGGTGCTGCTTGCAGGACCTTCCAGCAGCGGAAAAACCACCACTTCAATGCGCATAGCACTGCATCTTAAAGTTCTGGGGCTCAACCCTGTAGTATTGGCAATGGACAACTATTTCGTTGACAGGGAACTTACACCAAAAGACGAAAACGGAAACTATGATTTTGAGTGCGTTGAGGCTATGGACCTTGAACTGCTCAACACACAGCTCAACCAGCTGATGGATGGTGAGGAGGTAGACATTCCTGTATTCAACTTTGCCGAAGGAAAGAAGTACTTTACCGGCAAAAAAACATCCATGAAGCCCAATGATATCCTTATTATGGAGGGAATCCATGCCCTGAACCCTACACTTACCGCAGCCATAGACAACAAACGTAAGTTCAAGGTATACGCATCGGCACTTACGTCCCTTTCAATTGACGAGAACAACTCCATTTCCACTACAGACAACAGGATGTTGAGAAGAATGGTGAGAGACAACAGCTTCAGGGGAACAAGTGCAGAACAGACCATCATCAGATGGGCAAGCGTACACAGAGGGGAATACAAGAACATTTTCCCTTATCAGGAGTATGCAGATGCAATGTTCAACTCATCTCTCATTTATGAGTTACCGCTGCTCAAGCATTATGCCGAGCCTCTGCTCAGAAGAATACAGCCCACCTCTCCTGCATATGCAGAGAGTCTCAGACTGCTCAAGTTCCTCTCATACATAGTGGAGATGACACCTGCAGAGCACGCAGCTGTACCTCCGACATCCGTGATGAGGGAGTTTATTGGAGGCAGCTCACTGAAATACTGAATGAAAAAAGGAGAAGGAGACCCTATCAGCGGATCTCCTTCTCTATAAGTTCAATGACTTTCTCCATATCCTGCGGATTGTCTTCAAATTTAAGCTCATCTACATTAATGATGAGCTTTTTTCCGTCTTTGTAGTTGGCAAACCACTCCTCATAACGGCTATTGAGTCCCTCAAGATAATCCACCCTTATACCGGATTCGTACTCCCTGCCCCTCTTGTTTATCTGGTATACAAGGGTAGGGATTGAGGCTTTGAGATAAATCAGAAGATCTGGCGGCTTCACAAGGGAAATCATAAGTTCAAACAGCGACTTGTAGTTCTCAAAGTCCCTTGTGGAGAGAAGTCCCATTGCATGCAAATTGGGGGCAAAGATCCTTGCATCCTCATAAATGGTACGGTCCTGAATCACGTCCAGCTGCGAGTTGCGGATATCCACAATACCCTGCAGCCTCTTGTTGAGAAAATATACCTGCAAATTGAAAGACCACCTTTGCATATCATTGTAAAAATCTGAAAGATACGGATTTACATCCACATCCTCATACTTTGGCTCCCACCCGTAATATTCTGAAAGGAGTCTGGTAAGTGTTGTCTTTCCACTTCCTATATTTCCCGCAACCGCTATATGCATTTCATCTTCTTTTTAGATGGAACAAAATTATAAAAAATTGCTCACAAATCAGTATTTTTGCATATTGGGCAAAAATTAAAGACATGATACAGATAAAGACATTTTATTTCAACGATTTGCGCGAGTGCTGCTACGTCCTGTACGATGAGAGCAAGGAGTGCGTTATTGTAGATCCGGGAATGCAGAACAGCAACGAGGAGAACAGACTTGTAAAATTCATAGAGGAAAACGGTCTCAAACCGGTAAAGCTCCTCAACACCCACGGTCATTTCGACCACGTGATGGGCAATGCTTTTGTCTCAAAAAAATGGGGCACCCCCACATACATCCACAAAGAGGACATAGGCCAGCTTGAGAGGGCCCAGCAGTACTGCCAGATGTTCGGATACACCATCCCTCAACCGCCGGTGGAGAACCTTGCAGAACTTGTAGAGGGTGAAAATGTAACATTCGGCAACTCATCACTTGAGGTACTGCACACCCCAGGGCACACCCGTGGAGGAGTATGTTTCTATTCTGCTCCCGACAAATTCATAATTACCGGCGACTCCCTTTTCCAGGGAAGCATAGGCCGCACAGACCTTCCTGGAGGAGATTATGATGCCCTTAAGGAGAGCCTTCTGAACAAGGTTTGCAAGGTAGCAGACCCTATGAGCAGGGTTTTCCCGGGACACGGACCTGAGACCTCAATAGGACACGAACTGAACACCAATCCATTCCTAAGATACGAGTAAGGATGAAAAAATTTGCATTCACATTGCTGGCAACGTTCCTTTTAACATGCGGATATTGCCAGACAAGCAGCTTTTTCTCATCGCTTTGGGGAGAAGACTCAAATCCTGGCAGCACGCAGCCTATACAGAACGTTGTCATCCCCAAACTTCCGGCAGAGGCCGATTTTGCCGGGGAGAGGGTTCCGCTGGAACATTTTGATGTAAGGGAGAGCCTCCAGAGGGAGATGCTCATCATCAACTATTGGCACGGGAGCCTTTCATACATCATACAGCTGTCGGGAAGATATGAAGCCATGATACGCCAGATTCTCAGGGAAGAGGGTGTTCCGGAGGATTTCTTCTACCTCTGCGTTGCAGAGAGTTCGCTTCAGCCTGCTTCATCCCCTGCGGGTGCCAAAGGGTACTGGCAGTTCCTCAGCGGTACAGCAAAGGATTACGGTTTGGAGGTGGGTTCTGAGGTTGACGAGAGGTACAACTGGGAGAAGGCAACCCGCGCAGCATGCAAGTACTTTAAGAAGGGTTATGCCAAATATGGCACATGGACCCTTGCGGCAGCTTCATATAACGTGGGAATGGCAAATATCGACAGCCGTATAGGATACCAGTCAATATCAAACTACTACGATATGCAGCTTCCGCTTGAGACGGCAAGATATGTATACCGCGCTGTGGCATTCAAGACAATTATGAACAATCCTCAGGAGTATGGCTTCAATATTGCAGAGGAGGACAAATACAAGCCCATTGAGTGCAAGGTTGTGGAGGTGAAGGGGCCTGTTGCAAACTGGAGCGATTTTGCAAGGGAGCACAACTCAAGCTTTAAGATGATAAAGATGTGCAACGAGTGGATCCGCTCAAACAAGCTTACAAACAAACTGAACAAGACTTACAAGGTACTTGTACCTGTGGGCAGAGACTAGGGAGAATACTGAAAAATGGAAAAGATAGAGGTTACAGGAGCTAAGGAACACAATCTTAAGGGAGTGGACGTTACCATACCCCGCAACAGCCTTGTTGTGGTTACGGGATTGAGCGGCAGCGGCAAATCTTCCCTTGCATTTGACACAATCTATGCAGAGGGACAGAGACGCTATATGGAGACACTTTCCGCCTATGCCCGCCAGTTCATTGGCATACTTGAGAGACCTGCAGTTGATTCCATTACAGGCCTGAGCCCAATCATTGCTATTGAGCAGAAGACCACAGGCAAGAATCCCCGTTCTACGGTAGGAACCATTACGGAGATATACGATTTTCTCCGTCTGCTCTACGCAAGGGCTTCAGACGCATACTCCCCTGCCACCGGATTACCTATGGTGAAATACACCAACGAACAGATTGTGTCCCTTATCCTTGATTCATACGCAGGGAAGAAATGCATTCTGCTGGCACCGCTGGTTGTGGGAAGAAAAGGACATTATAAGGAACTTATGGAGAGTCTTGTAAGGAAGGGGTTCCAGCAGGTGCGCATAGACGGACAGATGCACTGGCTGGCAGATGTGCAGCCGCTCGACCGCTACAAGACCCACTTCATAGAGCTTGTAATAGACAAGCTTATTCCATCACACGAGGACTACAAGAGAATTTCAGACTCCGTTGAGCATGCACTGGAGCAGGGCAAGGGGACACTGGCAATAATGGATTTCCAGAGCAATGATGATGTTGATTCCATCCCTCTCAGGTTCTTCAGCAAGCACCTGATGTGCCCACAGAGCGGCATGTCGTTCCCGGAACCTGCACCGCATACATTCTCGTTCAACTCCCCTCAAGGGGCATGTCCAAAATGCAAGGGATTGGGCTACATTTCAAGGATAGACATGTCAAAGATTATCCCCAACCCTTCAAAGAGCATCCTTCAGGGGGCATTTGAACCGTTGGGATCATACAAGGACAACAACTGGTTCAGGATTCTGGAGAGCATGGCCAAGACCCATGAATTCTCACTCAACGAGCCAGTAAAGAACCTGCCCCAGGATGTGGTTGACATGATAATCTACGGCACCGATGAACTCTTTAAGGTAAACCTTGCAGACGGCACCCAACTTGCGCCGTTTGCCGGTGTGGTATCCAAGCTTGAGCAGAGCAATGCAGACGAGCCAAACGAGAAGAAGGAGCGTTTCATTGAGGAGATGACCTGCCCCGAATGCAAGGGGACAAGGCTCAACAAGGATGTGCATCACTTTAAGATAGACGAAAAAGACATCACCCAGGTGAGTGCAATGGATATAGACACCCTTGCCGATTGGGTGGCATCCCTACCGGGCAAGCTCAACCAGAAGCAGAACCTTATTGCCCAGGACATCCTGAAGGAACTTACAGACCGCATAGGCTTCCTGCAGCAGGTGGGACTCAACTACCTCTCGCTTGACCGTGCAACCCGTAGCCTCAGCGGCGGGGAGAGCCAGCGCATAAGGCTTGCAACCCAGATTGGCAGCAAACTGGTAAATGTGCTCTACATCCTGGACGAGCCGAGCATTGGACTCCACCAGAGAGACAACCGCAAGCTCATCAACTCGCTCAAGAGACTCAGGGATGAAGGCAACTCGGTAATGGTAGTGGAGCACGACGAGGAGATGATCCGCGAGAGCGACCACCTTATAGACCTTGGCCCTGGAGCCGGCGCCCTTGGCGGCGAACTCCTTTACAGTGGAGCACCCGGGGAGATTTACAAAATGTCCCCCGCACAACTGAAAAAACTCAGAAGTTATACTGCAGATTACCTGAGGGGAATAAGAAAAATAGAGATACCTTCTTCCCGACGGAGCGGCAACGGCAAGTTCCTTGAACTGAAAGGGGCCACCGGCAACAATCTGAAGGGGGTAAACCTCAAACTCCCTTTGGGATGCCTTGTTGGAATAAGCGGTGTGAGCGGCAGCGGAAAATCCTCATTGATAAATGAGACCCTCATGCCAATCCTCAGCAAGCACTTCTACCGCTCCCTTGCCACCCCTCTCCCATATGAGGAGATAATTGGAATGGAACACCTGGACAAACTGATTGTTGTGGACCAGAGCCCTATTGGACGCACACCGCGCAGCAACCCTGCAACCTACACCAATGTATTTGGAGACATCAGGAAACTGTTTGAGAATACCCCCGACGCAAAAGTGAGGGGATTCAAGGCAGGAAGATTCTCGTTCAATGTAAAGGGAGGCAGATGCGAGACCTGCAAAGGGGCAGGTGTTGAGACTGTGGAGATGAATTTCCTACCAAGCGTATACGTACACTGCAAGGAGTGCAACGGCAAACGCTACAACCAGGACACACTGGCTGTAAAATACAAGGGAAAAAGCATAAACGACGTGCTTGAGATGACAATAGCCCAGGCAATGGAGTTCTTTGAGCCGGTTCCGTCAATTGCCCAGAAGATAAAGGCCCTCAATGATGTGGGACTTGGATACATTACACTGGGACAACCTTCAACCACCCTCAGCGGCGGTGAAAGCCAGAGGGTAAAACTGGCTACAGAACTTTCAAAGAAAGCCACCGGCAACAGCATTTATATCCTTGATGAGCCTACTACCGGACTACACTTTGAAGATATAAAGATACTCCTTGGTGTTCTCCAGCAGATTGTGGACCAGGGCAACACAGTAGTTGTGATTGAGCACAACCTGGATGTTCTGAAGAGTGTTGACTGGCTGATAGACATGGGGCCCGAAGGGGGCCAGGGTGGCGGCACCATCATAACAGAAGGGACACCGGAAGAGGTTGCAAATTGCAGTGCATCCTACACCGGAAAATTCCTCAGCGAGATATTGGGCAACTGATCCTTACTGATTCTGGGACCTTTTACGGCAACCGCAGCAGCAGCTGTGGCTGCCGCTTTTTTTCCGCACTCCTCAAGGCTGCCCCCCAATGAATGGGCATAGAGGAACCCGGCGGCATAGGCATCTCCAGCCCCTACCGTATCCCCAACAGCAACCTTTACCGCATCAATTTTATAGAGTTCATCCCCGCAAGCCACATAAGAGCCCTCAGCACCACATTTCACCACAGCAATGCCGCCACGCGGTGCAAGGATACCGGCTATCTGCAGAGCCGCCCCAGAAGGCTGCAACCCTGTAAACTCCAGCGCTTCATATTCGTTGGCAAAGACAATGTCTGCATATTGTGAAACTATCTGCTCAACACGGCTCCTGTAACGGACTATGAGCCCCTTGCTCCCAAGGTCAAAGGAGATGAGAGAACCTGCCGAACGGGCATGACCGAGTGCCACAAGGGCCACATCCCGGCAATTGAGAAGAAATCCCTCCATATGCACATAATCATAACCACGGAACATTTCCGCAGAAATTTCATTGCCGGAAAACTCCCCGGCCGCCCCTATTGATACTATAAACGTATTGGCATCCGCCTCCTGGAAAAGCATGGTAGAGCCTGTAGGGGCATTGCCGTTGAAAAGATGGGGTGTTACCCCATAGCCGGCCAGATCCGCCGCAAAAAGCTCCCCGTTGGCATCTCTTCCTATTTTCCCCATGAAGGCACTCTTCATCCCCAATACTGATGCTGCAGCAACAGTATTTGCAGCGCCACCACCTGGAGACACAGTACACGGAAGTTCTTGAGTCATCCGCTGCAGGAGAGAAAATTTATCGGGAAGAATATGGTTGGGTATTCCAAACAGAATGCCCGCCTCCCCCATTTGAGGAGGGGGTGGGCAGGCATATACCATATCCACAAGGGGATTCCCTATTCCCAGTATGGATTTCATCTTCTAATCAATTGAAAATACCGTAGAGGTATACACAGCCTCTCCGTTGGAGTCAATTCCCTCAATTACAAGCTTGAATTTCCCTTTGTACTGCGGTTTTATGCAGTTGAACGAGAAAGTACCCTCCGGAGACAACTCCACCACCGGATTCCAGTATATTGTATTGTTGAAATTAGGGTAGTTCTCCATCTGCGGCAATCTGTCGCCTGTAAAGGCAAGCGGATACTGTACTCCCCTATGGCTCACAATGCTCACATTACCGGCAAGTTTCACTCCTGCCATATCACCTTTATAGGTATTGAACATTACAACTCCATCATAAATCCTGTTGTTCAGGACATATCTGCGTGAATAAAGCACAATCTCCTTAACAAGATGGGGATCAATTCCAACAACTGCAGAGTGGTCAGTAACCGGCACACCATCAAGCAGAACCAGAGCCTTTGCCTTTGTTCCCCACAACAGTCTCATCACGGTTTCATTACCCTCTTTCCTTACTCTGAGATCCTTCACATATTCCCTTATAACCTCCTCCATTACCGGGAACCTGGTATAATCATCCAGCCTGTAGCGCCTTGGCTGTACATTTCCAATGAACGAATTCTCACGCATAGGCATAAGGGTGTAGATTGTATCCGCTTCAAACCTCTTTGCAATCTGCATATCCATCCCCCTCTGTTCCAGCGCATCCCTCATCCTTGAGGAGATCTTCAACACCGGAACCGGCACACTCCTGTGCACAGCCTCAGGCTGGAGAATCTCCACATTATAGGTATGCGAAGTGTCCCCCTCAACCTCAAACACAAGATCTCTAGTACCGTAAATATTTGAAGTATAATACACTGCCTCGCCCTTGCCATTTGTAGTATTGATATAAATGTCATCGGTATTCCCCACTGCAGACATATACACCCCTTTCTCCTTCACATCCTTTCCGGCAATGCGCACCTTTATCACCTCGCCGGCATAATCCACATTGTCTGTAACCTCAAAATCTCCCTTTCTTGCAAGAAGAGTGCTCTTGTCATAGCCATACTCCCCAATTATCCCTACAATATCATCCAAATGATACACAGAAACACTTACTGAGGCACTTTTTCCCGACAAATTCTTAACCTCAACAGGCACCGTACCGTTCTGGGCATCCCCAGTATGCACATCAAGGCTTAACCAGTTACTGCGCTCCTTCACCTTACCGTCACCCCTCAAGGACTCTTCTGCGCCAACCACCTCAACACCATCCTTCACCCTAATTCCCGAAAGTGTATTGAACACACTCACAACCTTACCGTTGAACTCTCCAATGGAGTTTCCTCCGTATTTGGATGTATAGGCCACTATAGAGTAATTTCCTGTAGCAAAACCCAGTGGAATCTGAAGGCGGCCACATCCCCTTCCATCTTTAAGAGGCACTTTTATTGTTGATGCCACTCCCTCCAAATTGTGGAACTCAAGATACGCAACCTTGCTCAATTGGGAATACCCGCCGGTTGTTCCATCCATACAATACACAGAGAGCCACATGTTCTCCCCCGCCAGATAACACTCCTTGTCTGTAGAAACATATACCCTCTCCTGGGCCTGCAAACCCAAAGCCACTATCAAGGCACATAACACAAGTGCCAGATGCTTATATATCTTTTTCATATCCTTCATCTTCAATTTATCTTCCTTTTGGCCAAAAATCCGGTCTTGAACTGTTTGAGAATACCCTGCAGTCTACACATGGCTCCGAAGTCCAGTATGCCTGAGTCTTAATAGGGTCTCCATTCTCCTTATACTCATACCTCACCGGTTTCATACCGCTAAGGTAAAGCTGAAGCCACACTTTCACCTCATTCCCTTCTGAATCCTTCTCTGTTTTGGGATACACTGCATCTGCACAATTCCTTTTATACATATTGAATTCAGAAGAGTAATAGAACAACCTGACAGAAGTTTCCGTTGAGACATTCACATATCCCAACACCTTCTCCTGAGGATATGTAACAGATGAAATATTACCCCTTATCTCGCTTGGCATAGGAGCAAACAGCCCACCGGTGCCGCTTACACTGGCCTTGGTTGTCTCCCAATATTTATAAGCATCCTTATCCATCGCTGTCTGCGAAATATTGATGCTGTACAGGGAAGATATCCTCCTGTCTGTGTTGTATATCACATGCAGCCTCTCCTTGTTTATCACATTTTGGGAAAGTTTCTCGGTTGAACCTATATAAATCTCCTTGGAAGTTGCATGACTGTAACATTTTGACATCACCTTTTTTTGGGCATCATCCATCTCCTCCATTACAACATCTCCCTCCACATATACGGCCCTGATATCTGCATTCAGCTCTGAATTGCTCTCCCAATCCTCTGTAAAGCTCCATCTGCAATAGAGCTTCTCCTTTGAATCGTTATGTGTGCTCACCTCAAACTGCAGGCTGCTCCGGTCTTCTGCCCTGGTATAGGTAACGCTGTCAATCTGCGGAGAGACCATCACCCTCTTGAATTCAGACACATACTCTCCCCTGTCCGGTACAGATACACACAATCTGTACTTTCCGTCCAACGGAAGATTCCGTGTATCCACAACAAACTTGCTTCCATACCCCTCATCTGCAGCAGGGGCACCTTGCCATACTCCTCCATTTTCACTCTCCACCCATACGCTTGTCCCCTGAAAGGAAATTTCCTCCTGCTCCACTCCGTTAAGGACAGGACGGGTAGACTTCAGTTCCACTTTGGTAATGCCGCCCACTATAATATCTCCCTCTATAACTACAAGGGGCTTGTCCATTCCCGGCAATTCATTACCGCTGGGAGTAAAATCGTATACACAGCTGCCAAGCAACACCGCTGCAAGGCAGAATATCATTACTCTATAAAACATCTTGCTCATCATCTCTCCTGTTGCTCTAGAATTTGAAATTGAAGTTTACGTATGGAATAGGTGCTCCAAAGATGCACAGCTGGTGTCCGTGAATCTGACCGTTCTCATCGGCATCAAAGTACACGGAATAAACATTCTTCCTTCCTGTAACATTATACACACCTATTGAGAAAGAGAAATGGGTAAAAGCCCCTGTCTTGTGTGTAGGCTCAATATTCAGAGCCGCATCCATACGCATGTAATCAGGAATCCTGTACGAGTTCCTGTCGGAGTAGTAAAGCCTGTAACCTCCTCCATAGTCATATCTGGCAATAGGTACGGTTATAGGTCGTCCTGTAGCATAATCCCCATTTACGGAGATGCTCACCCTGTGGGTAAACTTGTAGTTTGCAACCAGTTTGGCATCGTGCGGCTTGTCATACGATGCATCATACCACTTGCCGCCGTTGATCGCACTTGCAGGGCTGTCACTCACCTCTTTGAGCTGCGTCTTTGAATATGTGTACGAAAGCCATCCGTTCAATTTGCCCACCTGCTTCTTAAGCATCACCTCAACACCATAAGCCTGGCCTTGTGTGCTTATCACATCCTGCGCAATGTTCTTGTTCATGACAATCACTGCACCGCTCTTGTAATCGAGGTAATTCTTCATCTGCTTGTAGTATCCCTCCACAGAAGCCTCAACTGTATTGTTGAATATTGTTGCATAGAATCCTCCTGCAACCTGCCATCCCTCCTGCGGCTTTATATCCTTGTCACTCAGCTTCCATATATCTGTAGGTGACACCGATATTGAGTTTGAAAGCATATGGATATACTGTCTCATGGTATTTGCACCAACCTTGAATGACACCTTGTCTGAAAGCATTATTCTTCCCGACAGCCTTGCCTCTGCTCCGCCATACACCTTATCTGACTTGAACATGGAATACCTCACTCCATAATCAAGGAATACCCTGTCTGAAATGTTCCAGCTGTCGCTCAAATACGCGGCCCCTTCCAGAGCTGTCTCAGCAGGGATAATGTCGGGATTAACAAGCGATTCATCTCCATAAGGGAGATAGCTTCCCGGAGCAAGGTCATACGAAATGCCGTCCACTCCATATGTAAGGGTATGCTTCTGGTTAAGCAGAGACTTGAACTTGAGCTTGCCGAATCCCTGCCTAATCTTGAATGTCATCTCATATGCGTTCACCGGATTGAATTTGTCTACAGTGGAATAATCGTACTGGTCATATCCGGCAGAAAGTTCCATTGAGGTCTTCTCGCCAAGATTGCTCTTCCATTTAATTGAAGCATTTGCATTCTGGTATTTGTAAGTTGTATCGGCACTGAACCTGAAATCATCAATGGAATAGTAGCCGTTTACATGCAGCGAATTGTTCTCATTGAACTTGTGGGTAACACCCGCAGTAAAATCATAGAAAGAGGCCGAGCCGTCATTGTACTCGCTGTCTTCAGGCAACAATGAAAGGAGCCAGTCTGAATAAGTTGCCCTTGTCCCTGCAATGAACGTGGTCTTCTTCCCAATAGGTCCCTCAATATGCCCTTTTGCAGTAAGGAGGCCTATACCAAGCGAACCTGTAAGGTTCTTGTTGTTGCCCTCCCTGCTGTTCACATCCAGCACAGAAGATATACGCCCTCCAAACTCCACAGGAATAGAGCTCTTGTACAGTTCAATATCACTTACCACATCCGGGTTGAAGCCTGAGAACATTCCAAACAGGTGCGACGGATTGTAAACGGTACCGCCATTGAACAGCACAAGGTTCTGGTCAGTTGCGCCACCCCTCACATTAAAGCCGTTTGAGGCCTCACCAACAGATTTTACACCCGGCAGCGTAAGGATAATCTTAACCACATCCGCCTCTCCAAACACCATAGGGACATTCTTTATCTTATCCATCCTAACCTTTTCAATACCCATCTTGTTGCTGCGCACCTTATTGGTGGCATTATCTGCAGAAACTACAACACCCGAAAGGGCAAACACCTTCTCCTTAACCACTACATCAAGCGCACCGTCATTGTACACCTGCAGATGCACTTTTGTATCCTCCAATGAGAAACCGGCAACATCCAGTACGCTCTTTCCAACAGGAAGCAGGATTTTGTAGAAGCCATGTACATCAGACATTGCATAAGCTTTTGTTGCCTGATCTACCAGCGAAACTCCCACAACAGGCTCTCCGGTAACAGCATCCCTCACATATCCGCTCAGATAGGCCTTTCCGGTTCTGCTCTCATTACCCTTGTCTCCAATCTGGTATGTCTTGTTCATTGAAGTGGCAACATCCATCCTGCCCGACAAAGCATCAATATAATCCTTCTGCACTTGGGCATTTGTCTGTTTCTTGCGTGAAACGAAATAATCTGCCGGAAGCTGCTGTGCAAGTCCAACACCCTTAAGCACAAACAGATACCCCCTCATAGCCAGCACCTTGTATCCGTTTGCCTGAAGATCTCCCTTTATATCATCAAACAAAGTGGCACTTGATGCATCAACAGTAAATGTGAGGTTTCCCGACGAAGCATCACTCTGATAATAAATCTTCTCCTTGCTGCACCTCTGCATCAGCACCATCACTGAATCCAGGCCAATATTCCTGTGCACTGTATGCTCCTGTGCCACCGCACCCCCAACAGGGAGCAGTGCAAGCATAACCATCAGCGCCAATAATCCATATCTTTTCATATCAGTTCCTCTCATTGTTTATCCGCAAACGCCATAATCTCCGCAAACACAAAATCCTTGTCCTCCATTTCCACAAACCTCATCCTGTTCTGTCTTATGAAACCCTTTACAGCCTTCTTGTTCTCCTTGTAAATCTTTGCAAAATCCTTGTTCCTCACAACAGGATACACATGTCTGTCCTTAATCAGAAAATACCTGTTTGACTGGTCGAAATACCTGAACACTCCGCTTCCGCTGGTCTGGAGCCTTTCATGGAAAGTACGGATATTTTTCTTGAGCAATGTGGCTCCCCCCTTGTACAGAACCTGGTAATACCCTTCAGGCAGCCCCTCAACGGCATTTTCCCCAACCAGTGTAAGGAACTTGCGGCTACCTATCACAAAATCACCCACAATATCCTTATCAAGCTCAAGGACTATACCACTGGAAGCAATCCTCAGATGCAGCTCATCCTTATGGGCATTGAGATTGAGTTCAACCCCTTCATACTTTACTCCGTTGTACACCAAAGACCCCAAACTGAAAGTCTCAGTATACGCATACGGAGTTCCCTGGTACCTGAACTGGTATTTCACAGCCTCAGGCCCCCTGAAAATGGCAGCATTGAGCCCTGCCCTCTGCAGATAATCATATTTTTCCTGGGAATACAGAAAACCGCTGTGGACCAGGAACAGCCCACAGAGAAGAACGGGAAAAAGTTTTTTCATCAATAAGCAATTTTATCTTGCGAAGATAAGAATAAATCACTTATTGGATACCATTATCTCCTTATATATTGCCTCACCATCAGAATCTATCCCCTCAACAACAACCAGGAACTCACCCTTGTACTTGGGAAGCGGACATGAGAACCCAAAAGTTTCTCCCGCCCCAATCTCCACTACAGGATTCCAGTACAGCGTGCTGTTATAGTTTGGATACCTTGAATTGCCTGAAATTCCATCACCCAAGAAAGCCAGCGGATATTGCACTCCCCTATGGGGAATCACAGAGAACTTTTCCCCAAGATGCAAGCCTCCCATATCACCTTTGTAGGTATTGAACTTCACTACCCCGTCAAACACAAACTGGTTCAGCACTATCTGGCGCGGATACACCTGAATCTCCTTAATGAGCAGCGGATCCATATTTATTATAAGGTTATGGTCCCTTACCGGCACTCCGTCCAACAATGCCAGCACCTGTCCCTTTGATACCCAGGTAAAATCATTCCCGTCTGTATTCACCACCTTGAATCCCCTCACTCCATCCATTCTCCTTATCCTCAAATATGTAACATATTCCCTCACCACATCCTCAACAGTAGGGAACCTTGTATAATCATCAAGATTGTATTTCAATGGGAGCGCAGCACCAAGATAAGATGCTGTACGCATAGGCATAAGGTTGAAAATGGAATCTGCGGCAAACCTCCTCCCAATCTGCATCCTCATACCCCTTGAATCAAGGGCCTTGCGCATCTGCGGAGAAATCTTCAGCACAGGAATCTCCCCTGCCTGGTGGCTGTAAACATCCTCTACAACCTCTACCCTGTATTTCATATTGTCCGCTTCCGCATCCTTCTTCCTGGCAGAAAGGGCAACATTGTCCACCACCTCAACCATCAGATCCTTGTCTCCCGACATGTTGCTGGTGTAATATGTGACACACCCCAAAGAATCCAGCCTTCCCACATACAGGTCATCCTCATTTCCCTTGGCCGACATATACACATACACACCTTTCCACCACCCCTCAATCCACACTTCCGGTGTCACCTTCAGCTTTATCACCTCGCCGGCATACTCCTCCGTTCCGGTAATGTCAAAATCCCCTTTACGCTCCAGCAAAGTACCGCTCACCTGCCTCAAATCCCTTGAATTTCTCTCCAGTTCATCATAATGGAACACCGAAACATTCAGGCTTACCACCCCTTTGCCCCTGTTGGAAATCTTTACAGGAATCACACCCTCCCGGGCATCTGCAGAAGCACTGATCCCAATATCCCCATATCCAGCAACCGGCACCCGGGCCGCTTGGGGCAGATTCTCCACAACCTCAACACCCTTATCAACCTTTTCTGCAGTTATGGTATTGAACACCGTTACAATCTTCCCCTTGAATGCCCCCTTGGAATCACCTCCATACTTCTTTGTATAAGCTATAATGGAGTAGTTGCCGGTTGCAAAATCAAACGGTATCTGCAGCCTTCCGCACCCCCTGCCATCAATCAGAGGAACCTTTATCATCTCCTCAAGCCCCTGTGCAGAATGGAACTCAAGGTATGCCACACTGCTCAAGCTTGAGTATCTGCCCGTACTGTCATCAATGCAGTATACAGAACACCACATATCTTCTCCGGCAAGATAAGCGTTCTTGTCGGTTGAAACATATACGCGCTCCTGCCCCTGTGCCGCCAAATCTGCAAGCAGGGCCAGTGCCAAAACTATAAAGCAAAACGTCCTCTTTACCATAACATCAAATTCTATCTTGGCCAAAAATCAGGTTTTTCATAACAGCGGCTTACATCAAAACAGTCCTTTGATCCCCAATATGCCCTATCGAAATCTATCACATAATCTTCACCTTCCAATTTTCTCAAGTAATCATACGGCCTCATACCCCTGTCGTCATAAGTTGTTCTCCAGTACTTTTTCTCCACAGTCTCCATTTCCAGGCATTTTCTCCAGTTAAAAAGTCCAAGTTTCCCTCCATCCAGGAAAATCCTCTTTTCACCACGTGTACAAACATTCACATACCCTATGACAACCTCGTCCGGAAATGTCTCTGAAAAGACATTTCCAACCATCTCACTAGGATATGGAGAATACAGGCCTCCCATCTCCTCAGAGTTTGACTTCAAAGCCTTGTAATAGTCATACCCTTCCTTGTCCAGAGGTGTCTGGAACAGAGTTATGCTATATAGCCTGTTTACCCTCCTCTGCTGCTTGTACAGGGTTGTTACTATCTTGTCCTTTACAACATTCTCACTCATGTTTCTGGTATCCTCAAGCAGTATCTTCTGAGAGGCAAACTTGTCAAAGCACTTGTATAATGAATCTTTATATGGTTGTGACAAGATATACAGTTCATAGTCGTAGGGATATAAAATCACATTGGGCATTAACGGAGGCCTGTTTTCCCACCACTCCTCATACTCTATCCTGCAGAAGCGGGCGCCATCATTGTCTCCCCTGCTTGTAAGCATTACATTTATATATGATGTATCAGGAGCAAAAACAAAATCAAATGACTCTACCTGGGGCGCCTTAAGCACCTTCTTGAATTTGGAGCGGTATTCACCTCTGTCGGGATAAGAAACACATAGCCTGTACTCCCCGTCCACCGGAAGGTCTCTGGTATCTACAGTATAACTTATCCTCAAAAGTCTCCTATCAAAGTAATTTTCGAATCCCCATACGTAAGTTGTATCCTTTCCCGGCCACACCTCACCTTCAGCACTCTCCACCCAAACCTGGCATAAAGGCTCATGCAAAACGTAATCTTCCGCTTTTGTTGAAGCAGACCTTGTCGTTTCCATTTTAGAAGTGGCACTGACTCTCACCTCCGAAATTCCTCCGGCAATAATATCCCCCTCAATAACAATCAGGCTCTTCTCCAGATGCGGAAAATCCTTGCCCACACCATAATCATATACGCATCCGGCAGCCAGAGCGGCTGCAAAAACCAAAACCAATAATTTTAACATTCTCATAATCTTACCTCCTTAAAACCTGAAGTTGAAGTTCATGTAAGGTATAGGGGCTGCAAATACACTCAACTTGTAGCCGTGCACGTCAGTTGCACTTCCCTCATAATATATTGAATAGGCATTCTTCCTGCCGGTTGCATTATACACACCTACAGTAAACGAAAAATGGGTGAATGCCTTAAGCCTGTGGGTAGGCTCCAGATTCAGTGCAATATCTGTCCTGAAATAATCCGGTATCCTGTGGGAATTCCTCAGTGTATAGTACAGCCTTACTGCATCATTGTAGTCATATCGGGCAACAGGCACTGTAGCCGGCCTTCCGGTTGCATAATCCAGGTTTACGGAAAGGATAACCCTATGGGTAAACTTGTAGTTTGCAACAATCTTCAGCTCATGAGGCTTGTCATACGCCGCATTATACCACTCCCCCCTATTGATTGCAGAGGTTCCCCTGTCTCCAACCTCCTTCAGCCTTGTCCTCGACCACGTATAAGATGCCCAACCATTCAGCTTACCCAGCGGTTTTGATGCCATAAGCTCCAAGCCGTACGCCTTTCCCTTCACTCCAACCACATCCTCCGCCACATTGCTGTTCATTACCAGCGTTGAACCGCTCTTGAAATCAAGATAATTGTCCATTCTCTTGTAATACGCCTCCACCGAGAGCTCCACCTTGTCATCCAGCACATTAGTATATGCACCGGCAGCCATCTGCCAACCCTTCTGCGGAGCAATGTCCTTGTCACTCAACTTCCAGGTATCCGTTGGAGAGACCGCCACAGTATTTGAAAGCATATGGATGTACTGCCTCATGCTGTTGAATCCGGCCTTCACAGAAAGCCTTTCATTTATAAAATATCTTCCCGACAGCCTTATCTCCGGCGCAGAATAGAACTTATTTGACTTGAACATTGAATATCTCACTCCATAATCAACAGAGAGCCTGTCATTCACTGCCCAGTTGTCACCAACATACACAGCTCCCTCCTTGGCGGTTTCATCTGCCATAATTTCAGGTATCACCAGTGACCCTTCCCCAACAGGAAGATAGCTTCCCGGCATAAGGCCATACGACACAAAGTCTGCTCCGTATGTTATGCTGTGGCCTGAAACCGGCATATACTTCATCTTGAGTCTGCCATAAACCTGGGAGATGTCAAATGCCATCTCGTATGCCTTAACCTCGTTTGTCCAGTCTGATGTGAGATAATTGTAGCTGTCATATCCTGCAACCAGCTCCATTGAGTGCTTTGTATTGAAATTGCTCCTCCACTTTACTGAACCGTTCATATTCTCATAGGCATACTTGGTATTCACCCTGAACTTGAACTGGTCACTTGAATAATATCCGTTGAAATGGATAGAATGCTTGTCATTGAAATTATGGGTAAGCCCAGCAGTAATATCATAGAAGGATGCAGTACCCATCTTGTATTCGCTATCCTTTGGAAGGAGATTGAGCAGCCAGTCTGAATATGTTGTTCTTCCTCCTGCTATGAATGTTGTCTTCTTTCCTATAGGCCCCTCAATATGCCCCTTTGTTGTGAGGGCTCCCGCGCTCAATGAGGCTATCACCTTCTTGTTGTTTCCCTGCCTGGTATTCACATCCAGCACAGAAGATATCCTGCCTCCATAATTCACCGGAATGGATGACTTGTAGAGCTCCACATCGCTTATAACATCGGGATTGAATCCCGAGAAGAGTCCGAACATATGCGACGGATTGTACACCGTACCCCCATTGAACAGCACAAGGTTCTGGTCTACGGCACCGCCCCTCACATTAAACCCATTGGATGCCTCTCCTACACTCTTTACACCCGGAAGAGTAAGGAGAACCTTCACCACATCTGCCTCACCCAATACAACCGGAACCTTCCTTATTGCACTAATCCTCAGGTTCTCAACGCCCATTGAAACACTCTTCACCTTATTATAGTCCTCTGAAGTTACAACCACCTCATTCAAGGCAAACACCTTCTCCTTAACAATCACATCCAGCAGGTCGTCATTATATACGTTAAGCTTCAATATAGTCTCCTCCAGGGAGAAGCCGGCCACATTCAGCTCCACATCCCCTACCGGCAACATAATCCTGTAAAAGCCGTGCTGGTCACTCTCTGCAATAGCCTTTGAGGCATTATCATACAAAGTTACACCCACCACAGGCTCCCCGGTCCTGTAGTTGCGCACATATCCGCTCAAATAGACCCTTTCCCCTCTCTTTACATTATCCTTATCGCCAATCTGATACACCTTATCTCCGCCCGAGGCCTCATTTACAGTTCCTTTCAATGTGCCCAAAAGGAGCTGGTCCTTCTCCTGCTGCACCGGGAATTTGAAATACTCAGCAGGAAGGCCTTCCTTGAGCCCTATCCCCTGCAACACATAAACATCGCCTTCATAATGGGAAACTGTATATCCGCTCTTGCCCAGCAGCCCCACAATCCTGTCAATAACGCCAGGCGAAGAGACATCTACCGTATAGTTCAAGGACGCAGCATTTGCCCCGGGAACATAATACACTTGCCCCTGGCAGAATCCCTGCATAACCTTCATAAGCGAATCCAGCCCTATATTCCTGTGAACCACCTTCTGCCCTGCAGCATCAGTCTGCGCTGCAAGGAGAACCATCATGCAAAAAAACAATATCCTTTTCATAGCACCCCTCTTTTAGCTGTTGTCAGCAAACTTTGCCAATGCAATATATAGCATCTCATTATTGAGATCCTGGTCTGTATGGCTCAACTCTATCCTGTATTTCCTCAACGCCTTCTTCTTCTCCGGATAAAGCTTCTTGAACGCCTTCATACCCTTCACTCGCACAGCCCTGCCATCCTTCACCAAAAAGTACTTTACTGTAGAATAGAACTCCACATTTCCTTTGTCTACCCTGTGATATCTCTTCACTGTCTCCTTGAGCAGCATGTTTCCCCCTCCATAAAGCTTCTCATAGAAAGACCTCTCAAGCCCCTCAGTCCCCGATGCATTCACAAACTCCTTTCCGTTTAGGGTAAAGCTTTTCACCAATGGACTGTCAAGCACCATCTCAATAGTGCTCTCGGGAACCATTACACACACAATATCCCTGAACACATCCAGGTTCAGCTTCACATTATAGTAAAGCTTCCTGTTATACACTACCATCTCCTTCTGAAACTCAGATGAATTCAAATACGCCGTACCCCTTACATAATGAGGGTACGCCTCCACAACCGGTCCCCTGAAAATGGCAGCATCCCACTTGGAAACATCAACATTCCCATCCTGCGAAAAGAGTAAGGCAGGAACCATTGCAAGAAATACAACGAGCAAGAAAAAGCGCTTCATAAGCAAAAGGTTTTTATTGTTTCAAATGTAAAAAAAAAAGCGGCATATCCAAGGACTTTCCCCATTTTCCACTCAAATTATGGCGGATATTATATTTTTTTGTAGGTTTGCAGTTTGTAAATACATTAGACATGATCGTAGCTAAAACTTTAGACGAATTCATACAGGCAAGAGCAGCCCTTGAGCACCAGGACAGTATTGGTTTTGTGCCAACTATGGGTGCCTTGCACCAGGGACACATCTCATTGGTTGAGGAGTCTGTAAAGAGATGCAAACACACTATAGTAAGCATATTTGTAAACCCTACACAGTTCAACAACCCTCAGGACCTTGCAACATACCCAAGGACACTTGAGGCAGACTGTGCACTCCTTGAGGCAAGTGGAGTGGACATTGCATTTGCCCCAAGGGTAATTGACATCTATCCTACTCCCGACGAGAGGGTATTTGACCTCGGAGGCCTTGACACATATGGCGAGGGGCCACGCAGACCGGGACATTTCAACGGTGTGGCACAGGTGGTTACCCGCCTGTTTGACATTGTCAAACCGCATTTCTCATTCTTTGGTGAGAAGGACTTCCAGCAGGTTGCAATCATCAAGTACTTTGTAAAGACCCTGAACTATCCTTTGGAGATTGTTCAGTGCCCTACATTGCGTGAGGAGGACGGACTTGCAAAAAGTTCCCGCAACACCTTGCTTACCCCTGCACAGAGGGAGGCAGCACCCCACATCTACAAATGCCTTCAGAAAGCTGTTGAGTACTCGCAGAGCATGAGCCCTGCTCAGGTAATTGAGGCTGTAACAAAAGAAATTGACTCAAACCCTGAACTTGAGACAGAGTACATTGAGCTTGTGGATGCAGATATGCTCAAACCTGTAACATCGTGGGATGACGCACAGAAAGTGCAGTTGTGGTGCGCAGTTTATGCACGCCCTGTTAGACTAATTGACAATATTAAAATCAGATAACCTATGCTACTTGAAATTCTTAAATCTAAAATCCACCGCGTAAGTGTAACCGAGGCCAACCTTAACTACATTGGCAGCATTACAATTGACGAAGATCTTGTTGAGGCGGCAGGACTTTATGAAAATGAGAAAGTTACCATTGTAAACATCAACAACGGCGAGAGAATAGACACATACGTGATCAAAGGCGAGAGAGGAAGCGGCAAAATCTGCCTTAACGGTGCTGCTGCACGCAGATTTGCAATTGGCGACCTTGTAATCATCATGGCATATGCCCAGATGACACCGGAGGAGGCTTCAACTTTCAAACCAAAAGTTGTATTCCCAGACTCTGTAACCAACAAACTGGTATAACTTATGCGCAAGGCGCTAAAGTACCTCGCTTTCCTTGCACTGGCAGGTGTATTGCTCCATTTCTCCTTCAAAGGGGTCAAATGGAGCGACTTTATTTACGGCCTGCGCAGCTGCAACTGGTGGTGGATAATGGCCTCAATGGCAATTGGAATCCTCGGGTTCCTGGGCAGGGCACTCCGCTGGAGACTTCTGCTCCGCTCCATCAACAGGGAAGTTACCGTAAGGGAATCCTTTGACGGAATAAACATAGGCAACCTTACCAACTTCATATTCCCAAGGGCAGGAGAAGTGGCCCGTTGCGGGGTAATCGCCAAGACAAAAAAAGTATCATTCGAACGCACCCTGGGCTCTGTAGTTATAGAGCGCAGCCTGGATATGGTCTGTCTGCTGCTGTGGATGGTTCTTCTGCTGGTATTCAAATGGGGTGAGTTCGGCACATTCATACAGGAGGAGATCACCCAGCCCCTTTTTGGCAAAATGAGTTCACTGCTGTGGCCTGCAGTCGTCGCAGGTACCCTGCTGCTCATAGCTGTTGCCGCAGTGTGGTTCTTCAGACATACCATTTCCAAATTTTCAATTGTCGGGAAGATCCTCCGCATAGCCAAAGGGCTTGCCGAGGGTGTCCTCTCTGCATTCAGGATGCAGGAGAAATGGATGTTCCTCCTCTACACACTCTTTATCTGGCTTACATACTGGCTTACCAGCCTTACAACCATCTATGCATTCCCGCAAGTGGGACACCTGGGGGCCACTGATGCCCTTTTCCTTATGATAATTGGGGGATTCGGATGGGTTGTACCCGTACAGGGAGGTCTGGGGGCATACCATTTTATTGTAAGCCTTGCACTTGCCAGCGTATACGGCATTTCACAGACTACCGGAGTTGTGTTTGCCACCATTTCACATGAGGCCCAGGCACTGGTGATGATTTTGTGCGGAGCAGCCTCGCTCATAAGCATGAGCATGTGGAAAAAGCGCATCAGCCAAACTAACTAAACTATGACAATCAAATTCAATATAGAATACAACACCTCCTGGGGAGAGGAGCTCTACATTACCGGCTCCACAGACTCCCTTGGGAACAACGATATAAAAAAGGCCCTCAAACTTGCATGTACCGCCCCCGGAAAATGGGAGGGAGAGATAAGTTGCAACCTTAAAAAGGAGAGGGTAATTTCCTACAGATACTTTATTAAGGGGGAGAGCGGCATCCACTACGAGGCCGGCAAAGGGAGAACCATCGCCCTCAACTCCTCAACCAAAGATATCACAACATTCGACCAGTGGCAGGGCAACTCGGTAGATGCACCGTTCCTTTCTGCACCTTTTTCTGAGGTTTTCTTCGCCTGCAACAATTGGCCATATACACAAACCCATATCCACACCAACGAGCTGATTATAAGGGTAGCCGTACCCAACGTTCCCAAAGGGGCCCAGGTACACATCTGCGGCTCATCACCCAAACTGGGAGCATGGGACCCTGCACAGGCCAAACCTCTGCGCAGGATGGAATGTCTCAAATGGGAAAGGAGTTTTGAGATAACCAAAGAGGAGGGAGATAGCTGGGAATTCAAATTCCTTATAAAGTATCCCGACGGTTCAATCGTTTGGGAGGACCGCTACAACAGGGAACTTCCGCTACCTAAGATACTAAAGCACAGCACAGTAATAAAAGAATACTGCGGAGCAGACTTCAACCAGGGCAACCCCCGCTTCAGCGGAGTGGCCATACCTGTATTCTCATTGAGAAGCACAGAGAGCCACGGAATTGGGGACTTCTCAGACCTGAGGAAGATGGCAGACTGGGCATCCCTTACAGGAATGTCAATGATCCAGCTCCTTCCAATAAACGACACCACTGCACACCTTACCTGGAGAGACTCGTATCCGTACAACTGCATCTCCACCCTGGCGCTGCACCCCATATACATCAACCTAAAGGGCATTGGGGAACTTAAGGATACCTCCCTGGCAAAACAGATGGACCAGGAGTGCGCCAAGCTCAACAGCCTGGAGTTTGTGGATTACGAGCAGGTCTGGAAATCAAAAATGAAATTCCTCCGTGCCCTCTACCAGCAGGAAAAGGAGGATACCTTTGCCCAGCCTGAGTTCTACTCATTCTCCAAGAACAACAAAGAGTGGCTGCTCCCATATGCCACCTTCTGCGCATTGAGAGACCAGTTCGGCACTGCTAACTTCAGGGAGTGGGGAGAATATGCTGAGTTCTCGTGGGACATCATCGGGAAGATGACTGCAAAAGGGAGTCCGCTGTATACAGAGGTACATTTTTGGATTTTTGTGCAGTACCACCTGCACCTGCAGATGAGCGGTGCCAAGGAGTACGCCCACAGCAAAGGGGTTGCAGTTAAGGGTGACATACCTATTGGAATCTCAAGGGACAGCGTGGAGGCATGGCAATACCCGCACCTGTTCAACTTTACCCAGCAGGCAGGCGCACCACCAGACTTCTTCTCGGCCGACGGCCAGAACTGGGGCTTCCCAACCTACAACTGGGACGAGATGGCCAAAGACAACTACACCTGGTGGAAAAACCGCTTCACCCACTTTGCAAACTACTTTGACGCCTACCGTATAGACCACATCCTGGGATTCTTCAGAATCTGGGAGACACCTATAGAGTACAAGAGCGGCATGTGGGGACATTTCTCACCTGCATACCCGCTGTCTGAAGAGGAACTGGCATCGTGGGGATTCAGCAATGTGGAAGAGTTGGGACTCTTTGTTGAGGACCCGTACAGCAAAGGGAAATACCACCCGATGATTGGCGGCGAACAGACCTTGGCATTCAACCACCTGAGCCACAACGCACAGGAGTCTTACAGACATCTGCACCACTACTACTTCTACCAGAGGCACAACGACTTCTGGTACAGCAATGCCATGAAAAAGCTCCAGCAGCTGATTGCATCCACCAACATGCTCACCTGCGGCGAGGACCTTGGAATGCTCAACGAGTCCGTTACCAGATGCATGAACAACCTCAAGATTCTCTCTCTGGAACTGCAGATTATGCCAAAAGAGCTGGGCGTGGGATTAGGCAACCCTGCCACCTACCCTTACTTGAGCGTATGTACCACAAGTACCCACGACTGTCCTACAATGAGAATGTGGCTTGGAGAGCGCAACGGCACCGGCGATGCAACCCCACAGGAGTGCTCTGCCACCATTGCCACAAACATGGCTGCCCCAAGCATGCTGGCAATCCTTCCGCTGCAGGACTGGCTCTCAGTTGACGGCTCACTCCGCAAAGGTGATGCCGCTACCGAAAGGATCAACGACCCGGGCAACCCTAACCACTACTGGAGATACCGCATGCACATCAACATTGAGGATATGCTTGCATCCTCCGGCTTCAACGAAAAAGTTAAGGAACTTGCTTCCCGACAATAAACAGAAAAGGCGACTCGCGGTCGCCTTTTTTGTGCCCAGGCGGCAACATTCCCCCTCCACGGGAACAAATCACTACTGAATGGTCAAAGTACAAAAGAATAACAGACATTAAAGGTGACTGCATTATTCGACGGTTACGAGTTATTCCGCAGGAATGACGAAGTAGAGGAGACTTCGAGCAGTTACCTTTAATGTCTGTATTCTTATTTTATCCTTACAGGATCAGAGTTGTCTGTATCCTACTGCAACAACGCCTTGAAGATACCAACGAAATTCTTGGCATCCTTGCCGTTTACAAGGTGCTCAGGATGGAACTGTACGCCCCAAACTTTTGGATTGTCAATTTTCTCAATTGCCTCAACACATCCGTCTTTAGAATATGCTGTAGCCTTGAAGCCCGGAGCAACATCCTTCACTGCCTGGTGGTGGAAACTGTTTACTGCAATTTTCTCAACGCCCACCTGTTTGTACAACTCAGAATTCTTGTCAATGGTAATGCTGTGTGTACCAAGGCTGCCAGGAGCATCCTGTGAGTGCTGGATGCTGTATGTAGGAAGCTGGGTAGGGATATCCTGATACAAAGTACCGCCGAATGCCACGTTCATAGCCTGAACACCGCGGCAGATACCCAATACAGGAATACCTTTGGCAACAGCCTTCTTAATCAACTTCACATCAAACGCATCCCTTGCCGGAACAACCTCGCCAAGATTTGGATGAGGCTCCTCGCCATAATACTCCAGTGGAGCAAGGTCCTCGCCACCGGTCATTATTAGGGCATCAATAACATTAAGGATTGCGTCAATCTGCTTGTCGTCTGTGGTCATAGGGATTACGATTGGAACACCTCCTGCCATTCTCACTGCGTTTACATAGGTTGAGTTTGCTGCTGCCTCACCTGAACGTGCCTTTGAAGAAAGGCCTACAATCTTCTGAGCGTATGCTCCGCTGGCCAAAACCACTGCCAGCACAAGTAATAAAAGTTTTTTCATATTATGTAATTTTAAGATTATTTACGTACCCAACCGCCAATGCTGTTCTCCTCTCCGTTAGGGAATTTCACTACAAAACCTGTAGCCTTCTTGCCCTTCTCATCAAATGAGAACTCAACAGGGAATGCATATCCGTCGCTGCGGAAATGCCAGGTATTTCCATCAATGTGCACAAGCTTGTTCTTGTATCCTTTCTTGCCAAGGGAGATATAAAGTTCACCTTTCTCTTTGGTAATCTTTGCATCGCCGAACAACTCATCCTTAGAGTATTCTCCTACAAGAGATTTGTCGGGATGAAGGGCAGGTTTCAACTCCTGCTTGCTTGGATGGTTCTTCTCCCAGCTGCTTGTGTTGGAGGCCATATAGGCATCAAAATACTCCTTGTTGTAGTCTTTGCCCTCAAGGCCCATTACAAGATCTATCAGCTTGTACATCACTGCATATCTTGGATTTGACCCCATCTCACAGTTTGAAAGCATTACTCCCGACAGTTTAATCTCAGGGACAAAGAAGCAGATTGCTGTCATTCCCCATGTGGTACCTGTATGGAAGTAAAGTCTGTATCTGTTGTTCTGCTCCACAAACCAGCACTGCGCATAAAGGGTTGTGCGGTTGTCGTTCTGTGAAGTGATTGTAACACCCTGATGAAGTTTTCTCATAGCCTTCTCAGACATGATTCTGGTAGTATCGCAAGCAGAAGGGGCCCCCTGCACATCTTTCTTTGCGTATACTTTGTCTACGATGTAGCCGTTGTTCATGTGCATCTGCGCATAACGCAACATATCGGTTACTGTTGAGTTGATGCTGCCGGCAGGGCCTACACCTGTAAGCCAGTAAAGTGCCTGCTCGTCTCCGTAAAGAGGAAGGGTAACAATCTCACCTTTTGTCTCTGGAGCCACTTTTACAAGCTCCGGGAACTGTGCCTTGGCAAGCTCAACTGTAGTAAATCTGTAATCGTGAGGAGTAGCCACGTTCTTTGAAGCGGCATATCCCTCTGCATTGGCAGATGAACTCTTCATGCCCACCTTGTTGAAAACCCTCTCCTGAAGGTTCTCCTCCCAACTCTTGCCGGTTACCTTCTCAATGATCTTCTCAGCAATAAGGAATGTTGAGTTATTGTACTGGTATGCCCCTCTGAACGAGTATGCAGGTTTTATAAGGGCAAGCATCTTGTAGCAGTCCTCGCGGTCGTAACCAAGGTTAGGGAAATATGTTCCAACCTGTCCGCCAATTCCGGTGCGGTGAGTCATTACATCTATAAGCTGCATGTTCTCAGTTACATAAGGATCATAGTACTTGAAATCCGGAAGAATGTTTTTAACAGTATCTGTCCATTTTACAAGTCCCTCATCCACAAGCTGTCCCATAATGGTAGAGGTGAATGATTTTGAAACTGAACCAATCTGGAACACTGTATTCTCATCTATAGGCTCACCTGGAGTGTTCACAACTCCTGGTACACCGCCACTGGCAACACTGCGGTCCGATGCAGGGATACCCCTGAAACCTGTTCCATCTTCCGGACGTACCTCCTTAACACCGTATCCCTTTATAAGCAACGGCTCGTTATCCAACGAGAACGCTACCGCTGCACCAGGAATCTTCCAGGTACTGATCACCTGCTGTACATATTGGTCAATCTGATTTGCAATTTCCTCCCTCTGAGGAGTTTGCGCAAACATTGCACTGCCTGTAAATAACAATGCCGCAACTAAAGAAACAATCTTTTTCATATCTGGTTATCTTATTTTTACTCCATTTGCAACCGGTAAGGCATTTTCCCTGCCACCCATTCTACAAATATAAGACTATTTTATTTAACTTTGTGGTATAAGGAGAGACGAGTTTATGGCAAAGATAAAAAAGGCGTGGTTTTGCAGTGCGTGCGGCAATGAGAGCCCCAAGTGGATGGGAAGATGCTCGGCCTGCGGAGAGTGGAATACAATGGTGGAGGAGATTGTGAGCAAGGGTTCAGAGAGTTCTGCCCTCACCTCGCGTGCCCAGACATATCTTCAGGGGATGGGCAATGCCAAGCCGCAGCCCCTTCCACAGATTGAGAGCGGGAATGAGAGCAGGATCCTGCTGGGATGCGCAGGAAAAGAGGTGGCCGCAGGCACCGGAAACTGTCGGGAAGGAAATGAACTTGACAGGGTTCTTGGAGGCGGAATGGTAAAGGGTTCCCTTGTGCTCCTTGGCGGTGAACCGGGCATTGGAAAATCTACCTTGAGCCTGCAGATTCCCCTTATGAATGAAAATCTCCGCACCCTGTATGTCTCTGGTGAGGAGAGTGCCAAACAGATAAAGATGAGGGCCGAGAGGCTAGGCGGTGTGCATGACAACTGCCTGGTGCTGGCCGAGACCCTGCTGGAGAACATCCTCAAGGAGGCAGGAGAAGTTGCTCCGCAACTCCTTATAATTGACTCCATACAGACTATCTATTCACAGAATATTGAATCCTCTGCCGGAAGTGTCTCGCAGGTGAGGGAGTGTGCAGCCGCACTGCTCCGCTTTGCCAAGGAGACCGGCACACCTGTAGTGCTGATAGGCCACATAACCAAAGACGGCAGCATTGCCGGTCCTAAAGTGCTGGAGCACATAGTGGATGTGGTGCTGCAGTTTGAGGGTGACAACCGTCACGCATACAGGATCCTGCGCAGCATAAAGAACCGCTTTGGATCTACCGCCGAGCTGGCAGTATATCAGATGTGTTCCAACGGCCTGCAGGAGATTCTCAACCCTTCCGAGATGTTCATCCCTATGCATGGGGAGGACCTGAGCGGAATTGCGGTGGCTGCAATGCTTGACGGCAGCCGTCCGTTCCTCATTGAGGTGCAGTCACTGGTAAGTACGGCAGCCTACGGAACCCCGCAACGTTCAGCAACGGGATTTGATGTAAGGAGAATGAACATGCTCCTGGCCGTGCTGGAGAAGAGGGTTGGATTCAAGCTCTCGCAAAAGGATGTGTTCCTGAACATTGCAGGAGGCTTGAAGATAAGCGACCCAGCTTGCGACCTGGCTATCATTGCGGCAATCCTCTCCTCAAACTTTGATTCCAGCCTCCCTGCAAACATAGCATTTGCCGGAGAAATAGGATTGAGCGGAGAGATCCGTCCGGTGAGCCAGATAGAAAAGCGCATCAGCGAGGCCGCAAAACTGGGAATGGAGAAGATATTCATCTCAAGCTTCAACAAGCCCGAGGAGAAGAAATATAAAGGTTTACAAGTAATACAAATATCTACTGTAGCAGATTTAGTGAAACAGATTTTTTAGATTTTCTTCACATTCATCTTTACAGGTAAAGAATAATTGTTATAAAAATAGTGCGTATGAACGAGGTGATGACAATTCAAAACAGAATCTATGAGATTAGAGGACAACGGGTAATGCTGGATAGAGATTTGGCAGAATTGTATGGAGTTGAAACCAAACAGCTTGTAAGGCAAGTTAAGCGTAATCTAGAGAGGTTTGAAGGGGAAGACTTCATGTTTGAATTAACAAATCAAGAATATAACACACTGATTACCAGTTTGAGGTGCCAAAATGGCACCTCAAACAGAGGCGGTAACAGATACGGAGTTCTCGCCTTTACAGAACAAGGAGTTTCCATGCTCTCCAGCGTCTTGAGAAGCAGCACAGCCATAAAGGTTAACCGAGCAATTATCAGGACATTTGTAGCCATGAGAAATTATATGGCAACAACGGCAGCTATAACTGCTGAACTTGCAGAAATAAAAGCCAAGCTTGCCCTAATGGAAAAGACTGATGAAGAAAACATAAAAGCCGTCAATGACCTTTCTGAAGATATCAGGAATGAACTGGACAATATATATGATGCTATTGCTGCTTTGTCTATAAAACAACCAAAAACAGTTGGGTCAAGCAAACCGATAGGATTCAAGACTTCAACTTCCAACAATAACCAATAAATACCATGAAAACAACCAAAAAAATCACATTGCCCGAGGATGAAATCCCAAGGCAATGGTACAACATATTGGCAGACATGCCCAACCAGCCGCAGCCACTTCTTAACCCGCAAACCAGGGAGCCCCTCACCAAGGAGGACATGGAGCAGTTGTTTGCAAAGGAACTGGTAGCACAGGAGTTCTCAAAGGAGAGATATATTGATATTCCAGACGAGGTTCGTACACTTCTGAAAATCTACCGCCCTACCCCACTTGTACGCGCCAGCGGATTGGAGAAGGCCCTTGACACCCCTGCCAAGATCTACTTCAAGAACGAGAGCATCAGCCCGGTAGGTTCACACAAACTGAACTCTGCCATTCCACAGGCATACTACAACAAGATACAGGGAATCACCCACCTCACCACCGAAACCGGTGCCGGACAGTGGGGCTCCTCAATGAGCATTGCGTGCGAGCACTTTGGCCTGGATCTTAATGTATTTATGGTAAAGAACAGTTACCACGCCAAACCTTACCGCAAACTGGTAATGCGCACCTACGGCAGCCAGGTACACGCCTCCCCTTCTGAAGTTACCGAGTTCGGCCGCAATGTGCTTGCCACCCAGCCCGACTGTGGCGGTAGCCTTGGAATTGCCATCTCCGAGGCGGTGGAGATGGCCCGCAACACCCCTAACTGCAGATACGTACTGGGCAGCGTACTCAACCACGTGCTGCTGCACCAGACCATCATAGGCCTTGAGGCCGAAAAACAGATGGAGATTGCCGGCGACTACCCTACCAAAGTCATCGCATGCTTTGGCGGAGGATCAAACTTTGCCGGAATCACATTCCCGTTCCTGCGCCACAACCTTACAGAAGGAAAAACCACAGAGTTCATAGCCGCAGAGCCTGCATGCTGCCCTAAACTATCACAGGGAAAAATGATGTACGATTTTGGAGACACCGCCGGAACCACTCCGCTAATCCCAATGCTCTCCCTTGGAAGCGATTTCCAGCCAGAGCAGATTCACGCCGCAGGTCTCCGCTACCACGGTGGCGGCCAGATTGTGAGCCAGCTGGTACAGGACGGCTACATCAACTCCGTAGCAATCCCGCAGGACGAAACCTTTAAGGCCGGTATCCTTTTCGCCCGCGCCGAGGGTATCATCCCTGCCCCGGAATCAACCCACGCCATAGCCGCAACCATCCGCGCCGCCCTAAAAGCCAAAGAAGAGGGCCGCGAAGAGGTAATCCTCTTCAACCTCAGCGGCCACGGTTTGATTGACATGGCTGCTTACGAGAAGTTTTTGTAGAAGCAAACTTACATAACCATGTCCATAAGATTCACGCTGCTCATACTGCTCTCCTTTTTGGCAAGTTGTACCTCAAAAGATTACTCATACTACATACAAAAAGGAGATGCTTTATTGGGCGAAAGCCAAAGCGACTCCACCATTATAAGGTGCGACACTCCTGAAATGACTGTTATAAAAGAAGTAATTGAAGGAGAAAGCGGCGACTGGAGAAACACCCACATCCAATACTACAACAGCAAAGGGGAACTTGTGGGATACAAACGCCTGTCTGGATTCTTCAACAGCCTGTGCTATGATGACGTGTTATGGGAGATATCAGTCTACTCCTTCAGGAAAGGGGTTCAGAAACTGGAAACGCATGAAATAGTTACCGGCAACGGCATCACAATAAAAGACACACTGGGATGCCAGTTCCCGTACAGGTATCCTTATCAGCTGACACTCTCTTTGTAACCCACCACCATCCTGTCCTTCCCAAACAGATCCTACAGCACCTGACAGCCGGTGTAGCCCATCGGCTGCAACATTTGGGCAGTTTTAAAAGATTTAAAGCCCCCAATAAAGCAACTTTGTGCACAGAATGCCCCTTTTGCGCGCAAAGTTGCTTTTTTTGAACAAGTTTGCGCACAAAAGCCCTTTCTCACCGCTATTGCATACTGTAAATTGTAATAGCGGAAAATGTTGGTAATGTATTTATCGGATGCTTACAGTGAAGCGAAATGGATACTTGCATAATAACGTAGCCCAATAGTACAACAAAACCCCAAAAGTTCTTGTCTAACTTTCGGGGTTCACTTCATTTTCTTTTAAATGTTAGATTTTTTCTTAGCGGTTTTTATTCCACCACAGACCTTCTATGTCATTTACGTTAAATATTCCTTGCCTTATCTTATCTAAATTTATTTCAAACGCTGGCTTAGATAGAAAATCTAAAATTGTCAACATATTATTTTCAACAATTATCTTTTTAAAAGATTTTGCAAAATATAATTCATCTGGGAATGTCTTCTTTATAATACCCGTTGACATCAAATTCTTGGTCTTAATATCATAAGCTTCTAATTCAAGGCGAAATTCAGATATTGTAAAATAGCACTTAAAATATAGAATCATATTGTATGGAGCAATTCTAACTTTTTTAAACAGCCACTCGTTTTTATATCCTTGTTTTCTAAATTGTTGATGAATTGCCAACAACTCTTTAATAGGGATAGGCCTAAAAATATTTGCTTGTTGATAACCCCTTTCCAATAACGACAGATAATACTCGTACTTGGCTGTCAAATCAGTCATTTTTAAATAACTTTCTACTTCATCAGGCAATACTACTAATCTTATTTGAAGGATAGAAAAAGCTCGTAGAATATTACATCCCCCATTCTCTTCACACGGATTTATAAGTAGCATGTTAAATGTACCATCTGTCTGATAATTAAATTTTCGAATCGCTTTTGAGATATAATTTCTAATGAATTCAGTACTTTTATTAAATTCAAAAATGAATTGTTCATTAAAAAAACCTGAATATTGACGAGGCTCAATATTAAGCGCCACATATCGTAACTTCATAACTAAGGTCGTTTATGTTTAGTCTTATCTAATTCTCCTTTATCATTAAGTTCTTTCGCTCGTTTTTTCTCATATTCAAAAATTCGGTCTCTAGCCCCTTCTCCTTCCGGTACAGAATAAGTAATTACTGATTCAAACCTATCTTCCCCAGCTTCTTTATATTCGGGGTTCATGTCAAAAATTCATAACCCTTTTAAATTACGCATCTAAGATTGTTCTATGTCCGCAAAAATTTCATCTAGTCTATCATAGTATTTAGAAATATTAGGCTCTTGATGCTTTCTGCCAAACATCATAAATTCAATTTGTTTTAAAATGAGATCTTTCACTTTATTGTAATTTTCTCTATCTACAATCCATGTGAGTTTCAAGTATTCAAATATCCAATCTGCACCAACATCACGCATTTTTTTATCTCCTGTCAAAATTGTAAAAACTTCTTTTTGGTAAAGTTGTTCAAGAGTTGCATAGTCATAAAAAAATACTTGTGCTTTTTCAATTACTTTATTTCGTAGTTTTTTATACTGTTCCTCAAAGTGTTCTCCTGAGTTGTAGAATAGAAATTCTTCATTTGAAATACCGTTAAATATTTGACCATTATTGCGTTGTATTTTTAGCTCCTTAAAGCTATATTTCTCAAACCACTTTGATAAAACATCAAATCTTCTGACAAAAATAGGTCTGATTTCTAAAGCCAATTTATGATTGCTAAGATCAACACTTTGGAAATGATCATCAAACTCTATCTTATTGAATCCATCTGTTGTTTTTTGGATCAGACATTCGTCACATTTACGGATCTTAAAATCTTTGAAAACAGGCTCATTAATGAGACTGTTTAAAACTTGTTCAACTATTTTATTCATCTTCCTAATTGTTGTATTTATTAATCCGTTGGTAATCAGTTAC
The DNA here is from genome assembly GCA_017631435.1 of Bacteroidales bacterium. Lineage (GTDB taxonomy): Bacteria > Bacteroidota > Bacteroidia > Bacteroidales > UBA932 > Egerieousia. Next base: position 64,055 of record JAGBTG010000031.1, on the reverse strand, counting down.
TATTATATGGAATTTTAAGGCTCTTGTTCAAACAATATTTCATCAAGAATAAATTCTATAAAAGAGGTACTTATGATTTTAGGCTCATTATTTTCATCATATTCAATATCATGTTCCCAAAACACGATGGGACAGATGCCATTTACATCCATTTTTCTTGTGTCAAAACATGCAAAATTACCAAATCCATCAGGATAAAATGGGACTATATGAGAGAACATGATATTTGTAGTCTCGTAATGTTCAAACTTATATGTAGCCGTTAAATCGTATCTAGTATCTTGTGAGTTCAATGAAATTCCAAGAATTTCGTGACCATCATAATAAAAACCGTTGCTTAGTAATAATAAAGACCTATAATCTAATGGCAACTTAACACAGAACATTTCCTCAAATTTTATAATCCTATCATTAGGAATAGGTGGATATAGTTCAACCTCTTCAAGTGGTAAGTTCTTGAGTTTGGCGTATATACTATTTATTTGGTCTTTTATTCCAGTTATCATATTCATATTTCAATACCTTATTCTTGCCTCAGGGAACCTTACGATGCCAGTTCCCATACAGGTACCCCCTATAAGCTCACGCTCTCCTTGTACCCCACCACCATCCTGTCCTTCCCAAACAGATCCTGCAGCACCTGGCAGTTGGTGTAGCCCATCTGCTGCATCATTTGGGCAGTTTCTGCACCAAAGCGCTCATTTATCTCAAACATCAGGGCACCGCCTGGGGCAAGTATTCTTCCCGACAGTTGTGCGATTGCACGGTAGAATTTCAACGGATCATTGTCGGGAACAAAGAGGGCCAGATGGGGTTCGTGGTTAAGGACATTCTCCCTCATCTGGGATTTTTCACACTCGCACACGTATGGGGGATTGCTCACAATGAGGTGGAAAGGTTCCTGGCCGCACTCCTGCGCTATTTTCTGCTGCGCCTGCTGGCTGAGGATATCACACTCCAGGAATTTTACTTTAGCGGGGATATTGTCTGCGCACTGAATCTGCTGCGCACGGGCAATCTGTAGTGCCTGCTGTGAGATGTCGCAAGCGTAAACTTCTGACTGGGGAAGCGCTGCCGCCATGCTCCACGCAATGCAGCCGCTGCCGGTGCAGATATCAAGGATTCTTAAAGGGGTTGGTGACTGGTGCTGCTGCGCCTCCTTCTGCGCACTCTCCGCAAATCCAATCGCCTTGTACACAAGTTCCTCTGTCTCCGGACGGGGTATCAGTACTCCCGGCGCCACATTGAACTTGTGTCCGCAGAACCACTCAAAGCCCATCACATACTGCAACGGTTCTCCCGTTGCAAGACGCTCTACGCATGAAAGGAGATACTTTTCTGTGCCGGAATGCTGCCGGGAAGACTGATTTTTCTCTGCAGTTCCCTCCAACTGGAAAGTATCCAACTCCGTTGCCGGCTCAACCAGATGCTCATACCCCTTATACCCTGCCAGCATTTCCTTAAGCATGCGCACGGCCATCGCCTTACACTCTTGCTGCGGATAAAGGGGAGCTAGTTGCTCCATCACGTGGTCTATGAAATTGCGTAAAGTCATCAGCAAATATTCTCAATAAGGGTATTCACAAACTCCTCCATTGAGATGCCGGCGGCACGTACCTGGGCTGGGACTAGGCTCATTGGGGTCATGCCCGGAACGGTATTGGTCTCAAGGAAGAAGATCTCCCCGTCGCGGACAATGTAGTCCATGCGCACAAGACCGCTGCACCCCATATATTTGTAGATTTTCTCTGTAGTTTCCTGAATTTGGGCAGTAAGTTCTGCAGAAATCTGAGCCGGACATATCTCCTGGCTCTCACCAAGGTACTTTGCCTCATAATCAAAGAATTCCCTGGTGGTTACAATCTCTGTTACAGGAAGTTTCACCAGTTCCCCGCCACGGGCATATATTCCGTTGGTAAGCTCTCGGCCTACAATGCTCTCCTCAATTATCACTGAATCATACTCCTTGAACACCAGCTCCACCGCAGCCTCAAGGTCCTCCACACGCTTCACTTTGGTAATGCCAAAGCTGCTGCCGCCATTGGTTGGCTTTACAAACACAGGCAGCCCTAGCTCAGACACAATCTCCTCAGCACAATAAGCCGCCCCCCTGCGGATGAACACATCCTTGGCCATCTTTACCCCTGCATGCTCAATGAAGCGCTTGCATGAGTGTTTGTCGAATGTGATTGCAGAGACATATGCGCTGCAGGTGTTGTACGGCACACCCATCATCTCAAGGTATCCCTGCAGCAGGCCGTTCTCACCCGGCGTGCCGTGGATCATGATGAATGCCATATCAAACTTCACCTTTACACCCTCATGCACAAAGGAGAAATCACTCTTGTCTACCTGCACACCTCCAGCAGCCCCATCAAGGCATCTCTGTGGAAGACTCTCCTCCACCTCATCACCGGCAGGATTGAGCACTCTCCAGTCTACCCCCTTAAGGAGCACCTCATACACATCGTATTTCTCTCTGCAGATATTTTGGGAAACATTCCTTCCGCTCTGGATTGAAATTCCTGCCTCCTCAGAGTTGCCTCCATATATCAACGCAATCTTTTTCTTCATGTTACTTGCAAATTTTTATCTGAATCTCTCCCTAGAACCCGAAATAGTTCTCCTCCTCTGCTGCCTGCTGCTGGGTAGCCATATCCTCGTCGCTGCCGTCGCAGTTGAGGTTAAGGTTGAAGCCCTGCGGTGCTACAAATTGGTCGTATACGGTTACGCCAAGGGTGCCGTCTTCAAGCACCTTCTTCATAAAGATACCCCAGATTGGGAGGGCCATGTTTGAACCGCCACCCAATGCAAGGCTGTTGAAGTGCACCTGTCTGTCCTCTGCTCCTACCCATACACCGGCAGTAAGTTTAGGTGTGTAGCCAATGAACCAGCCGTCGGACTGGTCGTTGGTGGTACCGGTCTTGCCGGCAACCTCTCCCTCACGCATATATTTGCTTCTGATACGGGCTGCAGTACCCTCGTTTACAACACCTTTCATAAGGTTCACCATAAGGTATGCGGTCTGCTCACTTACAGCCTCCTTCCTACGTGGAGAGAAGGTTGCAAGCACATTGCCCATCTTGTCCTCAATGCGGGTTACGTATACAGGCTCTGCGTAAACGCCCCTGCCCGGATATGTATTGAATGCAGATACCATCTGGTAAACCGGCACATCTGCAGATCCCACGCACAATGACTCTACCGGATCCAGCCAGCTCTTCACACCCATTGTATGGGCCATATCTACAAGAGCCTTGGGACCGAACTGCTTCATCAGGAATGCCGATATATTGTTTGAACTCTTGGTCAAGCCCCATTTGAGGGTTACGGTCTTTCCAATCCACTCATCCTTGTCTGTACTTTTTGGGGTCCAGATATCCTCTCCAATCACAAACGACTGCGGCACGTTCACCACTTTGTCGCAAGGGGTATATCCGTTCTGCATTGCCAGTGTATAAAGGAATGGCTTGAAGGTTGAGCCTACCTGCCTCTTGCCCTGTTTAACCTGGTCATATTTGAAATACCTGTAGTTGCCGCTGCCAACATATGCCTTAACATAACCTGTACCAGGCTCCATTGCCATAAAACCGGCTCTCAAGAACGATTTGTAGTATCTGATGGAATCGTTAGGGGTCATCACTGTATCCACATACCCCTTGTCATTCCAGGCAAACACCCTCATAGGTACCGGAGTGTCAAAACTCTTGAGAATCTCCTCATCTGTAGCGTTGTCCTTCTTCAATGAGCGGTAACGGTCGCTCCACCTGCGGGCCTGCCTCATTATTGACTCAATCACGTTCTTTGGAACGTCATTGGCAAAAGGCTTGTTGTTCTTCCAGCGGAGCTCACGGTTGAACTGTTTCTGCAAATCCTTGCCCAGATGCTCTGCAACAGCCTCCTCTGCATACTGCTGCATCTTGGCATTGATTGGGGTATAGATTCTCAAACCGTCCTTGTCAAGGTTGTATTTTGTACCGTCCGGCTTGAGGTTCTTGTTCAGCCAGCCGTATAGAGGATCATCCATCCATGCTGTTGAATCAGCCCTATAGTCCTCTATATTATTATAGTTCTTCCTCTGCGGCTCCTTGGCATTCATCACGCGCTTTATCATATCGCGGAAATGTGGTGCCAGACCGGAGTTGTGGTCTTGTCGGGAGTAAGAAAGGGTGATTGGAAGGGCTCTGAGGGAATCCCTCTCCTCCTTGGTTATATATCCGTACTTGCACATCTGGCCAATCACGTGGTTGCGGCGTACAAGGGATTTGTCGGGATTACGGACAGGATTGTAGCGGGTTGGCATGTTCACCATTCCTACAAGGAGGGCACTCTCCTCCACGTTAAGTTCAATTGGGAGTTTGCCAAAGAAGGTTTGCGATGCAGCCTTTATACCATATGCGTTGCTGCCAAAGAATACGGTATTCATATACATGCTCAGAATCTCCTGTTTGGTATAGTTCCTCTCAAGTTTCACAGCTGTAATCCACTCCTTGAACTTGTTGGTTCCCAGCACAAAGTATTTCGCTCCCGGGATGCGAGACTTGACTGTATCCCTTGGGAAAAGCGATTTTGCAAGCTGCTGCGATAGGGTACTTCCTCCACCGCCGGAGGTCCTGTTGCCCATAAGGAAAGATTTCACCACCACGCGGGCCAAGCTCTTGGCATCAATTCCGCTGTGGTTGTAGAAACGGACATCCTCGGTAGCCACAATCGCATCCTTGAGGGGCTGCGAAAGTTCATCAAAAGTTACATAAGAACGGTTCTCAATATGGAAGGTGTTTATCACCGTACCGTCTTCAGAAATGATCTGCGTGGCAAGGTTGCTCTTTGGATCCTCCAGCTCCTCAAAAGATGGGATATCTGCAAAAATTCCCACGCAAAGCAGTGCGGCAAGCACCATCAGCACTGGCGAGAAAGCCAAGATCCACAGCCATTTGACAAACCTTTTTCTATTTTTTATTTCCATAACTTTTCTCCCGACAATTTGTTGTAAAACATCCAATTTTGGCAAAATTACTAATAAAAATTTGGTTTTTAACCTACTTTATGGCTTACTTTGCAAATTCATGGAAATAAGTATGTAATGGGAGAGAATCTAGTTATTGTGGAGTCGCCTGCAAAGGCAAAGAAAATTGAAAAGTTCCTTGGAAAAGGGTTTACTGTAAAGTCCAGTTTCGGACATATCAGAGACCTTGAGAAGAAAAATCTTGGCATTAATATAAGTGGAGGCTTTGAGCCCAACTACGAGGTTTCATCAGACAAGAAGGCGGTAGTTGAGGAGCTGAAAAAGCTTGCAAAGAATGCGCAGATGGTGTGGCTTGCATCCGACCCCGACCGCGAGGGAGAGGCAATTGCATGGCACCTTTTCCACACCCTGGGCCTTAAGGAAGAGAATACAAAACGTATTGTTTTCCAAGAGATTACAAAAGACGCAATTCTCAATGCTGTAGATAATCCGCGCTCTATAGACAACAACCTTGTAATGGCACAGCAGGCACGCCGTGTCCTTGACAGGCTTGTGGGTTTTGAACTTTCTCCTATCCTGTGGAAGAAGGTTGCTCCAAAACTCTCTGCCGGCTGCGTACAGTCTGTTGCAGTAAGGCTTATTGTTGAGAGGGAGAGGGAGATCATGGCCTTTGATTCTACCCCTTATTTCAGAGTGAACGGAGTTTTCCACCCTGCAAGCGCCAAGAAGAGCGTAAAGGTAAACGGAACACTCAATACCAGATTCAACGATGCGCAGCAGGCACTTGCATTCATTGAAAAATGCAACGGTGCACAGTTTGCCATTGAAAACATTGAGAAGAAGAGCATATCCAGAACACCGGCTCCCCCATTCACAACTTCTGCACTACAGCAGGAGGCAGCCCGCAAATTGGGTTTCTCGGTTTCACAGACAATGAGGATTGCCCAGAAACTGTATGAGGACGGACTTATTACATATATGCGTACCGATTCCACCAACCTCTCAAACCTTGCAATTGGAACAATCAAGCAGGTAGTTACCGAGAACTTTGGTGCAGAATATTCTAAGGTAAGGGCATACAAGACCAAGACCAAAGGGGCACAGGAGGCCCACGAGGCAATCAGGCCTACATTCCCTGCAAACATGACCATTGAGGGTACAGCTCAGGAGAAGAAACTTTATGAGCTTATCTGGAAAAGGGCAGTGGCAAGCCAGATGGCTGATGCTGAGCTTGAGAAGACAGAGATTACCATTGGAAGCGGCAATATTGCCGAGAAGTTCATCTCACAGGGTGAGCAGGTTGTATTTGACGGCTTCCTCAAACTGTATATAGAGGGCAAGGATGACGAGGAGATGGAGAACGAGACACAGGTTCTCCCTGCACTTGCAGAGAATGAGGCTATGGAGCAGATTGAGATTACCGCCACAGAGCGCTTTACCCAGAAACCTCCACGCTACTCTGAGGCCAGCCTTGTAAAGAAACTTGAAGAGTTGGGCATAGGACGCCCTTCTACATACGCACCTACAATCTCTACAATTACCCAGAAGAGGGGCTATATCCTTATAGACAGCCGCGAGGGTGTTGAGAGGGAGTACACCCAGATTCTCCTTAAAGGGGGCAAGATAACCACCCAAACCAAGAAGGAGATTACCGGTGCCGAGAAAAAGAAACTTTTCCCGCAGGACATTGGAATACTTGTAACCGATTTCTTGGGCAAGAACTTTGAGAATATCCTGGATTACGGCTTCACAGCCAAGGTTGAGGAGGACTTTGACCAGATTGCAGCCGGCAAGCTTGTATGGAACAAAGTGATTGAGTCATTCTATACCCCTTTCCACGCACAGGTAGACCAGACCCTTCAGGAGAGTACCCACACCAACGCAGAGAGAGTGTTGGGAACAGACCCTGCAACCGGCAAGCCAATGACTGTACGCCTTGGAAAATTTGGTCCCCTTGTACAGAAAGGTTCAAATGATGATCCCGACAAGCAGTTTGCATCACTGCAGAAAGGACAGCTGATTGAGTCAATCACCCTTGAGGAGGCATTGAAGCTGTTTGAGCTTCCACGCACTATAGGCGAGAAGGACGGCAAGGTGATTGTAGCAGCCATTGGACGCTTTGGCCCGTACATCAGACACGACGGCAAGTTCATCTCACTTGGCAAGGACCACGACCCGCGCACGGTTACCCTTGAGACCGCAATCTCCCTTATTGAGGAGCATGCCAGGAAGGAGGCGGAGAAGTTTATCGCACACTTTGAGGCAGAGGACATCCAGGTTCTCAACGGACGCTTTGGGGCATACATCAAACATGGCGGAGAAAACTACAAGATTCCTAAGGGAACAGATGCCAAGACCTTGGATGCTGCGGCATGCTTAGAGATTATAAGCAGTTCAAAACCGTCGGGAAGCAAAGCCAAGAAGGCGAAGAAATAAGGATTTACAATATTTTTTATGGCAAGAGGCAGCTGATTTCCAGTTGTCTCTTTTCTTTTTTGTAAAAAATTTTCATATTTTTGTAAGGATTAATAACAAATCGTTACAAAAATATGCTTAAACACCAGATTGACGAGATAGACCAGAAGATACTCTCCTTCCTGGTTAAAAATGCCAGAATGCCTTTCCTTGAGATTGCCAGGGAGTGCGGCGTTTCTGGAGCGGCCATCCATCAGAGAGTAAAAAAAATGGAGAGCCTTGGCATCATCACAGGTTCAAGACTTCTGGTAAAGCCACAGACACTTGGTCTTAATGTATGTGCATTTGTAGAGGTGAGCCTTTCCGAAGCCAACAAGTACCCGGAGGTTATTGAGTGCCTGAAACAGATATCAGAGGTAGTTGAGTGCCACTTCGTAACCGGCAAGCACTCGCTGTTGCTGAAAATCTATTGCACAAACCACGACCACCTTATGGAGATTCTCATCAATACCATCCAGAACATTCCTGGCGTATTGCAGACAGAGACCATGGTATCATTGGACCAGGCAATTGAAAGACAGGTTTGGGTTAAAAGTTACCCCGAAAAAAAGGGCGGATCCAGAAAAAAATAGCCTAGAGTTCCCCCTCCATCAATGAAAGGAATATCCTTGCCATAGTGAGATCCTCCGGAGTTGTAAGTTTTATATTGAACCTGCTCCCCTCAGAAGTGGCAACCTTATAGCCGTTACTCTCCACAACAGATGCATCGTCTGTAAATGATGGGGAGTACGGTTTTTCGTAACACTCCTTAAGGATTGTAGAGTCAAATACCTGGGGAGTCTGCACAAACATGTACTCGTCTCGGTTTACGGTATGGGATCCGTTGGGCATGCCGTCTGTACCGTAAGTATATTTGCGCATGGATTCTATCGAAGGCATTACAGGTATCACTCCGGCAACCTTGTTCCTTGCAAAATCAAAGTTGAACAGCACCTCAAGCATTTTCTTTGGCACAAAAGGCCTTACGCCGTCATGCACCGCCACCGTAGCCCCTGCCGGAACATACTCCAGTGCATTTTTCACCGAATGGAATCTGGTTATTCCTCCCGACACAATCACATGCTTGAACCACAAGTTGTTGTTGAAACAGTAGTTTCTCCAGTATTCCTTGTACTCCTGCGGCAATGTTACAATTATGTTGGCCTGCGGGTACCACTTCCTGAACATCTCAATGGTACGGAGAAGAACCGGTTTCCCCTCAAGTTCAAGGAATTGCTTTGCTGTGGTTCCGCCCATTCTGCGGCCTACACCGCCGGCTGTAATGATTATGTAAAGATTGCTGGAGTCCATGGTTGCGCCCTTTTGGAATTATGTAATTAATTTGCGTACAAATATACCAAAATATAGGCTTATTTTTTGTAATTTTACACTTTGATACATTAGTGATATTGATACATTTTAAACACTGATTTATGGCATTTTCATTTTTGACACAAGAACTGGCTATAGACCTTGGTACAGCCAATACCGTCATCTTCCAGAATGACAAGATTGTATTGGACGAGCCGTCAATCGTAGCCATTGACCAACATACGGGCAAACCCATAGCGTACGGCCATAAGGCAAGGCTGATGCACGAGAGAACCCATCCCAATATCAAGACTATCCGCCCTTTGAAAGACGGCGTGATTGCAGACTTCAACGCTGCAGAGATGATGATCAGGGGGTTCGTAAAGATGATAAACAACAAGCGCTCAATTTTCAGTCCAAGCCTCAAGATGGTGGTATGTATCCCCTCTGGAAGTACCGAGGTGGAGATAAGGGCGGTGCGTGACTCTTCAGAGCATGCAGGCGGAAGGGATGTGTATATCATCTACGAGCCTATGGCAGCAGCACTCGGTATTGGGCTTGACGTTGAGGCTCCTACCGGCCACATGGTTGTGGATATTGGAGGCGGTACAACCGAGATTGCAGTTATTTCCCTTGGAGGCATTGTGTGCAAGGAGAGCATCAGGGTTGCCGGAGATGTATTTACAGCAGAGATCCAGCAGTACATGCGCCAGCAGCACAACATAAAGATTGGTGAGATTACCGCAGAGCTCATTAAAATAAATGCGGGCTCTGCCCTTACAGACCTTGAGGACGGCCCTGAGCCATATGTTGTAAAAGGTCCTAACCTTATGACAGCACATCCTGTAGAGGTTTCGGTAAAACCGCAGGAGATTGCCCATTGTCTAGACAAGTCCATTGCCAAGATTGAAGCGGCAGTCCTTTCGGTGCTTGAGCAGACCCCTCCAGAGCTTTACTCTGATATTGTTGACAGAGGCATATTCCTGTCGGGAGGAGGTGCAATGATAAGGGGATTGGACAAGAGATTGCAGGACAAGATAAACATTCCTTTCCACATTGCTGAAGATCCTCTAAGGGCGGTTGCCAGGGGAACCAGCATTGCCCTCAAAAAAGCGGACAAGCTTACATTCCTTATGAGATAAGAAAAATGAGAATACCTCCTTCATTACTTTTGGGATTGGGGAGGTTTCTCCTTTTTATCCTCCTTGAGGCCGCCTGCATATATATGGTGAGCCACAACGGAATAGTACAGAGATACAGGCTCATAGGGAAACTGCGTCAGGTACAGGGATTTTTCTGGGAGAAGTATGCTTCAATGAAAGAATACTCGTCACTCAGGGAGACCAACGACGCCCTGGCTCAGGAGAACACCCTGCTGATGAGCCGTCTGTACAACAAGACTGAGGAGAATACCCCCCAACCTGCAGAGATGAAACAGCCATTTGAGTTCATTGGAGCCAAAGTGGTGAGGAACACTGTGGGTACACCCCACAACTACCTTATCATAGACAAAGGTTCCAAAGACGGGATTGGGGAAGATATGGGTGTGATAACCCCCGTTGGAGCCATTGGCATCACCAGGGCTGTAAGCGAGAACTACACCTATGTGCTCTCGTTTCTGAACACATCCCAACAGGTAAGTGCAAAAATTGGCAAGAGCGAAACCTTTGGTCCCCTGAGCTGGGATGCCGCCCATCCGGGAATGGCCATTTTGGAGGAGATTCCACAACATCTTGAGATACAGCAGAATGACACCATATACACCAGCGGTTTCTCAGCATTTTATCCTCCCGATATCCCCATAGGCATTGTCACCGGCTCAAAACTTGTAAATGGAGTGCATCTGAGCCTGAGCATAAAACTCCTGCAGGATTTCAGGAGCATAAACCACGTTATGGTGGTAAAAAACAACAATAAGGAAGAACTGGAAAAACTGATAAACAGCGTAAAGAAATAATGAACAACATCCTCAAATACATTACACTTGGAGCAATTGTGATTGTTTGCCAGATATTGGTGAGCGAGTATGTAAATATTTGGGCTGTATTGTATGTTGCCGTTTTTCCCCAATTTATAATTCTTCTCCCCCCTACCATCAACAGGTCCGTTTACCTGCTTATAGCCTTTGCCCTTGGCCTGAGCATAGACCTCTTTGCCGACGGAGTGCTGGGGCTCAATGCCGCAGCCCTTACCGCCATGGCATATGTCCGCCCGGCCATCCTCAAATTTACGGTTCCAAAGACCAGTTTTGAGAGCTACGACAACCAGCCCCTAATTCCACGTACAGTGGAACTGCCCAAACTGGCACTGCTGAACACGCTGCTGCTGGCTGTCTTCTTTACCGTATATGTACTTCTGGATTCTGCAGTATCATTTTCTGCAGGATACACCCTTCTGAAGATAGTTCTTTGCGTTGCCGCAAACAGCGCAATAACCTTTGCATGCAACATTGTACTGCTTGACAAAATCTTGAGATAGAATGGAGAAAAAGAACATCCTCATATTTGGCGTGCTTGCGGTGGGCCTCATCCTTATAATGCAGCTCTTCAACCTGCAGATACTTAAGAAGGAGTACAAGATTACCGCAGAGAACAACGCATACAAATATGTGACCCGCTATCCGGTAAGGGGTCTTATTCTCGACAGGAACAACAACATCCTTGTGGGCAACAAGAACACATACGACATTATGGTTACCCCCATTGAGGTAAAGGAGTTTGACACCCTTGATTTCTGTTCCATCTTTGGGCTCGACACCCTTGAAGTGAGGGAAAGATTCAAGGAGTACCGCAAATACCGCAGGAGGATAGGCTACCAGTCACTCACATTCCTCAAGCAGGTTTCCAGCATACAATACAGCATATTCATTGAAAAAGCATACAAGTTCAAGGGATTCAGCGCTGTTTCAAGAACCTCCCGCAACTACCCTTTTGCCGCCGGAGCCAACCTGTTCGGCTATGTTACAGAGGTAGACCAGAAATTTCTCAAGAACAACCCGGAATACAGGAGCGGAGACTATGTGGGGGCCAGCGGCCTTGAAAAATCTTACGAACACCTGTTGAAAGGGGAAAAAGGGTACAGCATCCTGCTGCGTGACGTGCACAACAGGATACAGTCGAGCTTTGAAGACGGAGCCTACGACAAGGCAGCCGTTCCCGGGCAGGATATAGTCTCAACCATAGACGGCTATCTGCAACAGTACGGAGAGGAACTGATGAAGAACAAGGTAGGAAGTCTTGTTGCAATTGAACCTTCTACCGGAGAAATCCTGGCCCTCATCTCCAGCCCCGGAATAGACATAGAGCAGTTGGCCTCAATAAACAAGCACTACAAGGAGATTGCCTCAGACCCATACAAGCCCATGTTCAACAGGGCTGTGATGTCATCATACCCTCCAGGATCTGTATTCAAACTGGTTAACGGTCTTATAGGCCTGCAGGAAGGGGTTATCACCCCAAGTACAAGATACAACTGCAGCATGGGCTACCACTACGGCAACCGCAAGCTGGGATGCCATGCCCATCCTTCACCAACAGACCTCACACAATCCATCATGATGTCGTGCAATGCATATTACTGCTACACCTTCAGGGCCATCCTTGAAAACAGGAAATATGACAACATTGGAGAGGCTTTCAACAACTGGAAGGAGATGGTCATGAGTTTCGGATTCGGCCGCAAGTTGGGGAGTGATTTTCCTGCAGAGCTTGGCGGCACATTGCCCTCAACCTCAACATACGACAAGATTCACGGCAAGAACAGATGGAAAGCCAATTCTGTAATCTCGCTCTCCATAGGGCAGGGAGAAATTGGTGCCACCCCTCTGCACTTGGCCAACCTGGCTGCTACACTTGCCAACAGGGGGTATTACTATATACCGCACCTTGTAAAAGATTCTCCGGGGCATTCCATTGATGCAAGGTTCAAGGAGAAGAACTACACCCTTGTAGATACAACCCACTTCCATAAAGTGATTGAAGGTATGTACCAGGCAGTAAATGCAGCACCCGGAACAGGAGGAACAGCCCGCCTGGCACATGTTCCCGGACTGGAGATCTGCGGCAAGACAGGCACTGCGCAGAACCCCCACGGAAAGGACAATGCAGTGTTCATCTGCTTTGCCCCAAGGGAGAACCCCAGAATTGCAATTGCCGCATACATAGAGAATGCCGGCTTTGGCGGAACATGGGCCGCCCCTATAGCCTCACTTATGGTGGAGAAATACCTTACCGGTGAGATAACAAGAAAAGACCTTGAGAAAAGGATGAAGGATGCCAACCTCATCCAATATGTACCAGTAAAGAGGAGACGATAATATGGGTGAATACAAGTTTGGGAAAATGGATATACCTCTTGTGGTGAGCTGGCTGTTGCTGATTTTTATAGGGTGGGTAAATATTTTTGCCTCCATATATTCAGAGGAGCACAGTTCAATATTTGACATGAGCCAGAGGTATGGCATGCAGTTCATATGGATAATCACAGCCATGGTACTGGCCGTGTGCATATTATATGTGCTCAATCCAAAGATATACAGCGTCCTTTCCCCACCAATATACTTCTTTGTATGTATACTCCTGGTTGCGGTAATATTCCTGGGCAAGGAGGTAAACGGCTCAAACTCCTGGTTCAGGTTCGGCCCGGTAAGTTTCCAGCCGGCAGAGATATCCAAGATAAGCACATCGCTGTTTCTGGCCCATCTGATGAGCAAATACAGTTTCAAGCTCAGCAGGCCCAGAGACGCCATTTCTGTTGCCCTGGCAATTCTTGTTCCCATGGCCATAATTGTAATGGAGAAGGAGACCGGTTCGGCACTGGTTTACTGCGGATTCATATTCCTCCTTTACAGGGAAGGGCTCAGTGGATGGTTCCTCATATTCGGCATCCTCTCCATAGTTCTGTTTGTGGTCACCCTCGCCGTATCCCCTTTGGCAGCCCTCATCATATTGTTTGTACTGTCGGGAATAGTGAATGGGATATATACCAGGAGATTGTGGCTGCATTTGGCCATATTGATTCCTGTGGCAACTTTGCTCGGATTCCTCCCTGCCATCATGAATGCCGTTGCACCGGAATTTCCCGTTGAGGTAGAGTATATGGCTTTGGTTCTGATGGCCATTCCTGTAATATTCTCAATTGTAAAATTCTCGGGAAAAAGGATGAAGCACCTGAAGTTCCTCATTACCGGATTCATCTGTTCAATAATTCTTGTATTCTCCGTGCAGTTCATCTTCAACAATATCCTGCAGCACCATCAGAGGGAGAGGATTGAGAACCTGCTGGGAATTAAGGAGGATCTTATGGGAGCCGGATACAACGTGCACCAGTCAAAGATTGCAATCGGTTCCGGAGGGTTTACGGGGAAGGGATTCCTCAACGGCACCCAGACAAAGTTTGATTTTGTTCCGGAACAGAGTACAGACTTCATCTTCTGCACTGTAGGTGAAGAGTGGGGATTTATAGGGTCTGTGCTTGTTGTGGGAATATACATTTTTCTGATAACCAGGCTTATTGTACTCAGTGAACGGCAAAAGGACCGCTTTACCCGCATTTATGGCTATTGTGTTGCGAGCTGCTTCTTCATGCACTTCTTCATAAACATTGGAATGACTATGGGACTTGTCCCTGTGATAGGAATTCCTTTACCATTGCTGAGCTATGGAGGCTCTTCTTTGTGGAGCTTTACCATCCTGCTGTTCATATTCATAAAGCTGGATATGGAGAGGTGGAGATATTGAGAGGGGCCCAAAAGCAAAAAAGGCAGCCGTCCTATGGACAACTGCCTTATACTTTAATGCATCAGTGCACTTTTATCTTACCTTTCCCAAAATCAGACAAGAGTTGTGGCCGCCAAAACCAAAGGTATTGTTCATTGCCACTTTTACCTCCCTATGCTGAGCTTTGTTCAATGTGAGGTTCAGTTTGTAGTCTATCTCCGGATCCTCCTCCTTAAAGTTGATTGTTGGAGGGATGATACCGTTGCAGATTGCATCTATGCAAGCCATAGTCTCAATTGCACCCGCTGCTCCCAAAAGGTGTCCGGTCATGGATTTGGTAGAACTGATGTTGAGCTTGTAGGCGTGCTCTCCGAACACTTCCTTAACAGCTTTAAGCTCTGCCTTGTCTCCCAGCGGAGTTGATGTTCCATGAACATTGATATAGTCCACATCCTCAGGTTTCAAGCCTGCCTCTGCAAGAGCCAGCCTCATTGCCTCCATGGCACCTTCACCCTCGGGATGGGGAGCTGTAATGTGGTGGGCATCAGCCGACATGCCTGTTCCCAAAACCTCTGCATAAATCTTTGCGCCACGCGCAACAGCATGCTCATACTCCTCAAAAACAAGGATGCCGCAACCCTCTCCAATAACAAAACCGTCTCTGGTTACGTCAAAAGGCCTGCTGGCTGTAGTATATTCCTCATTGTTTGTTGACAGAGCCTGTGCCGAGTTGAATCCGCCTACACTTGCAATTGTAACGCCAGCCTCAGAGCCACCGGTTACAATCATGTCGGCCTTGTTCAACCTGATCATGTCAAAAGCATTGGACATTGCATGGGCAGAAGATGCACACGCAGAAACTGTCGTATAGTTGGGACCCATAAATCCATATTTGATGGATATAAGTCCAGCTATGATGTCAGGAATCATCTTGGGAATAAGAAATGGGTTAAAGCGAGGAACTTTTCCTCCCTCGCTATAACCCATAACCTCGTCAGTAAGTGTCTCTATTCCACCTATTCCTGAACCAACTATTACTCCAACACGCTTACGGTTGATCTTCTCAAGATCAATCATGCAGTCTGCCACAGCCTGATCGGCTGCAACCTGTGCAAACTGTGCAAAGCGGTCCATTTTTCTGGCCTCCTTGCGGTCAATTCCGTAATCTGCCGGATTGAAATTCTTTACCTCACAAGCGAATCTGGTCTTAAAAAGTGATGCATCAAACCTGGTGATAGGTGCTGCGCCGCTGACTCCATTGTTCAGATTGTTGAAATACTCCTCTACACTGTTACCTAGCGGATTGACAGTACCCAATCCGGTAATGACAACTCTTCTCAACTCCATGAATTCTCTTAAGATAAATTATTTCTGGTTAGCCTCAATATATGAGATTGCATCTCCTACTGTTGCAATTTTCTCTGCAGCCTCATCAGGGATTGAAATCTCGAAAGCTTTCTCGAACTCCATGATAAGCTCTACTGTGTCAAGTGAATCAGCTCCTAAATCTTTAGTAAAGCTAGCCTCTGGTGTAACCTCAGCTGCATCAACGCCCAATTTGTCAACGATGATTTCCTTAACTTTAGAAGTAATATCTGCCATGATTTTAAATAATTAGTTAATAAAATAAGTTTATAATTTTAGTTGTTTTTACCTAACTACAAAGTACAAAGGTAATAAAAAAATTAAAAATTGGTTATTTTTGCGCACATAAACGAAAAAACTGATGGACAATATTGCTGTATTCGCCTCCGGAAGCGGTTCCAACGCGGAAAATATAATAAGACATTTTAACGGGGGCAACACCGCCTCAGTAAAACTTGTGGTATGCAACAAGGAAAACGCCCAAGTACTGGAAAGGGCTGCAAATCTTGGAGTACCATCAGTTGTTTTGCCAAGGGAAGAGCTCACCTGCGCAGATCCGCAGAGGCTGTTGACCCTGCTTGAAGAGAACGGTATCAGCCTGATTGTACTTGCAGGCTACCTTCTTAAGATACCTGAGGCTCTCACCATCAGATTCAAGGAGAGAATCATAAACATCCACCCTGCCCTCCTCCCGAAATTCGGCGGCAAAGGGATGTACGGAATGAATGTGCACAGGGCAGTAATTGAAGCGGGAGAGGCCGAATCAGGAATCACCATCCACCTTGTGGATGCCGTATACGACAACGGCAAGATCCTCTTCCAGGCAACCTGTCCGGTAATCCCGACAGATACCCCCGAGTCTCTTGCCGCAAAAATCCATGCCCTTGAAAAGGAGCATTTCCCTGCCGTTGTTGAAAAATACATCAGCCGCTAGGCTGCGATTTTCTTCTTGTTTTTCCTTTTGGCCTTGAACTCCTCAAAGCCCTCTCCGTAAACGCCCATCACTGTAGATACGGTAAAGAACGACTTGTTGTCAATCTCCTTTACTGCTGCCATTACCTCATACATCTTGTCCTTGCGGGTAACCACCATTATCATCATGCTCTGCGATTTCTTGTACCAGCCCAAGGCATTTATTGCGGTAACACCCTTATCCATCTCAAAACACAATCTGTTGGCTATCTCCTCATACTTGCTGCTAATGATGAGCATCTGCACAGACTGCTTGCTGCCGGTAAGAAGCTGGTCTACCGTGTATGAGAATGCCACTGTAACCACATATCCGTATACAATGTCCTGGAGGGATTTGTCGGGAAGAAAAAGTACTGACGAGATAATGAGGAAGTCTGAAACCATAAACACCCTGCCTGGAGAAACCTCCCTGTATTTGTTTATCACAAGGGCAATGATGTCTATTCCTCCTGTACTTCCTCCCTGGGTAAAGACCAATGCTATACCGCATGCACTCATGGCGCCGCCAACTATTGAATTGATGAGATTGTCATCAATGTTGGAAACCCAAGGAATGAGAGGGAAGAACTCAAAATAGACGGTACTTACAAGAATACAGTAGATTGTCTTGAATCCGAATCCCTTTCCCATTATTATGGTACCGGCTATAAGAAGCACCGCATTAAGGATGAGATATGTGTGGGAGATATGCCATCCGAATGCAAAATTGAGGATTGTTGACATACCTGTAACGCCTCCCGCCGTAATTCCGTTTGGAATGAGGAAGGCTGTCCAGGAAAAGACATACAGTGCAAGGGCTACCGCCATTACACTGTACTCTTTTATTGTTTTGAACATTTTATGGTTCATATATTACTTATTGAAGGTTTCAACAGCATTCTCAAGGAATTTTTTGAACGCATCCTTGTCAAGGTCATAACCTCTTGGTTCAACCACCTGGTTGCCCTGGGCATCTGTTATGATATAATAAGGCATTGCGTTCACCTTGTATTTCTCCATGATGAAGTTGGTGTTTATCTTGCCAAGGCTCTTGAGCACCTTGCCGTTTGGAAGGGTTACCCAATCAGACTCTGCCACCTCGGTCTTTACATCTCCATAAAGTGAAACGAACACAAACTGATTGTTGAGAATCTCCTTAATCTGTGGATCCGAGAACACCCTGCTCTCCATTTCCCTGCAGTTTACACAAGCAGCACCTGTAAAATCAATGAATACCGGTTTGCCTGCAGTTTTTGAATACTCCAATGCCTCCTGCAAATCAAAGAATCCAGGGATACCGTCTATGTGTTTCAATCCCATATCTGTAAATTTCTTTGCAGGATAAGGGTTGTTGTGATGGTCTGCTGCACCAACCTGCTGCATCACCACATTCTGTTTTGAAAGGTTGAAATCCATGCTCTCAATTGGAGGAAGATATCCGCTCAACGCCTTTAAAGGTGCTCCCCACATACCCGGGATCATATAAACCACAAATGAGAACACTGCAATTGCAAGGAAAAGTCTCTTAACTGAAATATGATCCTCCGGAGTATCGTGCGCAAAACGCAACTTGCCCAAAAGGTACAGACCCAATAGGGAGAACACCACAATCCAGATTGCAAGGTAAACCTCACGGTCGAGCAAGTTCCACTGGTACACCTGGTCTGCAACGCTGAGGAATTTCAATCCCAATGCAACCTCAATGAAACCAAGTACAACCTTAACCGAGTTCAGCCAACCGCCGCTCTTTGGAAGATCCTTAAGCAATGAAGGGGCAAATGCGAACACCGTAAACGGAAGTGCAAATGCTGCCGAGAATGCAAACATTGTAATGATAGGCTCCCAAATCTCACCCTGGGTACTCTTGATAAGTACTGAACTTACAATAGGACCAGTACATGAGAATGAAACCAATACCAAAGTAAGTGCCATGAAGAATACACCTACAAGACCACCTTTGTCACTCTTTGCATCTGTCTTGTTAACCATCCAGCTTGGCATTGTAATCTCAAATGCACCAAAAAAGCTGGCAGCAAACACCATGAAGATGATGAAGAAGATGATGTTTGGAATCCAGTGTGTAGCCAACCAGTTGAAGATATCTGCTGTAACGGCATCACCGCCCAAGATATAGGTAAGAAGGATGATTACAGCAATTGGAACTGTATAAAGGGCTACAATGAAGAAACCGTAAAGGGAAGCATACAACTTGCCTTTTCCATCCTTGCTCTTTATGAAGAAGGATACTGTCATAGGAACCATCGGGAATACACAAGGGGTAAGCAATGCAACAAAACCCCATGCAATAGCCTCAAGGATAACAGCCCAAATAGACTTGCCACCCTCTTTTTTCACTGGGGCAGCCTTCTCTTCTGCTGCAGCCACAACGGCACCCTCAGCAGCAGGAAGTTTTACGGTAATCTCCTCATCTGTTGGAGGAAGACATGCGCCATTATTGCAGGTCTGCCACTCAATGGTAAGTTTTGCAACCGGAGCCTCACCGGTAACCTCAACCTTCTGTGCAACCTGCACACCCGACTCACAGGTACCTATCTCCATTTTGAAGTTCTCATCATATGCCCTGTGGCTTGCGGTCTTAAGATAAGCCTCACCCACAGCCTTCACCTCTTTGCCGGCAACAACAACTGATGTTGCAATAGGGCCGTCTGTATAAGGGCCAAGGTCATAAATATGCCAGTCACCTGAAATCTCGCCGGTAAGGACAATCTCATAAAGGTTTCCCGAAAGTTTCTCAACCTTTCCGCTCCATGAAACCGGATTCTCCTCCATCTGCGCAAAAGCAACGCAACCCACAAGCAGGGCTACAGTAGAAAGAAATAATTTTTTGAACATCTATAATTGATTTTAATTTAATCAGTTAAGGGGGCAAAAATAATAAATTCCTGCTATTTTCTATTACGTTTGCGTGGCAACTTCTGTTTTGCCGCCTTATTAATGGCCTTAACCACAACCTCCTCCATTGGAAAATATGCATCAGGGTAAGGGTGGCAATGGTCTTTTGAAAGTCCCTCCTTGAGGGCACCCTTCTCATCAGACATGAAAGAATGGTAATCCACATACTCAAAACCCTGCTCAGCAGCATACTTCCTTATCATGCCGTTAAGCTCAATCACCAGCGGCGCCGGCTTAAGATCCTTTCTCCACACAAAATAGTCTGCCGGAAGAACCGAACACAACACAGGAACAATCCCGTTTGCACGGGCAATGTCACACATTGAGATGATATTTCCCATAATATTCTCCAAAGAGATATATCCGTTGTTGCGGGCAATGTCATTTATTCCCGACAGGATAACAACCACTTTAGGATTCAGCGCCACAACATCATTGTGGAACCTTGCCAACATCTGGTAAGTTGTCTGGCCGCTGATGCCTCTGGCCGCATAATTGTTTTTCTGGAAAAACTCCGGATGGAACTTGAGCCAGTTCTCTGTAATGGAGTTTCCCATAAACACCGCCTTGGGTGCAACGGTTACAGTATCATTTGCGGGAGCATAACGGCTGTACAGAGCCCAATCTTTGTCCTTGTCATTTTTCTGGGCAAGAAGCGCAGTGGTGAATACCATAGCAACAGCCAAAAGGAAAAATCTTTTCATATCTGTGAATAATTTAAAATTGCGAACTAAGCTACAAAGTTACGAAAAAGAGTGTAATGTTTTTTTTAACAGGATATAAAAAGAAAAAGCCCCAGATTTCTCTGAGGCTTTTGGAGCGGAAAACGAGGCTCGAACTCGCGACCCCAACCTTGGCAAGGTTGTGCTCTACCAACTGAGCTATTTCCGCGTTTCTGTTTTGCGATTGCAAAGGTAGTAACTTTTTCTAAACCTCCAAAATTTTTTTACAATTTTTTGAAAAAAATTCAATTTTTTCCGGTTTTTGCCACTTTTTTGCCCTTTTCAACCGCAAAAACAGCTTAAATTACCGTTTCAAACTCTCTCAAGAACCTTACATCGTTCTCAAAATAGTGGCGCAAATCCTTAACCTGCCACTTTAGCATTGCAATTCTCTCCACACCCATTCCAAATGCAAAGCCTGAATACTCCTTTGAATCTATGCCTGAAGCCTCAAGAACATTAGGGTCTACCATACCGCAGCCCATAATCTCAAGCCAGCCTGTTCCTTTACAAATGTTACAGCCTTTACCTTTACAGATATTGCAGCTTACATCCACCTCGGCACTTGGCTCGGTGAACGGGAAGTATGAAGGACGCAACCTTATCTGGGTCTCCTCACCAAACATCTCCTTGGCAAAAAGCAATACCGCCTGCTTAAGGTCTGCAAAAGATACATTCTTATCTATATAAAGACCCTCAACCTGGTGGAAGATACAGTGTGCACGTGCAGAGATTGCCTCGTTTCTGAACACACGGCCAGGACAAACGATTCTGATAGGAAGAGGCATCTTTTCCATACTTCTTACCTGAACAGAACTTGTATGGGTTCTAAGAAGGATAGGGTTGTCTCCGCCGGCAGAGATAAAGAAAGTATCCTGCATGTCTCTTGCAGGGTGCTCAGGAGGGAAGTTCAAGGCACCGAATACATGCCAGTCATCCTCAATCTCCGGACCCTCAGACACTGCATATCCGAACTTGCTGAAAATTGAGATAATCTCCTCTCTTGTTACAGATATAGGGTGTCTTGTACCCAAATCATATTTGTCTCCAGGTTTTGTACAGTCAAATGAAGGGGCATCAGAACCGCCCATCTCCTCAACTTTCTGCCTCAACTCCTCAATCTTCTCTGCAGCTTTTGTCTTAAGGACGTTCAGCTTCTGGCCAAACTCCCTCTTCTGCTCTGCAGGGACATTTCTGAACTCATCAAAAAGGGCAGTAATCTCTCCTTTCTTTCCAAGAAGCTTAACCCTTATTTCCTCAACCTCCTGCAGCTTTCCAGCTGTAAGGGAGTCTATCTTATTTAGCAAATCATCTATTTTCTGCTGCATATCAAACAAATTAAGGTTGCAAATCTACAGAAAAATATCGGTTTATTCTATAACTTTTTAAAAGACATCCTTTATAGGCTCTTCCTTCTCACCGGCATTGTCATGCAGCGGGCTCCACCACCTCCACGGGGAAGTTCACTTCCCTCAATGGTGATTACACATTTTGCGTAATCTGCAGCGTCCTTGTTGCCGCGGATGATGTCCCACGCCGGGATTATCTCAAATCCATGCTTTGAAAGTTCTCCCAATGTGTTCACATTTCGGGAGTATGAAAGGAGTTTTCCGGGTGCTATGGCAAAGAAGTTTGCCCCGCTGTGCCACTGTTCCCTCTCCTGGTTCCATTCATCTGAACTTCCGCCGCACGCTACCGGCTCAAGGTCCATTCCCAGCTCCCGGAGGGCGTGAAGGATTGTTGGGATGCTCCTTATTTTTGAAACTTTTCCGTCCTCTATGGTTATGTGCACGGTCTGGTACTGGTTGTCGCGGAGGACAAGGGGTTCGTAGACCATACATTTGTCCCTGTCGAGAAGAGTGAAAACCATATCAAGATGGATGAAAGACTCCGGCTGCGACGGGAGCTGCTGCACAATGATGTGCCTTGTCCCCTGGGTATGCTCCCTGCAGAGCCTTGCAATGAGAAGATCTATGCCCCTGGTGCTGGTTCTGCAACCGTTGCCTATTACAAGGATGTCCTCCCTGGCTACAAGGATATCGCCACCCTCCATGTAAATGTCGTTGCAGCCTGGCTGGAACTCATGGGCATTTATGATGCCGCCACTGAATGCACCGGACCCTTTGAAGATTGCCTCCATAATCAACGACTCCCTCATCCTCACCTTGTTGGCCATACGGCAGATAAGGGCATTATTCCCGATAGTTACAGATGCATCTCTGGTAAAATAGAAGTTGTACAATGGATACAACGCATAATATTCATCACTCAGGAATGCAGTAAGGGTGTTTTTCCTGGCAGGTACACCTTCAATAAGGGCTTTTGCCAATTCCGCCGACGGCATTGCCATCAGCTGTTCATAATACTCCAGCGCCCCTTCGCTTTCGCACACTTTCTTTATGAGCATCTCCCTCTGGCTGTAGTTGGCAAGCACCTGCTCAAGCAGATCCGTTACCTGGAAGGTTCGGGTATATTTCCCCAGCACCCCCTGCAGCTGGTCATATTCGGTTTTTGCTATTGAGAGGTTGAGGATATCACTGTAAAGTGCCCTCTGGGCTGTTCCTGGTGTCATGTTCTCCACCTCCGCTCCTGGAGTATGGAGGATTACCCCCTCCAGTTCCCCAATTTCACTCTGTATATTAAGGCTCAATATCTCCGCCATGTTATGCTGTTTTTATATGATAGGTTACTGATATTTGTTGAATTCGTTTACTGTAAGGTCTGTAATCACATTCTTGAATCTCACGTTGTCCCTTGGGCAGATAAGGAGCACATCGTCTGTGTTTATCACCATGAAATTCTCCAGTCCTTTCACCACCACAAGCTTGTCGTCCTCATTGGACACTATGATGGATCCCCGCACTTTGTCTATCATGCTGTCACCTACGCTCATCAGGTTGCCGTCCTCATCTTTCTGCCCAAGATGATAAAGGGCATCCCAGGTACCTACATCGCTCCATCCGAACGAGGTCTCAAACACCCAGCTGCAGCTGGTCTTCTCCATCACTCCGTAATCAATTGAGATGCCGTTGCACCCCTCGTAGATTCCCTTTATGAGCTCCTCCTCCTTTTCCGTGTAGTAGAATGGTACAATGTCCTTGAATTGGTTGGCAATGTCGGGAAGATATTTCTCAAGTTCCTGGGCAATGGTTCTGATATTCCAGATGAAGATGCCGGAGTTCCACAAAAATTCCCCGCTCTGGAGGAATACCTTTGCCAGCTCTTTATCGGGTTTTTCAGTGAAAGTCTTTACGCTGAACACCTTGTTCCCCTCCACCTGCTTGGTTTTGGCAGGGTTTACCTGAATGTATCCGTATCCAGTTTCCGGGCGTGTAGGCTTGATGCCCAAAGTGAGCAGTTCATCGTTGCCCTGCGCATGGTTCAAGGCTGCCTGCACAGTATTGAGAAACACCTCCTCATCCAATATGAGATGGTCCGATGGGGCCACCACCACTGTTGCGTTGGGATTTTTCTTCTGCAATTTGTATGTTGCATATGCTATACATGGGGCTGTATTGCGCCTGTGCGGCTCCAGGAGAATATTTTCCAGCAGCATCTGTGGCAACTGCTCCTTTACCAGTTCCTCATACTGGGCGCTTGTAACAACCAATATGTTCTCCGCAGGTATAATCTTGGCAAACCTATTGTATGTCTGCTGCAGGAACGAAATTCCTGTTCCAAAGAAATCCAGAAACTGCTTTGGCTTGTCATTTCTGCTTACAGGCCAGAAACGGCTTCCAACGCCACCGGCCATGATGATACAATAATTGTTCTCTCTTCCCATATCTGTTTTATATTTTACCAAGTGGGGGCAAATGCCTCCCGTACATATTCAACTTTAAACAACTCCCCGTTGAAAAGGATTGAGACCACATCAAAAACTACCTCCTTCCCCTTTATCCTGCTCCGGTTGGCCGCCACATACCCCTTTGCCGCCTGTATGGTTTTCTTTCTCTTTACATGGTCTACGCTCTCCAACGGATCAATCTGCGCCGGGACACTCCTGCTGCGCACCTCCACTATCCGTATAAACCCCTCCTCCTCCATCACCAGATCCAGTTCCTTGTGCCCGCTGCGCCAATTCCGCTCCAGCAGCTTCATTCCTCTCCGCAAAAGATATTCCAAGGCCACATCCTCTCCCCTTTTGCCCAAATCCTGTCTGTTTTTGCACCACAAATCCTCCATTTTCCCAGTCCTTTTCACAAAGGACCAAGTTACTAAAACTTCCCTCGCAAAGCAAATTTACTTTGTAACGTCGTCTTTTTGTACATTTGCCTCATCCTGAGGCAAATAGAAAACAAGGGATGCTGCAGAAGGCAGCACCCCTGTTTTCCAACTCTTTGTGGGACAAAGAGTTGTACAAAAAGACGACGTTACTTTAAAATTACCAGCAACGCTCCCTTGGGGAGCTTGTCTCCCGCCTTAACCTCAACGCTTTCTACAACAGCATCAAAAGGTGAAACAATTACGTTTTTCATCTTCATTGCCTCGTATATCATAAGCCTGGAGCCCTTCTTTACTTTATCGCCGGGCTTTACAAGCACCTCGGTTACCGAACCGGGGATGATTGACCTCACCTCGGCAGGGTTGGGAGCCTCCCACTTTTTCCTCTCCACAAACTTGCGGGTGTAACGGGTCTTGTACACGCGGCCGCACTCGTGGATCTGGATTTTGTCGGTGAAGAGGTTGGGGTCATTGGACATGAGCACAGCATCGCCCAAGTCTGCACTTATAGATTTTATCTCGTTCATAACTTAAGCCTCCTCTGCTGTTAAAATGGTGGAATGCCGTGCTTCTTGGCAGGTCTCTTGAGTGTCTTGTTGCCAGAAATGTTCAAGGCATGCAAAATGAACTTGCGGGTATCCTGTGGAGTTATCACAGAATCAATGTATCCCTTGGCTGCTGCCACATACGGGTTGGCAAACTTGTCCTTGTACTCCTGAACTTTAAGTTTACGCATCTCGTCGGGATTCTCAGCCTCCATAATCTCCTTGCGGAAGATGATGTTTGCGGCTCCCTCAGGTCCCATAACGGCAATCTCTGCGGTAGGCCATGCAAAGACAAAGTCTGCACGGAGATGTCGGGAGTTCATTGCAATATATCCTCCTCCATAGGCTTTGCGAAGGATGATGGTAATTTTTGGAACGGATGCCTCGGAGTAGGCATACAGCAGCTTTGCCCCGTGACGGATAACTCCGGCATGCTCCTGATCAACTCCCGGAAGGTAGCCGGGCATATCCTCAAGAGTTACGATAGGGATCTCAAAGGCATCACAATAGCGGATAAAGCGGGCAGCCTTGTCTGAAGAATCGCAATCAAGCACACCCGCAAGGTAAAGGGGCTGGTTTGCCACAAAACCCACAGTGCGGCCATCCATGCGTCCGTAGCCTATAACAATATTCTGGGCCCACATCTCCTGAATCTCAATGAAATCGGAATCATCGGTAAGCGACCTTATCACATCCCTCACATCGTATGGAGTGGTAGGGTCTACCGGAACAATCTTGTCAATCTTGTACTTTTTAAGAGGCGAACCACCTTTCACAGGTACAGGTTTCTCCGCATTATGGGCAGGAATAAAACTCAAAAGTTTCTTTATCTGCGCAAAGCACTCCTCCTCACTCTCTGCAAAGAAATGGGCATTTCCAGTGGTCTCGCAATGTACGCGGGCACCTCCAAGAGACTCCATATCTATCTCCTCTCCAAGCACCGATTTGATAACCTCCGGGCCGGTGATGAACATCTTGGAAATCTTGTCAACCACAAACACGTAATCTGTAAGGGCAGGGGAATATACGGCACCACCTGCACAAGGGCCCAAAATCACCGAAATCTGCGGAATCACACCACTGGCCATGGTATTTCTGAAGAAAATCTCACCATATCCAGCCAGAGAGTTCACACCCTCCTGAATACGGGCTCCACCGGAATCATTAATCCCGATAAGGGGTATCCTCATTCTCAGTGCATAATCCATTATCTTGGTGATTTTTCTTGCATGCATCGATCCGAGCGAGCCGCCTGCAACAGTGAAGTCCTGGGCATAAATTGCAACAGGCTTTCCGTTGATGGTACCGGTTCCTATAACTACACCATCACCGGCAAGGCTCTTGTTCTCCATACCAAATTCCCTTGCATCGTGCTCTATAAAAAGATCGTATTCATAAAACGACCCTTCATCAAGGAGCTTGCCTATCCTGTCCCTTGCCGGAAGCTTGCCCATAGCTATCTGTTTAGCAATGGCTTTATCTCCTCCTCCCTGCAAAACACGGGCTGTCCTCTCCTGAAGTTCAGAAATTTTTTTGCTTAATAAACTCATAATTTTGTAGGTTTGGTTTTTACAAAAATAATCATATATTTGTAAACTCCTAACAAATTGGAAATAATTACACTTTAAATACAAAAACATGTCACTAACATTCACTGACAGACACATTGGCCCTAGAGACTCCCAGATTGAGGAGATGCTCAAGGTATTGAATGTCCAAACTTTGGACGAACTGACAAAACAGACTGTTCCTTCAGACATCCTTCTGGAGGAGGAGCTTAAACTTACACCAGCCGTATCCGAGAGCCAGTATCTGGCTAATCTTAAAAAGATGGTTTCAAAGAACAGACCGTTCAGAAGCCTTATTGGAATGGGCAATTACGGCACCGGAACCCTTCCGGTAATTACCAGAAACATATTTGAGAACCCTTGCTGGTACACCTCATACACCCCATACCAGGCAGAGATAAGCCAGGGCCGCCTTGAGGCTCTTCTTATTTTCCAGACCATGATCAGCAGCCTTACCGGCTTCCCTCTTTCAAACTGCTCTATGCTTGACGACGCACAGGCTGCAGGAGAGGCAATGAGAATGATGTTTGAGGTAAGAAGCAGAGACGCTGTAAAGGCAGGCAAGAACGTTGTATTTGTAGACGAGAATATTTTCCCACAGGTACTTTCTGTTCTTCAGACCCGTGCAGCAGGTCTTGGCATTGAGATCCAGCTTGGAGACTATAAAACTGCAGAACTTAGCGAGAAATGCTACGGTGCAATGGTACAGTACCCTGCAGCAAACGGTGAGGTACGCGATTACGCAGCATTCTGTGAGAAAGTGCACGCAGCAGGCGGACTTGTAACAGCATACTGCGACCTTCTTTCACTTGCAGTACTTAAAGAGCCTGCAGCATGGGGCGCAGACTGCGCAGTGGGTTCTGCACAGAGATTCGGTTTGCCTATGGGCTTTGGCGGTCCTACCGCAGGTTTCATGGCAACCAAAGACACCTACAAGAGACAGATTCCAGGACGTATCATTGGTGTATCAGTTGACCGTTTGGGCAACAGCGCAGTAAGACTTGCACTGCAGACCCGCGAGCAGCACATCAAGAGAGAGAAAGCAACATCAAACGTATGTACCGCAACTGCCCTTATGGCAACCATGAGCGGAATGTACGCAGTATACCACGGACCACAGGGAATCAAATCAATTGCACAGAAAGTTTCCCACTACGCACACGCAGTGGCAGGCCTTCTTAAAGCAAAAGGATACACCCTTGCAACAGAGAACTTCTTTGGCACAATTGAGATAAAAGGTGTAAACGCAGCAGAACTCAAACAGAGAGCGGAATTGGACGGCATCAACTTCTTCTATCCTGCTCCCGACAGCGTAAGAATCAGCTTTGACGAGCTTACCAACTGCGTTGAGGCAATGAAAGTTGCAAACATCTTTGACGCACAGCCTTCAGGTTGCCCTGGTGCCCCTGCAGAGGATCCTTTCATGAAGAGGGAGAGCTCATTCCTTGAGCACGAGGTATTCAACACATACCACTCGGAGACTGCAATGATGAGATTCATCAAGAAACTTGAGAGAAAAGACATATCGCTTACCCACTCAATGATTCCTCTTGGCTCTTGTACAATGAAGCTTAATGCAGCAGTGGAGATGCTTCCACTAAGCTGGGGCGAGCTTGGCAACGTACACCCATTGCAGCCTAAAGACCAGGTTGAGGGTTACATGGAGCTAATCAAGGAGCTTGAGCACGACTTGGCAGTGATTACCGGCTTTGACGCCTGTTCACTTCAGCCTAACTCAGGTGCAGCAGGTGAGTATGCAGGCTTGAAGACCATCAAGGCATACCACATGGCAAACGGCGGCGCCCACAGAAACGTAATGATCATCCCTACATCTGCACACGGAACCAACCCTGCATCTGCAGCTATGGCAGGTTTCAGCATTGTACTTGTAGGATGTGACGAGAACGGAAACATCAACGTTGAGGAGTTGCGTGAGAAAGCTATTGCAAACGCAGAGAACCTTGCAGGCTTGATGATCACATATCCTTCTACCCACGGTGTGTTTGAGGTACAGATCAAGGAGATCTGCAACATCATCCACCAGAACGGCGGTTTGGTTTACATGGACGGTGCAAACATGAACGCACAGGTTGGCCTTACCAACCCTGGCTTCATTGGCGCAGACGTATGCCACTTGAACCTTCACAAATCGTTTGCAATGCCTCACGGTGGTGGTGGTCCTGGCGTTGGCCCTATCTGCTGCACAAAAGCATTGGCTCCATACCTTCCAGGCCATCCGCTTGATCCTGAGTGCGGCGGCAAAGATATGGGTGCAGTTTCTGCTGCAGCATACGGTAACCCGCTATTGTTGCCTATCACCCACGCCTACATCAAACTGTTGGGCGCAGCAGGCCTTAAGAAAGTTACCCAGGTTGCTATCCTTAACGCAAACTACATGGCAGCACAGTTTGAGCCTGAGTTCAAGACCCTTTACTCTGGTGCAACCGGCCGCGTAGCTCACGAGTGCATCATTGATTGCCAGCACTTCAAATCTGAGTACGGCGTAGATGCAACCGATCTTGCAAAACGCTTGATGGACTACGGCTTCCACGCTCCTACCCTTTCATTCCCTGTACACGAGACCTTGATGGTTGAGCCTACAGAGTCTGAGCCAAAAGAGGAGATGGACCGCTTCATCCAGGCAATGAAACAGATTAAGATTGAGTGCGAGAAGATTAAGGCAGGTGAATACGACCCTAAAGACAACCCTGTAACAATGTCTCCACACACCGCAGACGAGGTTTGCGCAGACGAGTGGAACCACCCTTACAGCAGAACAGAGGCCGCATTCCCACTTGAGTGGTTGAGAGAGAACAAGTTCTGGCCAGCAGTAGCCCGCGTAGACAACGGCTACGGCGACAGAAACCTTGTTTGCAACTGCCAGTAATCCAAAGGTCTACTAATAGCCGCTATTACCTACAATCCAATGGTAATAGCGGCTAATTGTATACTATTGGTTGGTAATGTACTTTATCGGATGCTTACGTCCAACTTTTAGGGGGCACATCACAATAAGGTTACTCTCTTTTTTTATACCAGCGAAAGTAAGGCCGGCACAAAAATGAGCCCCAATGTGCCCATAGCGCACCAGTCGGGCACATATTCCATTGTTTTTGTTCCCGACAGATCAAAAAATCCCCTATCGGGAACATTTCGGATCCCCAGCGTGCCCACAATTGCCCATCTGGGCACAAAAAGAGTATCCTTTGTTCCCAAACCTCAAATCCCCGCGATCCCCGGCACCCTTGGCACCCTTGGCACCCTTGGCACCCTTGGCGCCCCCGGTACCCCTTCCAGCAAATCGGTATCCCCCATACCCCCTGCCACATACCCCTAGAACGCATGCTTTGGGGATACCGGGGCCAAATTGCCCTATGAATCCCCACAACCCGCCATCTAGATGCGCTACAGGCCATATTGCGGGAACACCGATTTGCAGGAAGACACATATGGTAATTTTTAGTAACTTTGTTAACAACAACACCCACTCAAAATGTCAATTTTCAAAAATATACTCACACTTACAGGTATAATATCATGTATATTCCTGCTTGCTATACATATTGCTGACAGCATTGAATTTATACTTGATCCCGCAAAGTATATGATAGGATCAGAGAGTATGATTAGTGCTGGAGGATTGAAATATACCAGCAATTTCTTTTACCTTACATCGCATATTGTACAGGCGGCAATAATGCTTACAACGCTTTACTTATATTTCGCAAAACGGAACGGATATATTCTGCTGGGAGGAATAATGTTGTGGCTGATCACCGTAATTTGTCTATAACCGTTACCATTCACACAAAAAACAAGGGTGACTAAAAAGTAATCCCGACAAGATAATACCCCCGCTAGAAAACACTCTCGCGGGGGTTACCTGTCTAAAATGGGATTCTTTGACTCAGCCTCTTTCTTAGTCTTAATACAAATCCAAAAACTCATATTCACCGCCCCAAAGCTCAAGGAACTTCATGAAGTCCGAGTTCTCAACCACAGTGCCCTTTGGGACAACGTCCTAAAGGGCACTTTTGTTCTCATTTGGAATTTTTCTTAACTTTAACAGCAACAAAAAACACAGGACATGAAAACATTTGCAAAAATCACCTCACTGGCCGTCATACTGGCAATCCTGCAGGTTACAGACCTTTTTGCCTGCACCAACATTCTGGTAACAAAAGGGGCCAGCAAGGACGGATCTGTAATGATAACCTATGCCGCCGATGCGCATGTGCTCTACGGCGAACTGTACCACACTCCTGCCGGGATATTCCCTCCAGGCAGCAAACTCAAGATTTTTGAATGGGATACAGGCAAATACATGGGAGAGATTGCCCAGGTCCCACGCACCTTCTCAACCATGGGCAACATGAACGAGCACCAGGTAATCATCACCGAAACCACTTTCGGAGGCAGGGACGAGCTGGTTGATACAACCGGAATCATGGACTATGGTTCGCTGATATATGTTACCCTCCAGAGAGCCCGTACAGCCAGGGAGGCCATTGAGATAATGACTTCTCTTGTGGAGGAATACGGATATCCGTCGGGAGGAGAATCATTCTCAATTGCAGACAAGGACGAGGTGTGGATTATGGAGATGGTGGGAAAGGGAACCAAACTGGATAAAAAAGGAAAAAACATCAACAAGGGTGCTGTATGGGTGGCAATCCGTATTCCCGACGGATACATCTCAGCACATGCAAACTGCTCAAGGATAGACCGTTTCCCATTGGACGACCCACAGAACTGCATCTACAAGGAGGATGTGATTGATTTTGCCAGAGAAATGGGATATTTCAACGGCAAGGATGAGGAGTTCAGTTTCTGCGACGCCTACGCACCTGCAAGTTATGACGCTTTGAGAGGCTGTGAGACAAGGGTTTGGAGTGCGTTCAACATCCTTGGAAAGGGTAAAATTGGAGATAAGGATGCCCAAGAGTACTTCCAGTTTGCGCTTGGCCTGGAAACCGGCAACAAGATGCCCCTTTATATAAAACCGTATGACAAACTCTCTATGGCAGAGGTGGCGGATGTGATGAAAGACCACTATGAGGGGACTCCTCTGGATATGCGCAAGGATGTTGGTGCAGGCTGGTACTCAACACCATACAGATGGCGCCCCATGACCTTTACCGTAGGGGAAACAGAGTATGCCTTTGAGAGGGCAATTGCCACACAACAGACAGGTTTCTGGATGCTTGGCCAGGCCCGCAACTGGCTTCCCGACGAAATTGGAGGCATCATCTGGTTTGGTGTTGACGATGCGGCAACTTCTTGCCTTACTCCTATATATTCTTCATCTGTAAGGGTACCCGAGTGCTTCAGGGTTGGCAACGGCAACATGACAACCTACTCCCCAACCTCGGCATTCTGGCTTTTCAACAGGGTGGCCCAGGCAGCATACCTCAGATACAGCCTTCTTGAACCGGAGATCAGGGCTGCAGCCAACAACCACATGGCCACCTCGCAGCAGATGATCCAACTTATAGACCAGCAGGCCATGCAGATGCAGGAATCGTCACCTGAGCAGGTAAAAGAGTACCTTACCGGATGGGGCGAACATCTGGCAGCCCAAATGTTCAGCACATGGAAACACCTTGATGAGTTCCTTCTAATAAAATATATGGACGGCAATGTGAAAGTCCAGAATCCCGACGGCTCATTCAAAGACAACGGCTACGGTGTTGGAATCCCTGCAAAACCCAAGTATCCGGGATACACACAAAAGATAAAGGAGGCCATAGCAGCAGATCCCGATGCGGCCATTACCGCTGTTCCAAAACAGAAATAATCCGGAGGGAAAGTCTAGCGATACCAACAAAGTGCCCATTATGACGACGTCATAATGGGCACTTTTCTTGTTATTCTGTTAAAAATGTTGCTAGAAGACAGTATCTACATTAATGTAGAACCTCCACCAGCCGTCATCCTCACCCGGAGCATAATCATCTCTGAAAAGGTCTGCTGTAAGAAGACCCACCGAAGGTATTGAACATACTGAATAGTTGCTGAAGTATGTACCTTCAATCATTGTATAGCCCTCTTCGCCCTGGTCCCTTACCTGGATATAATCGGCGTCGGTATCAAACCACAAGGTAATCTGCTCGCCGTTGTGGGTAAACTCTGTAGGGAACTTGTACAGGTCATAACTGTTGATATCGTCGGGAGTAGGAGACTCCATTGGGGCTGTAATCTCCAGTGTTCCGTCTGCTGCAAGGAAAAAGTCCATATCAATGCCCGATCCAAGGAGATTCTTTATCCTGTAGTAGTTTTTGGTGTATTTTGCAACCTGAAGGGTGTAGGTCTTACCCTCAAAGTCGTAACCCGACCCGAACATATAGTTCTCGCAATATACGGTACCGTAATCCTCATATTGAAGGTCATCCAAAGAGAAAGGAACCTGTCCAACCGCCTTGAATGTGCTTATGCCTGTAGGTGAAGCCTCATTTGCATCAAACTTGAGCACAAACGGATACTCAACAAAAGCCTCAAGGGCATCCTCATCATATGAAAGGTTTACCATGGCCTTGTACTCCCCTTTAGGGAAGTTTACCGTTGTTTTGTCTATTGTGTAGATGCTGCCCGGCTCAAGGGTTACACCCAACGCAAGGTCTGCATCTGCCACTCCTCTGGTAAGTTCAACTACAAGAACATTGCCGTCGAGCTTGAATCCGCTGGAAGGTATGTCCTGGAATGTTACGCAGTTGTTGTCGGGAGTATAGATATACTCATCCTGTGAACAGGAAACTGCCGTAAGGAGTGATAATGTTGCCACTGCAGACAACAATATCCTGTATATTGATTTCATTCGTTTCATACTTTCAATTTTTAAGTTAAAACTTCAAGGCGTTTTTAGTATCCTGCGTTCTGCTGACCTTTCATCTGAGGGTTTGCGTCAATCTCAGACTGCGGGATAGGCCATAGCCAGCGTGGGTCCGAGGCACTCTTCTGCAGGAACTCGGTATTGCTGCTGCCGGCATTATTGATAATCTGGCTGTCCTGGGCCTCTGAACGTGCAAAGCCCTCGTTCCAGCGTTTCAGGTCTGTAAATCTGAAGCCCTCACCATATAGCTCTTTGGCTCTTTCAGCCTTCACCTGCGCAATAAGCTCATCTCCGGAATAGTCCTGGGTAACGTAGCCCGGAATTCTGGCACTCCTCAAGGCATTCAGGTATTTGTTTGCCTGTGTCTCCTGGCCGCCTGCCATTGCATATGCCTCAGCTGCAATCAGGTACTGCTCCGCAATTCTGAATCCTTTAATCTTGTTTACATAGTTTGATACAGCTGCTCCGCTGTTGTTCAATGCAGGGTTGCCAGGGTATTTGAAGAATACATAAACCTCACCCTTGATTGCTCCGTACACAACCTCAAGCTCCTTGAACCAGCTCTGGAAACGGATGTCATCATCATCGTATGCATCAATGATCCACTGCTCCGGAATGTAGTTAGGGCTATATGTGCCACTGGTACTGTACTCAATATAGTCGTAATTGTTTGTATCCGGAAGAGATCCCTCGTTGAATCCGGCCCAGTACTGTACGATACACTCCTTGCCGGAATCATTTGTCCACAAGTTGTCAAACTCTGCAAGATTGTCAATCAACGGATATTTGTTGTTGTCAACCAACGATGATGCATATCTTGCCGCTGCCTGCCAGTCGCCTTTTGTAAGGGCAACCCTTGCCTTCATTGCTGTAACCGCATCACCGGTAATATACTCAGATGCTACCTCTCCTGCAACAGAAGCAAGTTTTGTTTCAGCAATTGCAAGGTTGCTCTCAATATAATCATAAGTTGCCTTCAACGAAGACCTGCCCACATAAGAGGTAATTTCGCCAGGATTTGAAACCGGACCCTCCAGAAGCATTACGCCAAGGTCTGAATCTGCGGTTGAAGCGTTGTAATTCTTGCAGTAAAGCTGTGCCAATGTGAACATTGAGTATGCTTTTAGGAAAGCGGCCTCTCCAATGATTACATTTGCCATCTCTGTATCAGAACTTCCAATTGCACCGTCCGCCATCATCTTTTCAATTCCCTGAATAAGGAAGTTGGCCAATGTAACATTATAGTAAGCTGCACTCCATATTCCCTCTACATATCCGAATGTGCTTGACACTTCCCATTTGTAATACTCACCGTTCCTGTTTCCGAACATCACAGACGCGTGGAACGAATCCGACATGATTTCCTGAACATATACCGGATATCCCGAGCACAAATAATCCCTCAGCTGAAGATACATGTCCATCCTGAACTTCTTGGCATCATCAAGCGTGGTAAGTGCGTTCTCACTGTTGATGGAGCCTTCCGGCATCTTTGTAAGTTCACAGGAAGAAACTACCAGCACTGCCAATAATAACGATAATATCTTTTTCATAATGTCTTCCAATTAACGGTTAATTAAAATGTAAACTCTACACCTGCAATAATCTGCTTGGTATTAGGGTAATCACCGGAAGCAATCTCGTAATCCACCTCTGGGTCAATACCTTTATACCCTGTAAATGTAACAAGGTTTCGGCCTGTTACATAAACCTTCATGCCATTGATGAAACCGGTCTTCCTGGCCATTGCTGCAGGCAATGTATATGAAAGCTGCAAGTTCTTCAAACGTACGAAAGATGCATTGTCAATCCATCTGCTGTCGTGCTTGATGGTCTCGTCAGCCTTAGGGATATCTGTAATCTGTCCCGGAGTTGTCCAGATGTTCATCATGCGGGCTGTCATATTAGACTCATCCACAAATGAAGGGTTCTCAATAAAGTATCTGTCATAGTTCTCAATGTATTTTCCAAATACACCTGAGAACGCCGCGCTCAATGCAAAACCTTTGTAGGATACGTTGATGTTAAGACCGCCCGACCAAGGTGCAAACCTGTTCTTTCCAATGAATTTCGCATCGCTTTCTGAGTATGAACCGGTAAGGTTCCCGTCCTTGTCATACCAGATCTGCTTACCTGTTGCTGGATCTACGCCGGCATAGTCTACAAGATAGAACTCACCATAAGGTTTGCCTACCTCATATTTCAAACCGCTTCTGCCGTCCACAAACTCACTGCGTCCGCCAAACAGTTCTGTAATCTCATTCTTGTTGTAGTTCATATTGAGGGCCGCTGTAATATACCAGTCCTTGGTATTGAGGAAGTCATATTTGAGTTCAAGGTCAAATCCCCTGTTCCTCATGTTTCCAACATTACCCCATCCGCCAGAGAATCCGGTCTGGAAAGAATAAGGGATATACATGAGCATGTTCTTGGTAAGCTTGTTGTAAAGTTCAAGGTTTACAGTAAAGTTCTTGAACATTGTAGCATTCACACCAAAACTGAGGTTCTCAAGAGTCTCCCAGGTAAGGTTTGAATTGTTCAACGAACTCAAATACCAGCTGCCAATACCGTCATACTGTTTTCCTGTCTCAGTAAGGCCGTATGAAAGGTAATTGTCAATACCGCTGTTACCCATTGTACCGTAAGATGCCTTCACCTGCAAGTTGTCGAGCCATGGCACATCTTTAAGGAAATCCTCCCTCTTCATGTTCCACATTCCGCCAAACGAGTAGAAGTTTGCATATTTGTTGTTCTCACCAAACAATGAAGAGCCGTCGGTACGGAATGTACCGTCCAAGAAATATTTGTCATCAAAGCTGTAGGACATTCTCACAAAGAATGAATTCTGTGATGTTTCCGACGAGCTGTAAGAAGGCTGGTTAAAGTCTGTACCCTGGTTAACACCTGTCATTCTTATGTCGGTCTGACCTGAAGATGCCGCACCAAAGCCCTGACTCTTGTATACTATAGACTCATGTCCTCCCAAAAGGTCTATGAAATGTTTCTCTGCAAGCGAGAACTTGTACTCAATGGTATTTGTTGAGGTTAGCCTGTAGATCCTCCTGAATGTCTCCTCAGTTACGGTACTCAAACCCATATCATTAGGAAGTACTTTTCCGGTATACTTGTACTCACTGTCGTCCAAAGCCTGCATTGCCCTGATTGTCAACCCCTCCAAAGGCCTTATCTCCTGATACGCATTCATGTTTATCTTGAATGTGTTGGATGATGAAGGCTGGGCCTCCATTCTTCTGAAGTAGTTC
Organism: Bacteroidales bacterium; assembly: GCA_017631435.1. Lineage (GTDB taxonomy): Bacteria > Bacteroidota > Bacteroidia > Bacteroidales > UBA932 > Egerieousia. The sequence continues at coordinate 27,227 of JAGBTG010000031.1, read as the reverse complement.
CACAACCCCAAATCTGAAATGTAGTCCTGCTCCTTCCCGTATCCGGTAAAGTTTCCTGCAGCATCTGTAAGAATCTCAAAAGGAACAGCATAAGGGAGTGACCACAACGCAATGTTCATAGGGTTGTAGTAACTGGTGCCGGATGTAGAGTAGCCGGCAGTTTTCTGCTGCTGGTAAGACAAAGTGGTATTCAAGCCAACTTTCAGCCACTCTGTAGCCATCACATTGATGTTGCTCCTCAGATTATATCTCTCCAGGAACGAGAAATGCTCAATACCCTCCTGGTCAAAAGCACCCATAGAGATATAATAGTCCATTTTCTGGGTTCTTCCCGAGAGGCTCAAATCAGCCTTCCATGTAGGGGCATTCTCATTGAGAATCCACTTTTTCCAGTCATAGCTTATTCCGTTTGAAAGTCTGAAATTCTTCAGAGCCTGGAACTGCGCATTTGAAACAAGTGACGGATCGGTCATCTCCCTGAATGCAAACCACTGCTCAGAACTCATCAGCTCAACAGGATAGTTTGCAACATTTGACACACCGTATGAAGCTGAGAACTGTACAACAGGAGTCTCGCCCTTTCCTTTCTTGGTTGTAATGAAGATAACGCCGTTGGCAGCCCTTGAACCGTAAATAGCAGCAGAAGAGGCATCCTTCAATACGGTAATGTTCTCAATGTCATTCGGGTTTAAGGATGTAAAAATTCCAACATCCACCGGAGAACCGTCGAGAATAAAAAGAGGAGTATTTGATGCATTGATGGAGTTCACACCCCTCAAGCGCATTGTAACATCACTGCCAGGCTCACCTGTGCTGCTGAATACCTGAAGACCAGCCACCTGTCCCTGCAAAGCATCACCCACACTGGCTGCAGGAGCACTGTTGAGCACCTCGCTCTTTACGGTAGTTGCCGCACCTACAATTGAACTGATCTTCTTGGCAGTACCGTAACCTACCACAACCATCTCCTCAAGCATCTCGGTACTGGAATTGAGAACAACATCACCACTCATTCCTGCATATGCCTTCACGGTAAGCGGTTCCATGCCCACAAATGACCAGGTTATCTCGTCACCTTCTGAAACCATGATGGCATACTGGCCGTCAATATCGGAAATTGCCACTACACCGGTGGTGTTGTCCTTTACCGACACCCCAATGAGCGGCTCGCCCTGAGGATCCTTCACAGTTCCCTTCAATTCCCATTTGTCCTGTAAATTCTGATTGGCCATCTGCTGAGACATCAGCTGATGAGGAAGCGCTAAAAGCAGAACCAGGCACATACACAGCAGCCTGCTTCCAAATTTGAAATTCGTTCTCTCCATAGCTTTAAGTATTTAGTAAAACGTAGTGTTTCTACTCCAATATCCTACAAACTCCTGCCGAACATCATCTTCCTACAAACTTAATAAAAAATCATGTAAACCTCCCCCTATTTTTATATAAATGTTAAATTTGTAGAACAAAAATTTCCCACTATGAAAAAAATCCTTCTTCTGCTTGTACTGGCGGCCTCTTTGCTGCAGAGCATCCAGTCAACAGCCTGTACCTCAGCCATCTTTACAGGCAAGTCTACTCCCGACGGAAAACCACTTATGTGGAAACACCGCGACACCGACGAGATGAACAACCTCACAACTTACATCAGAGGGGAAAAATACGGCTTCCTTGCCCTCACCGACGCATGGTACCCCATTGGGACCAAAAAAGCCTGGGGCGGCAACAATGAGGCAGGGTTCTGCATAATGAACACCGCATCCTACAACCTTAAGGATGATGACATAGACGAAGACCTTATGGTAAACAACGGCAAGATAATTTACCGGGCCCTTGAGATATGCGCCACACTTGCCGATTTTGAAAAAATGCTCGACACCCTCAAAAGGCCCATGTATGTAGAGAGCAACTACGGAGTAATAGATGCCCAGGGCGGAGCAGCTTACTATGAGGTGAACAACTCCGGCTGGAGAAAAATAGACGTGAACGACCCAAGGATGGCCCCACAGGGATATCTTGTATATTCAAACCACTCATACACCGGAAGACTTGATGAAGGCTACGGCTACATCAGATACACCAACGCCGACAACGTAATTAAGACCCACATCACCAGAGCCGGCGAAATAACCCCACAATGGATCTTCAAGGCCCTTTCACGCTCCTTCTACCACTCGCTGCTGGGAATAGACCTCACAAAAGAGAACATTGAATGGTTCATAGACCAGGATTTCATCCCACGCGAATCAACCTCCTGTGCAATGGTATTCAAAGGGGTAATAAAAGGGGAAGACCCAATGGAGACCGTAATGTGGACAGTGCTCGGCTACCCACCGGTATCTGTAGCAGTACCGTTGTTCATCAAAGCCGGTGAGGACCAGCCACAGCTGATGACCAGAAGGGGCAACAGACAAGACCCTGTAATGGCCACCCTTGGTCTGGAACAGAAACCGGAGAACTCCCTCATGTGCGACCTTGCACTCTCCCTTAAGGCCAACGTATTCCCGATAAAGAGAGGAAACGGCTACAAATACTACAACTTCTCATTGATGCACAACCCTTCAGGCACCGGCTATATGCAACAGCTGGCCCCACTGGAAGAATCCATCTTTGAGCAAGGCGAAGCACTGATAAAAGCCACCGAAGGAAAACCTTACACCCCTGAGCTCTTCCACAACTTCTACAACACCATCCAGAAGCAGATTGAAGAGACTTATTTGAGATTGCAGTAAGGATTTAGAAGGTGATACCGAATTGCCGGAAGATATATATGGGAATTCCCAGCAACTTTGTGAGCAACAATAACACAAAAAAAGGCGGCCTCAACGGTCGCCTTTCTTATTCTTAATACAAATCCAAAAACTCATATTCACCGCCCCAGTGCTCAAGGAACTTCATGAAGTCCGAGTTCTCTACCACAAGGCTTGCGGTGTTGTCGTTTGGATGGAAACTCAATCTTGGTGCGTTCTGCAGGTTCTTGTCAAGGAAGAGCTTCACGTGTTTGTCGGGATCATTGATAAGTCCGAACGGTGAAACTGAACCTGGTCTGAGACCAAGATATTTATCCATTCGCTGCTCTGATGCAAAACTCAATTTGCCCTGCTTGAGCATCTTTTCAATGTCGTGGATGGCCATCTGCTGGTGACACTCAAACACTACAAGGTAATGTTTGTTTCCTTTGTGGTTCCTGAAGAAAAGGTTCTTGCAGTGGGTTGAGTCAATGTCTTTCCAGTATTCAAGCGCCAGCTCAATTGTTGGGAGCGGCGGGTGCTCATACATTGTGAACGGGATGCCCCACTCATTCAATGTGTCCAATACTTTCTGCCTGCGGGCCAATTGCTCCTGCTGCTCAACAGGATCTGACTGTATTTGTTCTTCCATATTATTTAATATATTTCATCAAAAATTTTGCAAATCTCTGGAAACCGACGTCGGTCATGTGCACGCCGTCTACGGTTCCCTCATGATCCGGACCAATAGGGGATTTCTTCATGTTGCCTTTTGCGTATGCATCAATGTAACGGACATTATAGCCCTCTTTCCTGAACTTCTGTGCAAACTCCTTCCAGATGGCATTCTCCTCCTGGGTATCAATGTGGAACTGTGCATCAAGGTACTGGTACGGGTAGCAGTAGTTTGAAACCATAAGTACCGGAACATCGGGGTTAGCCTCAACGATTGCACGGATAAAATGCTCTGTGCTGTCCTTCACAATCTTTGATGTGCAGTTTGCAAGGCAGTCAATCACATACATTGATGCCGGAATCTTTGCAATTTTCTCTCCAAGGCATTTGTCCATACGGCCGTTGCCGCTGAAGCCCAGATTGATTGTCTCCTTGTGCAATTCACGCTCAATGATTGAAGGGTATGCCATTCCCGGACGGGTTGCACAACCTCCCTGGGTTACGCTGGTGCCGTAGAATACAATTGGAAGGTCCTGCGCAGAAGGAACGAGGTCCATCACCTGCGGCTGCTCAATCACCGCAGTTGAATCAATGCCAATAGCCAAATCTATAACACCGTCATACAAAGGCAAGTACATGATATACTCCCTCATATCGCCATTCATTCTCCTTATGAACACGTTTCTTGAATTCTTTCCGTTAGGCTGGCCTGCACCCACAAACAGCCATTCGCCGTCAGTTAGGGAATAGAGGTCAAGGCCTCTCACTCCGGTAGGGGTCATATGGCTCATGCCAAAATTGTTCAGCGGTTTCCACGCTGCTCCAATACATTTTGAGTTTGTGCGGAACCTCACGGCCAAACCTGCGGAATTCTGACCCAAATCCCAAACAGCCTTTCTTACAACCCCCTGCAGATCGGCAGGCAGACGGGTGTAGAATCCGTCACTGATTGTATCATTCTCCCTCACACAATCCTGGAAGCCCTTTCCAAGAACCGGAAGCCCCAGCTCCCTCACATCATAATACTTCAACTCGGAAGCCTTCTGTGCAAAAGCACCTGCAGAAACCATCATGGCCGCCGCCACAAGCATCAGCTTAAAAATGTTCTTCATAGTCATATGTTTTTAAATTTTCTTCCCGACAGTTTATCTCATTTTCTTCCCTGCGGCCTACCTCTCCACCCAATGAATCTCAACACCTTTCCTCTCCATCCCCCTGAACCAGGTCATCTGCCTCTTGGCAAACTGATGGATGGCAGTACGGAGGCCGCTTACCATCTCTTCATACGAAAGCTCTCCTATAAGATACTGGGTGAGGAACTTGTATTCCAGGCCATAGTAGATAAGATCCTCGGCAGGTATGCCGCTATCCAGCAGCCGTTTTACCTCCTCAACCATCCCCTCCTGCAGTCTTGCCTCCAGGCGGGCATCTATCCTGGCATTGCGGGTATCGCGGTCTACACTCACACCTACAAAGAGAACGTTTTGCGGCAACGGAAGTGGAGCGCGGGGATCCGTCTGGGCCATCTCTATCTCAATTGCCCTTATCACCCTCTTCTTTGTATCCCAATCGGTATCGTTGTGAGGTTTCACCCCCTTTGCTGCCTTCAGGTCCTTGAGCATCTGCACCAGTTCCTCCATGGGTTTTGGCTCCAGACGGGCTCTGAGGTCTTCGTCGGGAAGAACCTCATAGAGTTCATACCCACGGGTGGCCGCCTCAATGTAGAGACCTGACCCTCCGCAGATTATAGGAAAGCAACCCCTCTCCAGGATGTTGGTGTAGGCTTTTGAGAAATCTTTCTGGTACTCAAAGATGTTGTATTTTGTACCGGCGTCCACAATATCCAGAAGGTGTGCGGGAACCTCGCCGTACTCGGAGAGATCCTTGCCGGTACCAATGTCCATACCGCGGTATACCTGACGGCTGTCGGCCGAGATTATCTCGCACGGTTTCCACTGCGCCGTAAGGGTACGGGCAAGTTCAACGGCAAATTTTGTCTTGCCGCTGGCTGTTGGGCCAAGTATGCATACCGCATCCCAGTTCCCCTGTTTTATTGAACCCAGAATATTCTCCATACGTTTACAACCTTACAAAGTTAGTTTTTTTTACTACATTTGCGCTGTTATGCCTAAAGCAAAAAGTAAAATAGAGATAAAAAACAAAAGGGCCTCTTTTGAGTACGAGTTCCTGGACAACTACACCGCCGGAATAGTACTTACAGGTACCGAGATCAAATCCATCAGAGCCGGCAAGGCCTCTCTGGTAGACAGCTACTGCTATTTTGTAAGGAATGAGCTTTATGTGAAGAACATGCACGTGGCCGAGTACTGGTGGGGCACCTACAACGCCCACGACCCGCGCCGCGACCGCAAACTTCTCCTCAACCGCAAGGAGCTCCGCAAACTGGAGCGTGCCACCAAGGAGAAGGGTCTCACAATAGTGGCTACCCGCCTGTTCATTGCCGAGAACGGCTATGCAAAGCTGAATATCTCCCTTGCCAAAGGTAAGCGCGAGTACGACAAGCGCAACACCATTAAGGAGAAGGACATGAAAAGGGATATGGAGAGATACTAATTGAAAAGGCGGCCTCAACGGTCGCCTTTTTCAATTAATATATCTCATTTTACTTCTTACCAGTTCCTCTTTGGATAGAGTTCATCCCACCACTGCGGACTGTCCTGCAGCCACTTGGCAAACCATGCCATTATGGTATCGTGCCATTTGAGGCGGTATGAGTAATCTGCAATGTAGTGGTCCTCGCCATCTACTGAGATAAATTCCACCTCCTTGCCCAAAATCTTCAGGGCATTGAACAGTTGTACGCTCTCCCCTATAGGCACATTTGTATCCCTGGTGCCGTGAAGCAGCAGCAGTGGAGTGTTTATCTTGTCTGCGTTGAACAATGAGCCATGTGAGGTAAAGAGTTCGGGGTTGTTCCACGGATAACTGCCTGCAGCGGCGGTGCTGTTGTAGGAGTACCCCCAGTAGCCCTCTCCCCAATAACTTGCCACATTACTGATTCCGGCATGGGATATTGCCGCAGCAAATATATCGGTCCTGGTCTGGAGATACTGTGTCATGAATCCGCCGTATGATGCCCCAAGGCAGCCTATCTTTTCTGCATCCACAAACGGATGTTCTTTACAGAACTGCTTTGTACCTTCTATGATATCATCGGCAGTCCTTTCGCCCCATGCATTCACATGGCGGGCAGAAAACTCCTGTCCAAAACCTATTGCACCGCTTGGCTGGATTACATATACCACATAATCCCTTGATGCAAACAGCTGAGGCGCATACGGGGTTGTCATGCTGCGGGTAGTAGGAGTTGTTCCTCCATAGTAGTAGACAATTAGCGGGTATTTTTTCTGCGGGTCAAAATCTGGAGGGAGGCATTTCAACCCTTTTATCCTTGTTCCGTCAGATGAGGTAAAATACCACTCTTCCATCTGGCCGAACTGCAGGTTATGGTATCTTTGTGCCATAGGGTCTGACACCTTCTCCGATCTCTTTTTCTTTACATCATACAGGTATCCCACACCGGTACTGGTACAACCGCCACCTATATAGGCAGCCATTGACGGGTTACGGTGCGGCAACGAGAATGATGTTATTGCATCTTCTTCCAGATTGAGTTTCTCAAACTTGCCTCTGCCGGGCAGATAGCGGTATATGTTCCGGCAATCCTCATCTGTGGTGGTAAAGTATATATTTCCGTCCCCCCTGTTCCACTGGAGAATCTCAACCGAAGGGTTGAAGTTTCTTGTTATAGGGGTTATCTTCAAGGTACGCCTGTCCATTATATATGCCTGATTGTCGTAATCATTGGCTATAGGGTGATTCCCGCAGTTCTTGCCTATGCCTGAAAACGCCTCTGCTGAGGCTACAAGCAGAAGTTGTGAGCCGCTGGGAGAATAACATGCATTCTTGAAGAATGGCTCCTCTTTTATAAGTGTATCGGCCTTGAGTGTCTCAAGGTCAAGTTCCATCAATGAATACAGGTTGAAAGGCCTTTCAGTAATGTTCGGCTTGTCTATGATGCACAAGAGCTTTTTGCCACAAGGAGATATATCTGCCAGGCGTACGCTGCGCGAACCGTATGTAAGGCGTTCCTGCAGCCCGCTTGCCAAATCATATTTTTCCAGATAATTGCGGTTGCGTCCCCCCGGAAGGCGGTCATCAGGCATAAGATATCGCCTCAAGGCCCCTCCGTCTTTGGGGTTGATGTCGCTTTTTACATAGATAAGGTAATCCTCGTCAGGAGACCAATGGAAGGTTCCGTCGGGAATATTTTTCTTAAGGATTGTCTCTTTTCTGGCCTGGGGGTCAAATGTTACAAGATCCTTCCCCTTTTCACCGTTCTCCATATAGTAGATACAGTCTGATGCGGGCATCCATTTTGCCAGACCGGGTAGGTCTGAAGCAATGGTTTCCATTGTTGCCGCATCCTTTATCTCACATGTTGATGATGCGTATTTTACTGAGTAACTGTCGGTTGTACCAAAAAGAAGGTATTTTCCGCTTGGAGAGAGGGATAGGGTTACAGTCTTTGCCCCATAGGTTGTTTCATATAGCGACATCCTCCGTTTCAGGTCGGGTGCCATGAAACACTCCACATCCTTGTACTGCTCCTTTTTCTCCAATTCGCATTTGAGCATAGGATCAGCCTTGTCTTCTGCTCCGGGCATGAGTTTTATAACCACATTGTAATCCTTTTGCGGCTCCATCCTCAATGAAACGGATGATGGGGTTATTTTTGACGCACTTTCAACTGAAGATGTGCTTGTGAGCATTGATTCCCCGTTCACAAAAACCTCAAATCTGGTTGTGCTGTAAACTTTCAAGTTTGCATACATGAATCTCTCAGCCCTCACATTAGTTGAGAAAAGGTAGAAAAGGTAATTTTCCCTGGCGCGGGGTACAGTTACATAACCGCTGGTATCGGCCGATATGGTTGTATATTCCAATCTGCTGAAATCAGTGGTTACCGGAGATTTCAAAAGCTCCCTTACGGTAAAACGGTTTCCCTTGAAATTGATGCTGTCTCCCTGCAGCGGCATCCTTACTGCCACAGGTGATGTTACATAAAATCCGGCAGACCTGTTCTGCGCACAAAGGGCCGAAACCGCCACAGAGGCAACCAGTGCCAGAAAAAATTTCCTTTTCATTACCTTCCTACAAAAATATTAAAAAATTAACCTATGGTTTTAAGTATAAGTTCCTTAAGCGCCTCAGTGGCAGGATTTGGAGCCCCAAGGCTTACAACTTTGCCCTCACGGTCAATCACCATATAACGGGGTACTCCCGATATGTGGTAATCTTTTACAAAGTCGCTCTTCCATCCCTCAACAAAGAAGTTGTTCTCCGTTATTCCAAATTCCCTGCTCATCTTCAGCCAGAGATCCGCCTCAACCCACACTCCTACACATACACTCAGGAATGCAACATCCGGATTACCCTTGAACTCCTCCTGCAATTGATGGTAGAGAGGCATCAGGCGCCTGCACGGCTCACACCATGTGGCCCATACATCCACCACAACCACTTTGCCCCTATAGTCAGAGAGTTTCATCCATGTGCTGTCGGGAGCCATAGCTGTAAACTGGGGAGCCTCGCAACCTGGTTTTGACCAGGAGAGTTTCTCCACATATGGAGTCATCCTTGCCACGTTCTGAGGGAGGAATTCTCCGGCATGCGTATAAATCTGCAGCAGTTCATCATAACTGCGGGCATTGGCAGCACGCCACAGCAGATACTCCTGCTGGAGTTCAACACTGGCAAGGAACTCCTTGCGGTATTCCCCTTTCAGTGTTGCGTCATTTTCATCCCCCCCCTTTTGCCAGATATAGGTTTCAAGCATTACCCCTGCGTATGGAATATCCAGAAGGGCATTATCCTGGAATATTGCCCCCGGTTCATATCCGTTCAAAAATTCTGGCAGCACAGTACCCTCAGGGATGTTCACCCCTTCCGTACGCATGAAGTTCATGATGTAGAAATCAAGGTCTGCCTGAATCTTGTTTTTCAAGAGCGTATGGAACTCACCCCCATCTCCTTGCATCATGGAAAGAATCTCTTCTTTCAAAGCCAAAGCCTTCTGAACCTCCTCCACGAATTTTTCATAATTCATTTTGTTGGCTCCGGGGATGAACTTATGCATGAATGACCCTATTTTCAGATCATTCACACCGTTCTCCCATTTGAAGAGCAGACCGTTCTCTTCACCGGCATCTCCACCGGCAAGCGAAAGCATGCCATTCTCCAGATTCAACTGGAGAACAGCTCCCTTCTTCAGGAAAACCGGATACAGGGCATTGGGATTGGCTCCTATAAGATATAGCCCCTGTTTCTGCAATGGAAGTACAAATTCAAATGACCCGTCACCATTCTCCAGTTGAGCCTCCTGAATGAGGGAAACTGCACCTTTATTGAATGAATACAGTCCTATGCTCCTGGCACCGGATACTGTACCGCCAACTGTAACCTCTTTGCTGCAAGAGGTTACAATCAGACAAATACAAATTAAAATAATGCTCTCAAATGCCCTTTTCATCATTTTCTACAAATAAACAGATGGATAAATTGTTCCCGACAGGTTGGCAATGTAGATTGCCCTCTTCACCTCACCTTTACCCTCAAGCACCTGAACTGCAGGCTGGATGTTGCCACCCTGTACAGGATGCATATACAGTTTGTAACTGTCACCGCTGACGGTACCTATCATAAGGTAACCGAACCACTTGCTCTGGTCGTTGTACGGCTGCATGAATTTTGCGTACTCCATATATGTCACAGTCTCTCCTGCACCATAGCCGGCAGTCTGTTCCCTCTCCTCAAGTGTTTCAAGGTTGCACAAATACACCTTGTTCTCCTTTGCAAAATACATGATATTGTTATCCTGGCTCAATGCTCTCACATCAGCAGAAAGCAATCCCAAAGAATTTGGCAAAGTCTTGCTCTCAAGAACCACGCAATGGTAATCAGGAGAAGAAGAGGTAAGGTCATAAGAGGAACGTGTCGCATCTATATAGGCCAGATGGTACTCATCCGCACCCTTCTCCTTCAACAATGCATAACCGTTCTCACCACCGCTGGAGCTGGTAGTTCTTCCACCCATATAAAGAAGGTCCATATTGAGATTCCTGTGGGCAGGAGAAGCTGTCTCAAGTCCATAGATCAGATCTGATGCACCACGGTCGGCAATACAGAATGAGCTGCTTGCCTCATCAAACAACATTGGATTGCTCCAGCCCGATGCCACCCTGTATTTTGAAAGTTTGTAATCACCGGTATGCTGGATGATGAACTGTCTGTAATGAGGGGTATACCTTGAAATTGGCATAGTGTACAGTTTTCCGTCTGCTATAAGGTGTACATCAGAAGCGCCCTTGAATACACCCTGAACGGAACGGTTTGCCGGAGCCTCCATAAACAGCTCATCATATGTCTTCAATACCTTGCCTGTGAAATAGTCCACAAACATGATGTCGCTCTCACTTGTAAGAACAACAATATTGTGGTTCACGTCAGTATCGGTTTTCGGATCAAAGACAAAATAGTTTGGAGTATAGGCCAAATCAACAGGTTTGCCCTGCAATGCCACACCGTTGCGTGAATACACAACATCACGGATAGCTTTCTCAGGGGTGAAAAGGTCAACATCAGTACCGTTGGCACCCTGTTTCAACACCCACCATCCTGTAGACATATCTGTCTCAACGGAAAGGTTGTACTCAGTATACGAAAACACACCGGTCTCCTTGTCCTTGGCACAGAAACGCAATGTATAGTTGCCGGTATTCAGTGTTACCGTATAATTCAAATTGCGCTCAAACGAGATGGTATCAATTACAGAATATGTGTTGTTCCTGTTTGCAACACCCCAGAAGCAGTCATACTCCCTGTCATCAGGGGAAATGGTAGGGTTAAGCTGAAGCACATCTCCAATGTTCACACGGATGTTCTTCTCAATATTTCCCACGGTCACCTCCAGTTTCTCACCAAACAAATCATCATCGCTGTCAATACATGATGAAAACAGTCCGGCACCCAACAGGAGCAAAGTGAAATATAAATATCTCATAACAATTTCAGTTTTCTAGTTAGACATCATTACATAACTTTTGAAGGGAATGAAACCAATGCACTGTTAGGATTGGCCGGATCTTCCCTCAATGGAGCCGCACCCGATGCAATATTTGCAGGATCATTGTTGAACGCCTCAAGTTCCTCTACAAACTTGCTTCTCCAATAAACAAAGATTGTAGGATCTGAATTGCCCTTGTTGATCCATGCATCATCAACCCTTGCATCCTCACCCTGGAACTTTTTGAGCACCTTTATCATCAGTTCATGCTTTGGAACACTGTAATTGCCCAAATACGAATAGGCAGTAGTATAAGTGTAATAGTTCTTATAGTACCATCCCGACGGCTGCTCAAGCATATCCGAGAACACAATGGTCCTTGCAAGATATTTGCTCTCACCCAACTGGAAATCATCAGAAACCTCCAACTGAATCCTCAGACGTACTTTATCCTGCTGCAATGAGGCATCACGCTTAAGTATGATTGCCAAAGAGTCCTGCACGGCACCGGCCTTTACTTTAAGGAGTTCCTGTGCCCTGGCATCAGTGAAAGGAACATAATGCACACCTGCCTTTGCAGGATTTGGGATAGGGGTAACTGTAGAGTCAATCACATACCCTTTATTGTCGTAAGTATATTCAACTGTACTCTCGCTTACCTGGGACACTCTCAATATGCGGTCTGCATCTGCAGGTCCGCCAATCACCCTTAGAGGCAACTTTACAACAGCCTCGGTCTGGCTCTTGTCCAACCATATAAACGAATAAGGCAAATCTTCCACTCCGGAAGTGAACTGTACGCGTGCATCATCCTCATAAGTCATCAGAACATCCTCCTGACAACCCGCAGCAAACATACAGCAGCCCAACAATATCAATAATTTTTTCATATAGTCCATAATCTTTATCTGTTCAACAATCAAATGGTCTCTCCCTTAGGCAAAGGAATCACATATGCCCCTACAGAACCTTTCTCCAATGCGTAGAAAATATCCTCAATGCCCATACGTTTATATGCGTAGAACATCTGGCCCTCTCCATAGAACTCCTTGTTGTACTCAAGTACAAGAAGGTTCTTGAGAGCATTCATATCATCAATTGCTGTCTCCGGAATATCGCGGGCAGCACACATCTGAGCATATAATGCATTGGCCTCAGCAAGCGTACCGCACTCCATGGCAATCAGGTACATCTCATAAAGCCTTACAAGCGGAATGCTTCCCTTTGCCATTGCAGGCATGTTGTCTGACTGAAGATACTTCTTGAAATAGTTGTTGTATGTCCAGTTGTATGAATCATATACATAATCCCACATGTAAGTAAGACGGATATCAGTAGAACCGCTGCCGTAAAGTTTTGATGTAAGAAGCGATTTTGTCTTCTCATAGCCTCTTGCAGTACCCAATGATGTGGTTGCAAGATCCTGCACATTTATGTTAAGAATATGCTCGCAAGACAAGGTGTAATCAAGACGTGCACAGTCATCACTGTTGCCCAACCTGTACATTTTTGCACCGGTATTATCCTTGGCATCAATTACTTTCCTTGCATATTTCAAAGCCTCAGCCTTGTTTCCCATCCACAGCTGCACACGCGCCAAAGTTGCACATACAGCGTAGTAGTTCATCCTCATCTGCCTGTAACCCCAGAAATTGTCTTCTGCAGACGAAATGCTGTTGAGGTCTGATATTGAACGGCTGCAGATCGGATCCCTCTCTTCCATAAGAGACTCGGCCATAGTCAAGTCTGCAAGAAGATTATCAGTAAACTCCCTGTAGGTAATCTTTGAATTAGGGGCTGTTGACACCACTTTCACATAAGGAAGAATGGCATCAGCAGGCACATTTGAAGGCATAGGGCCAAACAGACGCAAAATATCAAAGTGACAGTAAGCCCTCAATGCCAAAGCCTCAGCCTTGATAAGCTCATAATTGTTCTCCTTAAAAATATCCTTGTTGGCATCAATATCCTCCAACACGGCATTCACATCTGCAATTACCTTATACAGGTTGTTGTATATTGCGCTGAACGAAGACTCTACAGTTGAGTTCCTGTAATCAAACAGACTCAACAAGTACTCCTTTGAACCTTTTGAGGTATTGTTCCAGTGCTGTGCAAGCATCTCAACAGTACCATGAGTCATCTCCCCACCATACAATGATGTGGACTTCAGGCGGATATATGCACCTATAAGGGCGCTTCTGTAACCAGTCTCCTTGCTGAACATCTCCTCCTTCTTCTTCTCGGTCTCAGGAGAAACATCCAGCCAGTCGCTGCATGCAGTTGTTGAGAAAATTGCACCCAACAATGCTATCATATATATTATTCTCTTCATAACCTATTTTATTTCTTGTTAAAACTGCATTCCCAAAGTAAATGAAACCCTTCTGGCGTACGGATATGAAAGACCTCTTTCCTGTTTTACTGTAGATAGATAGAACAGGTCGCTCATATTTGCACCAACAGTCATATTCTGTACACCAAGTTTGTTCTTGAGCCATCTGTTGTTCTGGAAAGTATAGCTCAAATAGATATTCTGCAGACTCAATGTACTCTCATCCTGCACAAATCTTGATGTAGAGTAGGTGCTGCTCTCATTGTATAGGGACTTGAATGCAGCCTTGTCTCCAGGGTTCTGCCATCTGCCGGTATAAACCCTCTCATCCACATTGTATCTCATGTCGGCTCCCTCAACCTTGCTTACAAGGGTTGAGTTGTAAAGCTGTCCGCCAAGACGGTAAGCAAAAGTCACATTCAATGAAAGGTCTTTCCAACGGAACATGGAACTCAAGTTTCCACGGAATTTTGGCTGGCTCAAACCGCATGCAACACGGTCATTGGCATCCCAAGTATATGTAACCTCACCATTCTTCTTAAGGAACAGCTCATTACCGGTACTTGGATCAATACCCAAAGAACGCACGGCATAAATTGTATTCTGTGACTCACCCTCTCTCAAGATGTTGTTAGGAAGAGTGCCGCCCTCGCTCAAAAGCTTGTTGTACATCTCAACCAATGCCGGAGAAAGCTCAATGATCCTGTCCTTATTGTGAACCATAGTTCCGGTTACAGACCACATAAGCCTTTTCTCTGCGTTGCGCACAAGGAACGCAGTAGCTTTAAGCTCAAAACCCTTGTCCTCTTTCTTTCCTACGTTTGCAACATACGAGGTGAAACCGTTGGACAAAGGAAGGTCCATAGAAGAAAGAAGGTTTGAAGTTTTTTCCATATACACGTCAAACATCAGGTTCAAACGGTTCCTGAACATCTCAATCTCCACACCTGCATTGTACTTGTCGGTCTTCTGCCACTCCAGATTCGGATTCTCAAGTGCTTTCTGATAAGCGCCAATCCACTGGTAATACCTGTCATCCAGGTAATAGTTGTAAGTTGCCTTTGCCTGGTAAGCGCTGAACTTCTGCGAACCAGCCTGACCGAAAGATGCCCTCAACTTAAGTCTGTCAATGAATTTGACATTCTCCATAAACTCCTCCCTGTCAACATTCCATCCAAGACCTGCAGAGTAGAAAGGAGCAAATCTCTTGTCGGTACCGAACTGTGAAGAACCGTCTACCCTATATGCAAAATCCACATAATATTTGTTGTCATAAGAGTAGTTCACGTTACCTACAACACCCACACGGCGTGTAGTTGCCTCGCTTCCCGACGGAACACCACCCTGTTTGTACTGCAAAGCAGAACCCAAGAAATCAAGTGACTCCTCCAAGAAACCCTCAACTCCGAAATAGTAGGTTCTTGATGTACGGGAATCCATGTCCATATTCACACCTGCATATAGCCAGTGGCGGTCTGCAAATATCTTGGAATAACTCATAGTCAACGCAAGTTCGTAATCGAACGACTTTCCTGTGCTGTAATCGTAACTTCCCTTTCTGAAGATTCCGTCAGAAGTTTTATAGATATCATCCTCAAAATCCGTATGGGTAGCAGGCTTGTAATAATCAGACTCGGAAGTCTTGCTAGTCACTGTAGCCCTACCGCGTGTGATGAATCCGTCAAAAGGTTTCCACTCAATAGAGAAGTTGTTTGTAATCTGGGTATAACTGTTTGAAGATCTTGTATTCAGCGTAGCATTATAAAGCGGGTTGCTTGGAAGCCTGCTGAAACCTCCGTAGAACTCAATATCATCATCAAACATCTTTATAAGTTCTCCGTTATCGTCATACGGTTTCCAGTATGAGTTAAGTATGGTATAGTCTGAGAACGAGCCATAAGGAGAATCTACAGACTCTGTTGTACTGATTGACAAATCGTTGCGGAAAATCACCTTCTTATGGTAATAAGCAAGGTTCACACCCGCATTGATGCTGCTTCTTTCAGATTTCTTCATAACACCCTGCACGTTGTTGTACTGAAGTGATCCTGAATAGCGGAATGTCTTGTCTCCACCCTCAAGTCTTACGCCATGACGCTGTCCTACTCCTGTACGCAAAGGTTTTGACAACCAGTCGGTATTTACACCGCGCTCCACATCGGCAAGGCGGGATGCATACTTCTGCTTGAGTTTCAGGTCCATATTGAGGTTGGTACTCTCATAATAGCCCAACTGATTCTCCAGCTCAAGTTTTTCCCTTGCACCAAGAAGGTTGTAGTCGCTCAAATCAGGAGACTCAATGTTCAAACTTCCGTTGTACGTAATCTTGAGTTTGCCGGCCTCAGGCTCCTTAGAGGTAATTACTACAACACCATTGGCTCCTCTTGAACCGTAGATTGCAGTAGCAGTACCATCCTTCAGAATAGTAATTGATGCCACCTCATCACTGTTGAGGTCCATCATGCGCTGAAGGTCAATCTCAAATCCGTCCATAATTATAAGAGGGGTATTCAGACTTGCACCGCTCTCATCCTGAAGGTTCTCCAAGGTAGGAAGGTTTGCTGTACCACGGATGGAGATGTCGGGAAGACGGTTGGGGTCTGAACCGAACTCATTGTTCACCAACATGTTGAATGATGGATCTATGTTACCTACAGAAGAAAGGAGGTTCTTGTTGCCTACCATCTTCAATGCATCCTCTGAAACTACACTTACCGCTCCGGTAAATGACTCCCTGCTCTTGCTGAAGATACCTGTAACAACTACTGCCTCAAGCATATTGTCTGTCTCCAGTACAACCTCAAAGTTGGTCTGGTTTCTCAATATCTCCTTTGTATAAGGCTTGTAACCCATAAAGGTTACCTCTATCTGGCCGGCCTTGGGCATCTCCAGTACAAAGTTTCCGTCAATGTCTGCAATGGCAACCTTTGATGTGCCTACTGCAACCACAGATGCTCCCGGCACCGGCTCGCCATGGTTGTCTACCACAGTTCCCTGAACCTTCACCTTGCCACTCTGAGGAGCCCTGCGGGTTACCACAATCTGGTTGTTCACTGTTGACCACTGGTAATCAGTGTTTCCAAAAAGCTTGTCCAATGCTTCAGCCGCTGTAACATCCGCCACATCAATTGAAACCTTGCCCAAAGCATTCACCACCTCGGATGTAATGGCAAAACCTATTCCTGTCTGCTCCTTAATGGCATCCAGTACATCCTTGGCTGGTTTTTCTTTAAATTTAAGAGTCACCTTATGAGTGTCTATAACCACTTCCAGACGGGTTGACTCTTTTGCAACCAACCGGTTTACAGGTAAAAATGATGCACATATACCAAACAGTACTGCCATCATAAATATCCTGCCAGATAAACCGGTTCTCTTTTCAGTTTTTTTCATAGGATATATTTTTTGGTTTATAAATTGTTCTTGCACACATAGTGTCCCGTTTCAGTTCTTTGGAAATCAACTCCGAACGCCGCCTCCAGAATCTCCATTATCTGTCTGAATCCCAACTTTCTGCTCAGATTTATGGCAATCATCTTTTCCTTCACGGCTGCATCTGCCTCTATGGAAATTCCATAATGGGATTCAAGTTCCTCCAGCAAATGGCCCAGCGGCTGGTTACTGCATGTGAAATCCCCTCTCATCCATCCCAGGTAATCCTGCGGATCTACTGTCTTCACCTCTGAGGTTCCCAGCCCCAAATCATACACATGCATCTGGTTAGGGACAAGCATCACATCATCCGGGCATCCGTCAGCCTTCACCCCTACAGACCCCTCCACAAGCAAAGTCTCCACAACTTTACCATTATTGGTATTTATATTGAACTCTGTTCCATAAACCTGCACCTTCACACCGGCTGCATCTACTACAAAAGGTTTTGGGGAACCGGCAACCTTGAAGTATCCCTCACCGGTAAGCGAAACAGTCCTGGTCTCCTTGTTTGCAAAGGTCTGCGGATACTCTATATAACTTCCGGAATTGAGAAACGCCTCAGTACCGTCATCAAACTTTATATTATAGGTAAAGCCTTGCGGTATTACCACGGTATTCCTCTTTACACTTTGCTGCACAGGCTCCTGCTCTTCAAAATCAGGCACTGTCTCTTCCGCCTCAACATCGGCAGGCTTGGCTACAACAGCCTCTGCAACAGGATACTCCAGCGTATAGCCGTTTCCGCTGCCCAAAGCCACTACCTCACCCTCCGAAGTGATAAGCACGGGTTCTTCAATCTCCGTTGCCCCATCAGCCACATCCTTATCAAATAAAAAAATTGTCACTGCAGCCATAATGGCCACTGCAGCACAAGATGCCGAGAACTTCAGGATACCCCTCCTCCTCCGCCTGCGTGCTATCCTGGAAACGATCTCTTCATAACACTTCTCATGCTCCTCCTCAAGCAGCCCCAATGTGGCCATATCCTTGATGAAAGCATGATCAAAATCTGTATCAAAATCCTTATTTTCCATAAAAAACCATTCTACTTACATTTAAAAGACAACTATTTCAAAAAACGGGTGACACCCATACGGCACTGAATTTAGAAATTTCTCTATATTTGCCGTCAAAATTACCCGCACATGTACCGTTTGAACACAATCTCAGATTTCAGGGCACTGTATGACCTCCGGTTCAACAACCTGGTCATATACGCCACAGGCCTTGGGGTCCCGTACCAGCAGGCCAAGGACATAGTGCAGGAATGTTTCATTAAATTGTGGGAAAACAGGGATTCAGTAACCAACCACACCGCCTATCTTTTCATCTCGGTAAAGAACCTCTCCCTCAACTGGCTCAAATCCAATGCCCGCACTGCCGGCAAACAGGTAAGCCTGGAAGAAATTCCACCCAGAAGAAGCAGCGACCAGACCTTTGAAGAGGCAATGGAATACTTCCGCAAGGTTGAAACCGCATACAGGAAAATTGGAGAACTTGGCGGCAGATGCAAGGACATCTTTGTTATGGTGTATATAGAGAAAATGAAGATAAAGGAGGTTGCCGACGAACTCGGCATATCAGAAAACACCGTAAAGACATACCTTAAAAGAGGAAAAGAAGCCATCAGGCTCCTTATCCCATCAATTGTTGTCCTATTGTATCTCCTTCTACTTTAAAAGGAAGGGCTTTTCTTCCCGATATTCAGGTTCATCCGCATCCGCCCAGAACAGTTACACCGAGCAAGGAATAACCTACGACCGTAACGGCAACATAAAGACCCTGCAGCGATACGCGTCATCTCTGCAAGACGACTACACTTACAATTATACCGGCAACAAGATAACCTCAATAACCGGCACAAACAACGGCACGGCAATTGCATCAGCCACCTATAGCTATGACAACAACGGCAATGCCACCACTGACGGCCTGAAAAACTTGCAGATAACCTACAATATCCTTAACTTGCCACAAAAAGTATCCCAGGGCGGTACCACAAAAGCCACCTACACCTGGTTTGCAGACGGAAGCAAGTACAGCGTACAGGACAACAGCGGCAACGGATACCACTACATAGGTTCTTTGATATATAGCAACAATTCCCTTGAAAGTACAGAGAAAAAATACCCTGCGCTTGCAGCATATTTAAGACAAATACTAAATGATTGGGATAATAAATCAGATGATTTTAAAAAAGCCTTTTATCGCACTAGTAGTTTGAATGAGGAGGAGGTAAGAAATATGCTTACTTTTGGGAAGGGCTCGAAACGCATTGGAAACAGAAGCTGCAACAGTTTTGGTTGAATCAACCATATTTCATGAATTAACGCATGTGGGGAATTTTTTAAAGACTCATTCCGAACATGGTATATATGTTGAATCAGGTGATGAATTTGAAATGTGTGCATACGGAATAGATGTAGGACCCGCATATTACTCGAAAAAAGTAAAACTCCCCGAAGTTAAACCTTATAAAGTTGTTGATATATGGTAAAAGTAATAAAAATCATATTATTGTTATTGATTTTCAAATTTATAGAGATTCCTGATTTTTGTCAGAACTACTATTATCCATATGATTGGGCTAATAAAATTAATAACCAATCTGTATCTATAGAATTATTGGACGCTAGGGTTATGAATGGAACCTTTTACTTGGATATGGAATTTACAAATATGTCAGATGTGGAAATTTCATTAATAAGGCCCGATACCACAATGTTGGAAAGTTCCACATTAATTATTCAAATATTCCCAGAAAAAAATTCAGATAGAAATTTTAGGTTGCACAATAATGTGAGGTCTTATATTCCTGTAACAACATCTCAATTGGCATATATAACAATCCTGCAAAAGGATGAAATATTGGGATTAAATCCTGGGGTGCCAACTAAATACACTTTATCCATAAAGTTGGGTGAACTTAGTGCATTAAATTGGGATTCTTATTACGGTGTAAAATTAATCTTGAATTATAGGGATGATATAAAATCATCATTTGAACTAAAAAATCCGGTACAGGGGATTGTTTATTCCAATTTATTAGAGAGCATCAGTGTCCAATAAATAGTCAATGTACACAGTGGATATAGTGACAAAAAGGGCCCTACAAGTAGAGAATCTGAAGGTTGTGTAACTTTCATCCAGATGATGCAGAGGATTTTTTCAAGCATTTTAAATGGAATAAAAACAATTCTATTACTGGAACTTCAACAGGAAAAATAATTATTACACGGAGTAATGCACTATGAAAAAAATATACATACTCACAATAATACTATGCGGGGCACTTTCTTGCAAATCAAACAATTCAGAACAATATGCAACCAAAAGACCTAATTGCAAAACAACAATAAACAACCATGACAATTCTATAAATGAAATATATCATATTACAAATAAAGTAATTGTTTTTCAGGTAATTAACGAAGATGAAATGTTAAAGTTACTGAAATCATATCAATTACAAGAATACGATGAAGAATTGGCGCAAAATAGGGCTTGTGGAGTAGTTGCCATTACAAAGAGTCGCGAAAACTGCTTAACTTTTTTACGTTTACTGGAAAACAACCCAAATTTGGTGAGAGATGATATATGTTATGACTTGATGTCAACGAATGAAGGAGATATAGTAATGAGCAATATAAAGCATGTAGAAGGCTTTGATAATGCAAAAATAAAATTACTGGACAAACTCACAGTACTTGATTCATTACAGAAAATATACAGCATTATCTATAAAGCAAATACATCTCAAAAAATTAGTGAAGATGAGATGATTACATTGCTCAAATCTTACAATGAGCATAAAAACAATGTTGAATTATCGCAATATAGGGCTTTGGGAATAGCATCAATCATTATGAATTATAACAACTGCACAACTTTACTAAGTGTATTGGAAACTAATTCTTGTTTATATAAAGAGAAAATGTGTGATGACATGATGTATCCAGAAGAAAATAAAGATACTGTTATACGTAAAATTAATGCAGTACCCGGTTTTGATGATATCAAATCAAAAATATTAGATAAACTGAATATGTTTGAATAGAATACCAGATGTAGACAAAGCTTATTGGCATTCTTAACCTCTCGGCTTACTGCCACTTTCCCTCAACGCCGCAGGTGTTCCAGAACGGAAACTCCTTACAATCAGGAATATTCCCAGCAGCACAAACGGGATGCTGAGAAGCTGTCCCATATTGAGGGCCATTCCCTCTTCAAAGCCTACCTGGTTCTCCTTAACAAACTCTATGAAGAAACGGGAAAGGAAAATTCCTATAAAGAAAATGCCCAATAGAAGTCCCTCTTTGATTTTTGGAAGGGCGTATTTGTAGATGCACCACAGGATTACACCTGTGCACAAGTATGCAAGCGCCTCATACAGCTGGGTTGGGTGCTTTGCCACTGTCTCGCCGTTCTGCAGGAATACAAATCCCCAAGGAAGCGAGGTCTCATGGCCGTAAATCTCTGAGTTCATGAGATTTCCCAGACGGATGAACATTGCTGCAAAGGCGGTTGCAACGGCCAGACGGTCCAGCAGCCAGATGTAGCCGAAGTTGTGTTTGCGGCCATATTTTTTAACGAACCACCACATTCCAATCATTATGGCTATAGTGCCGCCGTGGCTGGCAAGACCTCCATGCCATACTTTCAGAATCTCCAGAGGGTTTGCAAGGTAGTAATCGGGCTGGTAGAACAGCACATGTCCAAGTCTTGCACCAACGATGGTGCAGATCATAAGGGTCCACAGCAAGGTATCGAGCAGTTCAAGCGGTTTGTTCTCCCTGCGGAAGAAATGCCTGAACATATAATAGCCCAAGTAGAATCCTATAATGAAAAGGACGCCGTAATAGCGGAGCTGGAAGCTTCCTATATTGAATATTACGGGACTCACATCCCAGTTTACTGATAACATCATAACTGCAAACTGTTATTATCTTACAAGGCGGCTGAATACGCTCAAAGGTATTGCCTTGCCAAAATTGTCTTTCAAAAGAAGTTCACCACAAGTAAGTTCCCCTTTGCCCTTGCCGTTGAGCATGCCGAATGCACTTCTCACTGCGGTATCCCCCAACATTGCGGAGTATCCGTTGGAGTACAGGTTGAGTACCATGAATGCATCGTCGGGATCAAGGATTTTTGCAACCTCCTGAAGGAACTCATAAAGGAGTTCGTCAAGTTTCCATTTTTCGCCGTCGGGACCATGGCCATATGCAGGGGGGTCCATGATGAGGCCGTTGTATTTGTTTCCCCTTTTTGCCTCCCTTTTTGCAAATTTGAGGGCATCCTCAACTACCCAGCGGATGTTGTCCAAGCCACTGCTTTCCATGTTTCCTTTTGCCCAGGTAACTACCTGTCTTACAGAATCAAGATGGGTTGTGTCAGCTCCGGCACATCTTGCTGCCAATGATGCAGCACCGGTGTAGGCAAACAGGTTGAGTACTTTAGGCTTGCGGACGGTTCCGGTTACCGGGTCTATCCCTTTGGCCTCAAATTTCTCAACAAGGCGTTTGCTCTGCTCATATATGAACTCCCAGTTGGGGCTCTGCTCGGGGAATACACCTACATGCTTGAATGAGGTGAGTCCAAGGCGGAGCTTGAAGAAACTGTCGGGAAGATTATATCTGATATACCATTGCTCAGGCATTTTCTTGAGCATTTTCCATGTTCCGGTATCCTCCTTGCCGCTTTTTCCAAAGCCTGCGCCGGCAGTGAACCTGGTGTGTGCCAGTTTGTCCCACTCTTTTGCAGAGAGTGATGGGGTCCAAAGTGCCTTGGGCTCAGGTCGAGCCAATATGAATGAGCCGAATCGCTCAAGTTTCTCAAAATTACCCGAGTCTATAAGCTCGTAATCCTTCCAATTTTGCGGTGACTGTAAAAGCATACTACAACTTATTGCCTTTCTAATGGTTATAAAGTTCAAAGATACGCTTAATTTTGATTTTTTTCTTATTTTTGCCACGCAAAAAAACAGAAGACAATAACATTAAATAGTACAAGAAATGCAACAGAGTATTGAAACTTACGATTTCTCAGGCAAAAAGGCCATTGCCAGAGTTGATTTCAACGTTCCATTGAACGCTGAGTTCAAGATTACTGACGACACCAGAATCCGTGCTGCTGTCCCTACCATCAAGAAGGTTCTTGCAGGTGGCGGTGCACTTATCCTAATGTCTCACCTTGGCAGACCAAAAGGGGTTACCGAGAAGTTCTCTCTAAAACATATCATCTACAGAATTGAGGAGCTTATTGGCACCAAAGTTCAGTTCTGCGACGATTGCATGAAAGCACAGGAGGCTGCTGCAGCCCTTAAACCTGGTGAGGTTCTTCTTCTTGAGAACTTGCGTTTCTACGCTGAGGAGGAGGGCAAACCACGCGGTTTGGCTGAGGATGCTACCGATGAGCAGAAGAAAGAGGCTAAGGCTCAGGTTAAAGAGAGCCAGAAAGAGTTTGTGAAGACTTTGGCTTCATACGCAGACTGCTACATCAACGACGCATTCGGTACAGCTCACCGCGCTCACGCTTCTACAGCACTAATTGCAAAATATTTCCCTAACGACAAGATGTTCGGTTACATCATGGAGGGCGAGATCAAGGCTATTGACAGAGTTCTTCACGGTGCTGAGCACCCTGTAACTGCTATCGTTGGCGGTGCTAAAGTTTCTTCAAAGATTGGTATCATCGAGCACTTGTTTGATGCAGTTGACAACATGATCATTGGTGGCGGTATGGTTTACACTTTCGTTAAGGCTCAGGGCGGCAAGATTGGCCGTTCACTTTGCGAGGATGACCAGATGGAGCTTGCTCTTAACATCATGAAGAAAGCTGAGGAGAAAGGCGTTAAGCTTTATTTCTCTAAAGAGGTTGTTATTGCAGACGATTTCTCTAACGATGCAAACACCCAGATTGTAAACAACTTTGAGATCCCAGAGGGCTGGGAGGGTATGGATGCCGCTCCTGCAACCCTTGCAGTATGGGAGGAGGTTCTTATGAACTCAAAAACTATCCTTTGGAACGGTCCTGTAGGTGTATTTGAGATGCCTAACTTTGCAAAAGGCACCAACTACATTGCTGAGATCCTTGCAAAAGTTACTTCAGAGAAAGGCGCGTTTACCCTTGTAGGTGGCGGTGACTCTGTAGCAGCTGTTACCCAGATGGGCTACGCAAACAAAGTAAGCTACGTTTCTACAGGTGGTGGTGCAATGTTGGAGTACCTTGAGGGAATTGAGCTTCCAGGTATCAAAGCTATCAGAGAGTAATCTTACTCCCGACGAATATAGAAAGAGGGTAACAAAAGGTTGCCCTCTTTGTTTTTTACCCGGTTACCCTATCTGGCGTAGCAGACGAATTGCAGGAACATTCTAATATGTACTTCTTCTGTTTGATGTGTCCCTGCGCACTGTGGTTACAATCCCGGTAACCATATCCTTGAGCTCCTGCAGGAACTGCGCGGCCTGATACTCTTTCTTCTCAATCTGGCGGAGTTTCTTTTCCCAGATTCCGGTGAGCTGGGCCGATTTGAGCAGCTCTTCCTTAATGAGGCCTATAAGCTCAATACCGGTAGGGGTTGGATGGAGATTCTTCTTCTCCTTGCGGATGTACTCCCTTTTGAACAGCGTGGCAATTATGGCGGCCCTGGTTGATGGGCGGCCTATACCGTTCTCCTTAAGGGCATCGCGCAGCTCCTCATCATCCACCAGTTTGCCGGCGGTCTCCATTGCCCTCAACAGGGTTGCCTCGGTGTACGGTTTTGGAGGCTGGGTCCATTTTTCCTGCAGCTGCGGTGCATGCGGACCGCTTTCTCCTACAGTGAATTCCGGAAGTGTCTTTTCCTGCTCCTTCTCTTCCCCCTCCTCGGCAGATGAGGCGCCTCCCTGGGCAAAGACTGCCCTCCATCCCTGTTCAAGGATCTGTTTTCCCGACACTTTGAACTCCACTTTCCCCACTTTTCCAAGGACTGTGGTGGTGGAGATTTTGCTGTCGGGATAAAAAGCTGCAATAAATCTGCGGGCTACCAGGTCAAACACCTTCCTCTCCATGTCCGAGAGGTTCTGAGGCTGCACTCCGGTAGGGATAATTGCATGGTGGTCAGTTACTTTTGAGGAGTCGAACACTTTCTTGCTCTTGGGAAGTTTCTTTCCTCTGAGCGGCTGCAGAAGGTGCTGGTACTCAGTGAGTCCATTGAGGATGCCGGCACATTTTGGAAAAATGTCGTCGCTCAAATATGTGGTATCTACCCTTGGATAGGTGGTTATCTTTTTCTCGTACAGAGACTGGATTGTCTGCAGGGTATCCTCGGCCGAGTAGCCGAACTTCTTGTTGCACTCAACCTGCAGGGAGGTGAGGTCGAACAGGCGTGGAGCGTATTCAGTACCCTTTTTGTGGGTTACATCCGTTACTGTAAAGTCTTCCTGCTGAACAGTCTTGAGAAACTCCTCGCCTTCCTCCTGCGAGTTGAATTTTCCTTTTGTAGCGGAGAATGTTGTATCCCTGTATACGGTCTTGAGTTCCCAGTAGGCCTGCGGTACAAAGTTCTCAATCTCAAGATGGCGGTTAACAATGAGGGCAAGTGTTGGGGTCTGTACCCTGCCAATGGAGAGGACCTGCCTGTTGAGGCCGTACTTTAATGTATAGAGCCTGGTGGCATTCATTCCAAGGAGCCAGTCGCCAATGGCCCTGGCAAGGCCTGCCTCGTAAAGAAGCTGGTACTCAGACTCGTCTTTGAGGCTGTTGAATCCTTCCCTTATGGCCTCCTCTGTAAGTGAGGAGATCCAGAGTCTCTTTACCGGACACTTGGCTCCGGCTTTCTGCATTACCCAGCGCTGGATAAGCTCTCCCTCCTGGCCGGCATCACCGCAGTTTACAATCATTTTCGCGTTCTGCATCAGCTGCTCAATCACCTTAAACTGCTTTATATATGTAGGGTTCTCAATGAGCTTAATTCCAAAGCGGGGAGGTATCATGGGGAGCTTGTATATGTCCCATCCCTTCCACTGCGGGGTGTAGTCGTGCGGTTCCTTGAGGGTGCACAAATGGCCGAATGTCCAGGTTACCTGGTATCCGTTTCCCTCAATGTATCCATCCCTTTTTGTGGTTGCACCCAACACCTGCGCTATATCCCTTGCCACCGACGGCTTCTCTGCTATACAAACTATCATCTTCTGCCTCCTGAATTACTGTGCAAAAATACAAAATTCCAGGGGGAATCCTATCCACATCATGGATGGCAATAAAAAAAGCCGGCTGGGCCGGCTTTTCAATTACACTGTCATAATCTCTTTCTCTTTTGCTGCAATTACCTCATCAATCTTCTTGTTGAAAGCATCAGTCTCTTTCTGGATCACTGCCTCTGCATCTTTGCAAACATCCTCAGGAAGACCCTCTTTCTGGTATTTCTTGTGAGCGTCAATAACATCTCTACGTGCATTTCTTACGCTTACTTTTGCAGTCTCACCCTCAGTTTTAGCCTGTTTTACAAGCTCCTTTCTGCGGTCCTCAGTAAGTGCAGGGATGTTGATTCTGATCTGCTCGCCATTATTTTGAGGAGTGAAGCCAAGATTTGCATCCATGATAGCTTTCTCAATAGCAGCAATAAGTTTTTTCTCCCAAGGCTGGATTAGAATTGTTTTTGCATCAGGAGTAGTAATACTTGAAACTTGAGGAACAGGTGTTGGGCTACCGTAGTAATCCACCATTACAGCATTGAACACTGCAGGGTTAGCTTTACCTGCTCTGAAGTTTCTCAACGCATCATCCAAGTGCGCAAGAGCTTTGCTCATTTTCTCTTTTGCTTGCGCAATACAATCTTTTGAAACACTAATATCCATAGTACTTAATATTTAATTTATTTCTCTCTTTTTATTTCCCGACAGTTTTGTCTTAATTGTGTACAAGGGTACCTATCTGCTCGCCGGCAATAAGCTTCTGCAAGTTGCCAGGGGTATCCATATCGAATACCATT
>JAGBTG010000006.1 GCA_017631435.1 Bacteroidales bacterium | reverse complement strand
AAAGAGCAGTATGCAACACCCTTACAAAAATTTCCGCATTTTTTATGCATTTTTTGTGCAATTTGCACAAAAGTTAACATTATGTCAACCAAAATCAGCAATTTCGACAAAAATCTATTGCATTTGTTCCATACAATATTGTACAATGTGTATAAATAACCTATAAAATACAGTAAAGGAGGATAAGGTTATGAAAGTATCGCAGGTTTACAATATTGTAAACTCAATCCAGTCGCAGCTGTTTGGTGAGACTGCTGTAGCTGTAACAGACACCACCGGTCTCCGGGCACTGGGTGAGCAGATCAGTGCATCAAATTTATATGATAAGTTTGTTGGGGCTCTGGTGGACAGAATCGGCAAGACTATTGTCCGTACTCTGGATACAAAGGTTGAGTTTCCCGGCCTGCTCCGTAACGAATTTGAGTTCGGGGCTATGCTTGCCAAGATCAATTTTGATATTCCGGCAGCAGATAATAATACCGCCTGGGACATCGCAGATCCTGGTTTT
Source organism: Bacteroidales bacterium (assembly GCA_017631435.1). Taxonomy (GTDB): domain Bacteria; phylum Bacteroidota; class Bacteroidia; order Bacteroidales; family UBA932; genus Egerieousia. Next base: position 13,549 of record JAGBTG010000006.1, on the reverse strand, counting down.
ACTCCGGATCAGTTCGATGTTACTCTGCCGGTAACGAAAGTTATTTATTTTAAGGGCACATCAACCTGGAGAGTGCGCTGCACTGTACCTGATGAGCCGCTGCTCAACTCTGCATTTATCAGTGCTCAGGAGATGCTGGCATTTATCAATGGAATTACAGATTCTATGGAGAAGAGCATGATCGAAAAGATCAATGCTGTATCTCTCTCGGCTATCTCTGCTATGATCGCTGAAAAGGCAGATGCATCCAGTGCTGCTTATATCAATCTGCTGGATATCTATAACAATCTGACTACTCCGGCCGGTACAATGACGGCAGAGGAGGCTCTTAGATCTCCGGAGTTCCTGCGGTGGGCATCTGCTCAGATTGATCTGATCATCTCTTACATGGATACACCGTCTGTGCTCTATAATGAGGCTTTCCCTGATGGCACTAAGGTAGCCCGGAGAACCACAAGAGACAATATGCACATCTGGCTACATAGTCAATTTGTGCAGGCATCAAAGTCCTTTATGGAGGCTGATACTTTCCACAAGGATCTTGTGTCTATGCCTTATTACAAGGAGATCAAGCTCTTCCAGGGAAGTGGAACAACTCCGATCCCGGCAGCATCCTCTGCTATGCAGATCAATGTTAAGGTTGAGTCCGGTGATGAGGTACAGTGTGACTATGTACTCGGATGCTTTGCAGATCGGGAGGCTATCGGAATCGGTAAGTACCAGGTTAAAACTGCATCTGATCGTAATAATATCGACGGTTATACAAACTATGCATCCATGGCAAATATCATGCACTATATAGATTTGAGTGAATCGGTATGCGTGATTGCCCTGGCTGATCCGGTGATCACTCCGCCGACTCCGTAACATAATAATAGCTATTAGTGGTCTAACCTCCACATAATGATAGCCCTCTGGCAAGGCCCATCTGGTTACAGCTCCAGGTGGGCCACTTTTGAAAGGAGATGATAGAAATGGATGTTATCCAGCTTATTTCTTCGGTAGGTTTTCCGATTGTCGCATGTCTTGGTATGGGATGGTATGTCAAATATCAGACAGACTCATACCGGGAAGAGGTTAAGGATATGCAAAAGGAGCACAAGGAAGAGATCCAAAAGATGAGTGATGCTCTCAACAATAATACAGCAGCTCTGCAGCGGTTATGTGATAAACTGGATGGAGGTGATAAGTAATGAGCAATGCATCTGAGATAGTACGGTTTGCACTTTCACAGGTCGGTACCTGTGAGGATCCAAAAGGAACGAACAAGACAATCTATGGAGCATATATAGACTCAGTTCCATGGTATCTCTATAAGGAATATAATAAGGAATGGATCCATAAAGTGAATGGAGAGCAGTGGTGCAGCACGTTTGTAGATTACTGCTTTGTAAAAAACTACGGCCTTGAGGAGGCGCGTAAGATCCTCAACCGTCCGGCATACAATAACTATGGTGCAGTCGTAAAATACTCATACAATTATCTCAAGTCTGCAGGCCGGGCATGGCCTAAGGAGCAGCACTCTCCGACTCCTGGAGATATCATTTATTTCCAAAATTCTGCAGGGCTCTCTCATGTTGGGATTGTGACAGAGGTTAAGGATAACAGGGTGCATACTGTAGAGGGAAACTCCGGACAAAATACCTGGTATGTTGCAAAACATAATTACTCTCTCACAGATTCATATATTTACGGCTACGGATCACCGGCATATGATGCAAAACCAGAGCCCTATTATGTGCGTGATGGTATCTATACCGTAACCTGTAAGGGGCCTCTGAGACTCAGAACAGGTGCATCCATTAAAGATGATATCCTCCTGGATCTCTCTAAGGGTGACAAGGTGCACTGTCTTAAGGTGGTCAAGAGCGGAGGCCGGACATGGCTCCGGGTAGATGGATGGTGTTGTGCAGAGGAAAATGGAATTAAATATATAGAATAGGAGGAAAGTATGCAGATCAAATTTTATGATGTGAAAGATGATAGGCGGTGCACGGTTAAAACACTGATTGATACAGGATCAGGAAAAAATCTCAAAGCGACTCTTTCCGGACATATTAAAAGAGATACATCCATTATAGATCCTGTTTTTGAGGTTTCCTATGATGCTGATATCATGACATCAAATTATATGGAGATATCGGATCTCCATAGGTATTATTTTATCAATAACATAGAGGTAGGAGCTCAGCGGTTATATATCCATGCTCATGTTGATGTATTGATGAGTTATCACACTGACATAGACAAGCTGCAGTGTGTTATTGCACGGCAGGCAAGCAAGTTTAAATCTAATCTATACCTGGGAGATGAGATGTTTAAGAGCATACTTCCAAAAGATGTGGTATCTCTCCCATTTCCATCTGCTATGGATGATAATGGCTCTTATGTTCTGGCAATAGGAGGTGAATCATAATGGCTACAGGTATGCAATTTCTTGGACAGAATATTGTTATAGGAGAGTATAGTGGATCTCCTCAGTCAAGGACAATTATCACTTCCATGGCAGAACCATTTATTGTTGCTCAGTACTGGATGGAGAATGGTTTCTTTTCTGAGGATTCTGAGGTTTTGGTATGTGCGGATAGTAATGGTAATAATGTTTTTGCTATCGGCTACCAGCACACAGATAATAATGGTCTCCGGTGCTTTGTTAAATGGGCAAATTCCAGCACAGGACTTATCCCGGCTGATGATACAATTCCTAAGAACGCACCATGGAATAACTGGATAATGCTTGGTACAGATTATCCTACTTATGGTGGAATATCCTCAACTCCGGATAGTATCAATCCATTTGATCTGGCTAACAATACAATTTTCTTTTTCAAGCAAAATCAGGCCCTCTATCCTTATGTGCAAATAGGATATCCGGCGCATGATGCAGACTGGTACCGTGGAGGTGCATCGGTTGATTTGATCATGTGCACACATATCCGCAATTATGATGCGACTGCACCGGTTCCCTATTCCGGCGAAACTCCGCATTATTTCCGAGTAGGGGAAGCCGCCTGGACAAACTGGTTAAATGCTAATGATGTGACAGAGCCGTCATATGCTCTCGGTACAATCGGATTTGGAGCAGAGTGGATATATGATGCTCTGGATATTGCAGATGCGTGGAGAGTGGATAATTTTGAAGAGGATCCCTCTTTACCTGGCGGAGGTTTTAAAGGGCAGGATTATGGATACAATGGTGAGGACTTCCCTCCCACAGATCCTATCTCTCTCAGTGCGGTTGATACAGGATTTTTAACACTTTTCTCTCCGACAAATGCACAGCTTAAAGCTCTTGCCTCTTATATGTGGAGCAGTGGATTTGAGGAGAATATGCATAAGCTATACTCAGATCCTATGGATTCTATAATCATGTTTGGGATCCTGCCTCTGGATCTCTCATCCATCCGGGCAACTGTGACATCAAATGTGCACTTTGGAAATGTTGATAGCGGTATACCTATGTATCCTCTGCTCCATCAATATGTTAAACTGGATATGGGCACTCTGACGGTGCCGGAAAACTGGTCTAATTGCCTGGATTATGGCAGTTTCACCCAAGCAAGCTTATATCTCCCGGCAGTCGGATTTGTGGATCTGAAAATTGATGATATCATGGATGGTACAATCAACGTTATTTACTGGATTGATTGTCTCTCCGGAGATTGCGCGGTTAAAGTATGGTGCAAAAAAACTAAAAAGAACGGTAAATATTTAAGCGCTGTATGTTATCAGTTCCATGGCAACTGCATGATTCATGTACCAGTAACAGGTGCTAACTATGGCAGAACCTATAAAAATCAAATGATTGAGGGTATAAAAGCCGGTGCAAGCCTGCTTGCCGGAAACCTGGGAGGATTTGCTGCTGGAGTAATGGGAGCAATCGGAGCAGCATCTGAGGGGCCACAGATTTCCAGATCAGGCAGCTACTCAGGATCCATGGCAGCATTATCAGAGCGGAGGCCTTGCCTCTTCCTGATCAGGCCTATACAGCATATGCCCGGAGGTTATAGCTCTTATGTTGGTTATCCATCATTTATTACTTACCAGCTGGAAAAACTGGAGGGATATACAATGGTAGATTCTGTTATAGATAATCAGATCTCAGGCGCAACGGATGCAGAAAAGGAAGAGATTGAACGGTTACTAAAAGAGGGAGTGATCCTCCCGGAAAGGGATTAAATTATGAGCAAGATAAGAAGAAGAGTAAAAGAGCTGCAGCGCATTTATAATGTTGCTGATGTGATCAATGGTTTTGATTACTGGTATTTTAAACTCCTCAATTACATCCTTGGTATCTATGAATATGACGGCCTCCCGGAGTCTTTACCGGCCCGGGAGCTTGAGCTCAATCTGATGCTCACCGGTCATGCTGCAATCTTCGAGAGTAAGGGCAGATTACTAACCACAATAACAGAGCTCTATGGATTTGATGAGTATTACCGTCCCACAAATGCGACTTTTGGAAATGCACTGATCCCATTTAAAAATCTGACTTTCGGCAAGGATGCAGAGATCATCTATAACAATCGGATCCAGGGATCAGTGCTCCGGGTTCAAGTGGTGGACTCCGGACTATCAACATACATCCGGAGATATGCACGGATGCTGGCGGATATAGAGAGCAGCATTGATATTTATATGATCAATTCCAGGTTTGTATCCTATCCTACTGCTCAGACTCAGGCCATGGCTACGCAGCTTGAGGACTTTAATGCAAGGATTGAGGTCGGAGAGCGCGCTGCACTCACAGATCCCTCCTTCCTGGAAACTTTCCGAAACGTGGATATTACTCCCAGGACATCGGACAATCTCAATGATCTCCTCATTGCACGAGATAAGATCCTGGCAACATTTTTCCGGGAGATCGGTGTCAAGTTCCAGCAGGAGCAGAAAAGGGCCCAGCTAACGGAGGATGAGGTTACAGCGGATGAGCAGCTGCTCCTCATTAACCTGGATGATATGCTGCAGGAAAGGCAGGCCGGGCTGGAGAGAGTAAATCAGCATTTTGGCACGAATATAACAGTAAAGATAAATCCGGCATATGATCGGAAAACATTCCAGGTAAAGGAGGATAATGCAGATGGTAACGCAGACAATAACAATCAACCTGACGCAGAGTAGGCTTGCACCTATCATCATGCGTAGCGAAGAGAAAGGTCGTGAGATCCAGTTTGAGGTGATCAATGAGGCCGGAGAGCCTGAGGATCTGACAGACTACAGTCTCAAGTTTATGATGCTCAAGCCGGATGATAATGTGGTCTATGCAGATCTTACATCCGGCATACTCACTCAGACAGAGCAAATGACTACCAGCAAGGGAAAAGGATATTACTGCATCCGGATCCTGGATGATGATACAATCATCTATTCCGGACAAGGCCCGGTAGTAATTGATGATCATGTTATTGATGATGAGACTCTGGAGAGCATCTCTGAGGTGGATGGTTATACTTTCCCTGATGATTTTGCAACGGTTGATCAGATAGAGGATGTTGTGGAGAGCCTCGGGTTTGCCAAAATTGCAGACAATAGGCAGAATCTTACCGAAACATGGAGCAGCGAAAGGATTGCAGAGCAGGCTGCTGTAATGGCTGATAGACTGATTGCAGATAATCAGATAGCAGAAGATCATACCTGGAGCAGTGATAAGATCAATTCAGAGCTTAATGATAAGGCGGAGATTGATGATGAGACTGTTAGCTCTCAGGATACATGGAGCAGCGCGAAGATTAAGGATGAGCTGGATGATATAGAGGTGCTGGATAATTACTCCGAAACTGAGAAAATTGTAGGCACCTGGATAGACGGCTCTACACTATACGAAAGAACATTTACAAAAAGTAATATTACAGGAGCAGGAACCATAGAAACAGGTATATCATTTGGAATTGCATTTATTACGAGCGGATATATCGCACTTAATGACGGTCATTCTATTTTAGATCTAAATGAATTTTTAGATGTTAGTTTGTTCGCTCGTACTCATTTGGAAAAATATGGTGATATAACTTACAGACTGGCTGGTTATACAGGTGATATGTGTGTAACTATAAGATACACAAAAGCATCTTAAGGAGGTAAGAACATGAACAAAATTAAAGATCTCCTTCGGGAGGGATCAATCATCCCGGATAACAATAATGCATATAACTCTGATGACTGGTATCTATACTGCCATGCAGAGCTGGATAATATGCTGAGAGTGCTGCATGGCAACCGGGATCTATTCGATTATGTGGAGAGCCGGCAGGATGCGCTGGAGCAGATAGATGCTCTATTTATGATCAATGCATATAAATACAGGCATCTCTGGACTCTCTATACAGCAGAATATAATCCTCTCTGGAACGTGGACGGCACGGAGCGCATCGAACGAGACCGGCAGAATACCGGCACACAGGGAAACACAAAGAGCGGTGATGATACTCTGGAGTATCTTGGATCTCAGAAACTGGAGAGAAAAGGTAAGGACTGGATGGAGATGAGCGGGACTGAGGCTAATACAAGAACCGGTAATGAAACGCTGGAGCCCTCCGGAACCGAAAAGGTAACTAAAGATGGATCCATGGTAGAGAGCCACTCCGGAGGGCCTACCAACAGTCGGACAACTTTTGACTCTGCAGCATTTCTGGATACAGATAAGACGGTGGATAATGGCAAGGTAGCAACAACATACGGAAAGGACGGATCCGGCAGTACAGATCCTTATGAGGAGACTACATCATTTAACCTCCGGAAAGATACCACCACCTACAACAATGTTAAGGATGAGCGGAGTTTTAACCAGCGCAAGGATGAGCAGAATTATGACTCCTACGATACTCAGAGTTTTACCGGGAGAAAGGATAAGACAACATACAATTCCGGCGAAACCAGGACAGATAACCTTAATGAGCATGAGGTGATCACTCACAGCAGAGGTGGAAACATAGGAGTGACCATGACCACCCAGCTTGAGGAGGGAGAGTACAACTGGGTGCAGCTCTTCAATTTCAAACAGTCCATCTGTGCTGACATTGCAAATTTTATCTCTTATGTATGGTAATTTTGCATAAATTTTCAGGGCCCTGGAGAAAATCTGGGGCTCTATTTTTGTGAGATTTTCCGAGATTCTCAATGTGTATTTATTATGATACTATTGACAATGAGGATAAGATCCTCAGCAACAAAATACTGCGCACCGGAGAGCCCGGTAGAATGGAGGAAAGAATGAACAGATTTAAGAAAGAATTAAGGAAAAAAGGAATCAAGATGGAAAATGATTATAATTACCTGCCGTGTGAGTATGGGAATAATCTGGTATTAGAGGGAATCAGTGTAAGTGCTGACTATGCAAAATTTATACTACATTTCACCTGCGGATCAGTTTGGTATAAGATGGATAGAAAAGGTAAGATCTTTAGTTATTATTGCGATTAAGGAGGGTAACAACATGACGCTGGAAAGAATGACCAAAGCACCTGCAGAGGGAGAGATCTATTATGATTACTTGAATGACCGGGATATCATGGTGATAACGATTGATCAAAAGGCCGGCATGGCACTCTGTAAGATATCGGAGTATGAGACAGATCAGGATGGAGAGATCAACACAAAGGACTGGCATTATGAGAATTACAGCATTGATTATCTGGAGATGCTGAAAATAAAATGTGCATAGGAGGAGTTAAATGACAAAATTCATATATCTGAATGGTGATAAGTTCCCGGCCTGCAATGCATATAGATGCTTTGCTAACATGGATATAAACGGAAAGAGAGCTTGCGTATGCCTAAATAATAACGATTTTGGAGGCAAGCCGTGCAAATTTTATAAAAGCCGGGAACGAGTAAAGGCGGAAAGGATGAGAGAATGGAAAGAGACAATATCAGGATAAGATATGAGGGGATCACGAAGAGATCAGAGATAACATTTTTTGTGGAAAGAATAGCAGATCCGGACTGGTGCACACTGAATGAGTATAAGAGATGCGTTAAGTATATCCACAAAAATGCTGACTATCCGGATGATGATATGCAGCTGGTTTTTAAACATCTCTACCGGCTGGAGGAATATTACAGAGGAGAAAATAAGAGATACTGGTACTCAATCAATAATCGCATTGATTACTTGAAAGGTTTGGGGTATGATTATGACAAATGAAGAACGCAGCAGGATGCTGCATCTGATCGCGATACGAAGAGAAGAGATCAAGCAAGCTCCTCATCCATCCAAGTATAAGGATGAGTGGATCCGGTTGATCCGGCTGGAGCTTGATCTGATATCATCCAGCATCGGAGAGGAGGTGAAAAGATGATTGATGATGCATTTGTTAATGCGTTCCTTGAGGACGATAAGCAAGCAGCTGCCCACGGCATAGAAAATAAAGCAACATATACCAGGGCAGAGGTAGATGATATTGTGCAGAAAACAATACAGAGCACAATGGAGGCCCTAAAGGGGCATATCAATAACATGGCTGATAATAACGATAGTGAGCCGGAAAACGAAAAGGAGGTAGAAACTAATGGCAGAGAAAACGACGAAAGCAGCAGCGGAGACGAAAGCTCCGGAGAAGAACAGTGATATCTATATTGAGGGAGCTGTAACAAAGGCCCTCTTTGGTACTACCAGATGGGATAAAAAAGAGAAATACAGGATCACAATAAATGGAGATGATCTCCCCTATGATGAGATAACAGCCTATGATAAGACAAAAAGCTCTTTCATCCCTGACTGGTACAAAGAGAGGAATGGATATATCAATCTTTCCAGTCTCTATGATTTTCCTTGCCGGTATGGCAATGAAAAATTCAATTTTTCGGACTGGATCAATGGAGCGGTAGAGCTGACAGCTCCCGGATCTCAGGTTGTTATCCGGATCCGGCAGAAAGATGGCTCCATCTATCCGGTTGCAGTGGATATCCTGCAGGATGGTGAGATTGCTGATGTATGGGATGGTTTTGATAATAAGTAAATATGTAACCTAATCACCGGGCCCTGGAGATTTTTCCGGGGCCTATTTTAATAAGAAAGGAGTAGAAAAATGGCGGAGAAGAAAAAGAGTAAAAAGGAGCAGAGCAGGGATGAGGTGCTTGCATATATTGAGCATTTCCGGCTCTATGGATCGCCTTATTACAAAAAGGCGGATGTTATCAAGATCCTCCGGCTGATGGTGGATAAATACTGGAGGTGATCATATGCCCTCAGGACGGAAAGGTGTAACCAAGGATTTTGTAAAGCAAGCCTATCAGCGCGCCAGGAGACTTGTAAAGGGCCCTGTGAGGGGACTTACAGGATCAGATAATCCTGCTCTTAATCGGTTCCTTAAGAGCATGGCTGCGGTAAACAAAAACAGCAAAATGAGCAAGCAGTATAAAGCAGAGACCAGGCAGCAGATAGCAAAAGCATTTTTAGAGTCGGAGTATTCCATGAAATCAAATATAGTCGCGCAGTATAATAAGGAAGTAAGCCGGCTAAACCAGAGGACAAGAGATGCGATCCAGGGAGATGCTAACCTGATGGCGAAATATCTGGAGGGAAACAAAAACCAAAAGGTTGCGCTTGTGGCTGAGTATTATCTGGACTCTGATCAATTTAAGACAGCGCATATGAGAGTATTAAAAGAGGGCCTCAATAAGCAGAATTTTTATGATTTTATCAATGAGGCTACCATTGATAAGACTCTCAGCCCGGACATATCAAATGCGGAGCTAAATGCTGCAATTATGGACTACAGACCGCTGAGAGATTAGAGAGGGATCTATTATGATGGAGTGGTATGAGCTAATGGTGGATGCTCCAAAGGAGAGAGGAAAACGGAGCCAGGTGATCTATACTTTTGATATAGAGACTACCAGCCTATTTAAGTATCCTGATGGCTGGGATGTTTTCCGGCCCTCCCTCCCTCCGGAGGAGTATGAACAGATAGAAAGAGTAGGAGTGCCATATATATGGATGTTTGGCATAGAGGCGGATGGAAAATGCAATATCTATTATGGCAGGGAGTTTAAGGATTTTAAAAAGGTACTAAAGCTCATCTCTGATCCTAACCAGCATAAGATAATCTGGGTGCATAATCTTGCATGGGAGACGGAGTTCCTGCTGGATATCATGGAGGACTATACGATAACTAATCTATGTGCACGGAAACCACGGAAACCCATAAGATATGAGATAAAAGAGCTGAATATTGAGTTTCGATGCAGCTATATGCTCACCGGGCTCTCCCTGGAGAAGAGTGCAGAGAAATATACACATCTAAGGAAGAGATCCGGAGACCTGGATTATAATATTCTACGGCATCCGAAAAGCAGATTATCACCGGTTGAAATGGGCTATTGTGAATATGATATACTGACTCTCCATCATATTATCATGCATTATAGAGATGAGGAATATGGCAGACTGGAGCGGATCCCTCTGACGCAGACCGGCGAAGTAAGACGAGAGCTCCGGGAGAGGGTGGAAATGCCGTACATATGGAATGTGCAAAAGCAGACAGCATCCAGCGCGCATCTGCAGACTCTATTCATGAGGGCCTTTATGGGAGGAATAACCCACGCCTCCTATCTCCATGCCGGCAGGATCCTCCATGATATTCTATCTGTAGATATCGCATCCGATTATCCCACCTGCATGCTTGCATATAAGTATCCAGCATATAAGTGGATAGAGATCACTCCGGAAAAGGCGGAGAGGCTGGATCCGGAGGAGTATGCAATATTATACCATGTTATCCTGAGAAATATATCCAGCAAGTATATCAATACATACATCCTTGCATCTAAGGCCATAAAAGCGGAGGGGATCTCCTATGATAATGGTAGAGTGATCTCAGCTGATATGATGGAGCTCGTGGTGACAGAGCAGGACTGGTTCTGCATCCGGAGCTGCTATGATATTGAGGAGATAGAGTATCTGGAGGTATATTGCACATTTAAGGACTTTTTGCCCAAGGATCTGATCCTCTATATCCTGGATCTCTATGGTCAAAAGACCTCCCTTAAGGGTGTTACCTCTGCAGATGGCATGGCAGAGGCACTCTATATGAAGAGTAAGCAAAGGATCAATTCTATCTATGGGTGTTGCGTGACTTCGCAATTTAAAGGTGAGGTGGAGCTGCATGGAGACCAGTGGAGCACGGTTGGATTATCGGATAAGCTGATAGAGGATAAGCTGGAGGAGCTCCGGAACAGTCGCTCTAACTGTTTCGCATATCACTGGGGCATATATTGCACGGCATATGCACGGAGGAGGTTATTTATGGAGGCTGTAATCCCTCTGGATGCATCTGTTGTGGGAGTAGAGAGAGGATGTTGCTACTATGATACAGACTCCTGCAAAGCTCCTGATTCTCCGGAGCTCCGGGAGGCAGTGGAGAAAAGCAATAAAGAGATCATCCGTAGGCTGCATGATATGTGTGATCATTATGAGATCCCTTATGAGAGGTTATCGCCTAAGGATCCTGATGGAGTAGAGCATCATATAGGATTGTTTGAGGTTGATGGTAAGTATGCAGAGTTTAAGGCTCTGGGAGCTAAGAGATATGCATACAGGGATCTTGATGGAGAGCTGCATATAACAGTATCCGGAGTTGATAGCAGGAAAGGCGTGGATACTCTGCAGGGATCGCTGGATAATTTTAAGAAGAACATGATTTTCCAATATAAAGAGAGCGGTAAGATGGCATCATTCTATAATGATGAGCAGCCACGTTTCTGGTTTAAAGATTATGAGGGCAAGCGGTATTATAATAAGCAAAAGCATGGCATCTGTCTCCAGGGAGTTGAGTATAGCATGAGTATAGATGCAGTCTATGAGGCTCTGTGGATGGATGTAGAGCTGAGAGAAAATAGGAGGTATAAGTAGATGGGAGCAGTCATTTTGATGATCATATTTTTCACCGGGATAGAGGTAGTGGATTTTATATGGACGTTGATTGAGAATGTAAGAAAGGAGAAAAAGAGAAATGATCGACAAAAACAAAATGGATGATATAACACAGTGGCTAAAATATAATATCTTCAGAAACGACTATATCATGTTATCTGATAATAGATATTTAGATTATATCTATGTAGATGGTGACTATAAAGTAAGTAACACAAAAACTATAGACCTGGTGGATATTATAGCATCTTTGCATAATCTATTATATGAATATGTAACAGGTGAACGTTATGATTATATGTTCCACTGGGCTAACAAAGTAGGATCATGGTGTGAAGATAATATTTTTGATAATATGGAGGAGCTTAGGAATGGCAGAAAAGATTAAACGTGATTATATAACTTATAAAGATCTGGATAAGATCATAGATAAATATGATCCCCAGTATATCATGCTCATATCGGCCCGGAACGATGGAAAGTCATATGCCGTCAAAGAATGGGCTCTCCGGAGGTTCCTGGAGCTAAAGGAGCAATTTGCTTATCTCCGGAGATTTGAAATTGATCTGAAAAGGACGGATCCGGTTGGCTACTGGAGAGATTTCATGAGAGTAGAGGACAATAAGATCATGCAGCTGACAGATGGAGTATATGATAGGATAACTGCAGAGGGAAAGCAGTATTTTTATCTGGCCCGGAAAGAGGGTAAGAATATAGTAAAAGGGCCGGAAATAGGCCACATCCATGCTCTATCAGTGCAGAGCTCCTATAAGTCCATGCAGTTCCCGGAGGTTGGATCCATCCTCTATGAGGAGTTTGTATCTGATCGGTTTTTGTATGACGAGCCGAGAAAGCTCATGCAATATGTATCAACTGTGCTTAGATCAAAAGTGGGAAGAGTATGGATGATCGGTAATACAATCACAAGGATTAACCCATATTTCAGGCATTTCGAGCTTACCAATTTCAACAAGATGAAACCCGGGCAAGTCGATGTATATGATTATAAATATGAGCTGGAGGATGGTACTGTGACAAATACAAGGATCGCGGTGCATATCCCTGACGTTAAGAGCAAGGGATCAGGCGTGAAAGGGATGTTCTTCGGAGTCTCCGCCGGCATGATCGCAGGCCAGCAATGGGATAGAGAAGAACAGCCACATCTGAGAGATAAGATAAGCTCATATGAGACCATGTATGAGCTGGTTTTTGACTACGAGGCAAATGCTACTTTTCTCCTCAGACTCCTGCAGCATCGTAAATATCCGGATAGAGTGCTATGGTATGTAGAGCCTAAAACAACACCTCTACGGCCCAATACGCGCATCATAAGCCCTATGCTGCATGAGGAGGCAGGTGCACTCTACACGAACGCATTTAAGGCCATACATCCCAGGGAGGCAGCAGCTTTCAGGTTGCTGGATATGGGCAGGATCGCATACAGTGACAATCTGACTGGAACGGAGTTTATCCGGGCCCTTAAGATGAGCAGAGTAGTGGATAATAGCAGAGATTAGTGAATATTGCATAGTATAGAGCCCTATATCATGAGATATGGGCTCTTTTATTGTGCATTTTTGCTGATTTGGTTGACATAACGTTGGCTTTTGTGCAAATTGCACAAAAAATGCATAAAAAATGCGGAAATTTTTGTAAGGGTGTTGCATACTGCTCTTT